>JBEKIN010000291.1:0-5571 GCA_050011735.1 Acidobacteriaceae bacterium | reverse complement strand
GCTGCCTCCCGTAGGAGTCTGGACCGTGTTTCAGTTCCAGTGTGTCCGTGCGCCCTCTCAGGCCGGATACAGATCATCGTCTTGGTGGGCCATTACCCCGCCAACTAACTAATCTGCCGCGACCCCCTCCTCAAGCGGATTGCTCCTTTGACCCGTAGGTGTTATGCGGTATTAGCCCGGGTTTCCCCAGGTTATTCCCCACTCGAGGGTAGGTTAGTCACGTGTTACTCACCCGTGCGCCGCTTTACTCATGGATTGCTCCACTTTCTCGCTCGACTTGCATGTGTTAGGCACGCCGCCAGCGTTGATTCTGAGCCAGGATCAAACTCTCGTTTGAAACCTGAGGATTCCCAACCGTCGACGGAGGTCGCCGGAGGGAAATCCGGCTTCGCCTGCGCTCGAAAACGCAGCGAAGCACTACATTGTGAGAATGATCAAACCAGATCTTTCCGCATTCTCACGACTGGCATGTTCTACCTGATTGTCAAAGATCCTTAACGGTTGACCGCCTGAGCGGACCGCTTTGGATCAAGGCCGCAACTGATTTTTCAATCGGTTGCGAGTCCTCGAACTTGTTGCGCTTCATTTTTGCGCGAACTTTTCGAGATTATCCAATCTCGATGGCACCTGTCAAGGTCAAGCGATTAACTTGCCTGACACCCTAGCGTGCCGTTCGCGTGTTACCGAGGCCCTTCTGTGTGGAAGGGAAACCCGGGAAGCGCCAAACTTTTGAAAGACCTTTCCGCGAGCACAACTCGCGGGGGCGGCTGACCGCCCATGAGGAGTTTTCGAGGCATGCAAAACCCTCGACTCCGCTTGCAATGGATTTTTCTGTCTGGCTTACCGTGCGCCCCTGGCGCACCGAGTGTCGAACAGATCCGCTTCGCTCTTCTTCACAACCGGATCACAAGAACCCGTCCGCGAAGCCCTGCCACTGCTATCAATCTTTTCCACTTTACCATGACTGGCTGCGAATCGCAAACCGACGCGCGGAAAGCGACTTGATTGATCGTACGTGAGGGGCAGGATGGGCGCAAGCTATTGAAAACGGGCGAAGCTGTTGAAATTCAATGGCGGTGGATGAGGCCGAGGTCGGTGAGGCCGTTGACGAAGAATTGCATGGCGAGGGCGACGAGGAGGAGTCCCATGATGCGGACGAGGACGCGGATGCCGGTTTCGCCGAGGAAGACGCGGATGCGATCGGCGCCGGCGAGGACGAAGTAGCTGATGAGAGCAGTGATGGTGATGGAGCCGAGGATGGCCAGCATTTGCCAGTGGTTGGGGGCCTGGCCGACGAGCACCATGACGCTGGAGATGGCGCCGGGACCAGCGAGCATGGGGATGCCGAGGGGGACGATGCCGGCGTCTTCCCTGGCGGCGGCTTCCTCGGTTTCGCCCTGGGATTCCTGGGTGGGGGAGCGGCGAGCCTCGATCATGTCGATGCCGATAAGCATCAGGATGAGGCCGCCGGCAATCTCAAAGGCGGGGAGCTTGATGCCGAAGAGCGAGAAGATGAACTGACCAGCCAGGGCAAAGGAGATGAGGACGATGAAGCAGGTGAGGGCGGCTTTGCGCGCCATGCGGTGGCGACGGTCGGGTTCGATGCCGGAGGTGATGGCGATGAAGGAGGGGATGGCGGCGAAGGGATCGACGAGGAAGAAGATGGAGCTGAGGGCGAGGAGGGAGAACTTGACGTAGGTGGAGTTGAGGGCCTCCTCGGCGGCGGCGGTGGGCGAGACGAGGGCCGCCACAACCGGGGCCGCAAGCTGCTGAATCAATTGCGGGTGAAGGTGCATTCTTTGAGGTTCAACTTTCAGCTTAACTTGTCAGCTTAACCCAGGGATTCGATGCGCGGGCGAGAGCAAAAGGTCCGGGCACAGGGTATATCAGTGAACAGTGATCAGTGATACGGGCCGGTGAAATCTGCCGGGGTGTCTTCAGCGAAGATTCAGGAATCCGGAGTAGTCTGGCTGGGCTTGCTGGTCAGGCGGGAGAGAAAGTCCATCATGAGAAATTTCCGGGGAGCGGCGTGGTTCGCTGTAGCGGGTTGCGTGGTTGCGATGAGCGGGCCGGCGCGGGGACAGAGTACGCCGGCCGGCCCATTTCACGTTGTGCAGGAGTGGAAGGTTGGCGGCGACGGCGGGTGGGATTACATGGCTGTCGATCCGCAGTCGAAGCTTCTTTATGTAACGCGCGGCAATCATGTGATCGTGGTGGATACCAGCGACGGCAAGCAGGTGGGCGACATCACGGGGCTGCACGGGACGCATGGGGTGGTGTTCTCGTCGGATGGAGTGCATGGTTACATAACCGATGGCGGCGCGAACCAGGTGGCGGAGTTCAACCGGCAGACGAACACGATCGAGAAGACGATTGGGGCGGGGACGGGTCCGGATGGCGCAGTGTTTGAGCCGGTGACGAAGACGGTGTGGGCGTTCAACGGACGCAGCCACGACGCAACGGTGATCGACACAGCCACCAATGCAGTGGTGGCGACGGTGGCGTTGCCGGGGAAGCCGGAGTTTCCGGTCGCGGATGGGAACGGGTTCGTGTACGACAACATCGAGGACAAGAGCGAGATTGTGAGCATCGATGCGAGGACGCACACGGTGACAGGGACATGGCCAACTGCTCCTTGCGAGAGCCCTTCAGGACTGGCGATCGACCGGACGCACCACCGGCTGTTCGCGGTGTGCGATGGCGGGAAGATGGCGGTGATGGATGCAGAGACCGGCAAAGTGATCGCGACGCCGGCGATTGGGGATGGTCCGGATGCGGCGCGGTTCTCGGCGACAGATCAATTTGCGTTCAGCTCCAATGGCGGGAGCGGGACGCGGACGGTGGTCCATGAAGACGACCCCGATCATTACACCGTGGTCCAGGATCTGCCGACGAAGCGCGGGGCGCGGACGATGGCCATGGATCCCGACGGATCGCATTTGTACCTGGTGACGGCGGAATTTGGACCGCGGCCAGCGGCGACTCCGGATAATCCGCGGCCGAGACCGACGATTGTGCCGGGGAGCTTCGAGGTGATCGTGGTCGGCAAGTAAGGTGCGGATTGGGCCGGGAGTTTTGTCCGGCCGGAGAAATGAGCCCGCCTGGCGCGGGCTTTTTCTTTGGATTCGCCGAAGCAATTCGGCGGTCGAAGGAAGGATTTCGCCCCTACACTGAGGGGGGCGATGAGCGCGACAATCGAGTTTCGGAACGTGTGCTTTGCGACGGCCGAGGGACGGCTGCTGCTGGACGGGATTTCGCTCGCAGTGGAAGAAGGCACGACGACGGCGGTGCTGGGGCGGAGCGGGTCAGGCAAGACGACGCTACTCCGCACGGTGAACCGGATGGTGGAGCCGACGAGCGGCGAGGTGCTGGTGGCGGGCAGAAGCGCGCGCGAGGCGGACTTGATCGCATTGCGGCGGAGTATTGGGTACGTGATCCAGGAGACGGGATTGTTTCCGCACATGACGGCGGAGCGCGATGTGGCGCTGGTGCTGGAGGCGGAGGGGCGGCCGCGCGAAGAGCGGGTGCGGCGGAGCCATGCGCTGCTGGGGGCGGTGGGACTGGAACCGGAACAGTTTGCCGGACGGTATCCACATCAGCTGTCGGGTGGGCAGCGGCAGCGGGTGGGGCTGGCGCGGGCGCTTGCGGCAGAGCCCAGTGTGCTGCTGATGGATGAGCCGTTTGGGGCACTCGATCCGCTGACACGTGCGGAGATGCAGGACATGATGCGCGGGCTGATGGCGCGGCTGAAGAAGACGGTGCTGCTGGTGACGCACGATCTGGATGAGGCGCTGTATCTGGGAGACCGGATTGTGCTGCTGAGCGCGGGCAGGCTGGTGGCGAATCTGGGTCCGGAGGAGTTTTTGCGGTCGCAGCAGCCGGAGGTCGCGGAGTACGTGCAGGCGTTTCATCGCGGCGAAGAGCGGGCTGCTGAGGAGAAGCGCGCATGAGCGGATTTCTGGGACAGTACGGCGGCGAGATTGCCGAGCTGACGGTGGAGCATTTGTGGTTGACCGGAGCGGCGATGCTGTTTGCGACGGCGATTGCTGTGCCGGTGGGCGTTTGGCTGACGCGGTCTCCACGATGGGCGAAGCCGGTGATTGGCGTGGCGAATGTGCTGCAGACGATTCCGTCGCTGGCAATGTTTGGATTTCTGTTGCCGCTGCCGTGGCTGGGGGAGCGCGCGGCGCGGGTGGCGATTATCGCGCTGACGGCTTATGCGCTGCTGCCCATTCTGCGAAATACGTATGCGGGGATTCAGGGGATCGACCGGGCGCTGATTGAAGTAGCGCGGGCGCTGGGGCTGACGGATACGCAGCGATTCTTCAAGGTAGAGCTGCCGCTGGCGGCGTCGTTTATTTTGGCGGGACTGCGGACGGCGACGGTGACATGCGTGGGGATTGCGACGATTGCAGCGGCGGTGGGCGCAGGAGGATTGGGGGAGCTGATTTTTCGCGGCGTGGCGTCGGTGGATAATCGGCTAGTGCTGGCCGGGGCGATTCCGGCGGCGCTGCTGGCGCTGGGGTGCGATGGGGCTTTGGGGCTGATGGAGCGGTGGTTTCGGGTTCCGGGGCCAGGGACGGCGGCGTGAGACGGATATTTGTGACGGTCGTGGTGACATTTTGTGTGCTGGTGGCGGGATGCTCGCCACCGCGCCAGGATCGGCCGGTGATTGGGGCGAAGAATTTCACGGAGCAGGTGGTGCTGGGGGAGCTCCTGGCGCAGGAGATCGAGGCGAAGACGAATCTGAAGGTGGAGCGGCGGTTTTATCTGGCGGGCAGTTACATTTGCCAGCAGGCGATGGTGGCGGGGCGGATCGACGGCTATGTGGAATACACGGGGACGGCGCTGACGGCGATCCTGAAGCAGCCGGTGGATCGTGACCCGATGCGGGTGTGGAGGACGGTGCGGGACTTGTATCAGTCGAAGTATCACATTGTGGTGGGGCCGTCGCTGGGGTTTGAGAATACGTTTGCCATGGTGATTCGCGGAGACGATGCGCGGCGGTCGCATCTAACGACGCTGAGCGAGGCGACGCCATACACGCCGCAGTGGCATCTGGGGGTGGGATACGAATTCGAGCAGCGGCCGGATGGGCTGCCGGGATTGAGCGCGGCCTATGGATTGAAATTCGACGGGCCGCCGAGGACGATGGATCTGGGGCTGCTGTATCGGGCGCTGGAAGCGCATCAGGTAGACATGATCGCGGCGAATTCGACGGATGGGCCGATCGAGGCGCTGGGGCTGATGGCGCTCCAGGACGATCGACACTATTTCCCGCCATATCAGGCGGTGCCGCTGATTCGGGCGGAGGCGCTGCAG
The DNA here is from genome assembly GCA_050011735.1 of Acidobacteriaceae bacterium. GTDB lineage: Bacteria > Acidobacteriota > Terriglobia > Terriglobales > Acidobacteriaceae > Palsa-343. Next base: position 249 of record JBEKIN010000291.1, on the reverse strand, counting down.
CGGTGGCCGCAGATCGCAAATGCGCTGGCGGATCTGGCGGGGGATATCAACGCGAAGGAGATGCGGGCGATGAATGAGGCGGTGGATGGCGATCATCGCGATCCCGCGGAGGTGGTGCGAGAATTTCGGAGGGGGAAGGGTCTATGAGCAGCCGAGGTGAGGAGATGACGGAAACGAAGGGGGAGATGTCGCCGCGTTTGCGGGCCAGGATCGCAGGGGCGTTCTATCTGGTCAGCGTCGTGACGGCGG
>JBEKIN010000290.1:0-6275 GCA_050011735.1 Acidobacteriaceae bacterium | reverse complement strand
CCGTCCAGGAAGCGGTTGACGATGGGCCCATACGCATCGATGCGCCGGTCGCGCAGGAACGGCCAGTTGCGGCGGATATCTTCCAGCTGGCGCAGGTCGATCTCGCCGATCAGAATCTCTTCGCGATCGTGGCTGGCTTTAGCGATAATGCGTCCAAACGGATCGGCCAGGAACGATCCACCCCAAAACTCCAGTCCAGGTCCTTCGAGGCGATTGCCGCGCACATCGCCGTGCTCCACGCCGACACGATTGACCGCGGCGACATAGACGCCGTTGGCAATGGCGTGTGAGCGCTGGATGGTCTGCCAGGCATCGTGTTGCGCCGTGCCAAACTCGTCCTTTTCCTGCGGGTGCCAGCCGATCGCAGTCGGGTAAAACAGAACATTCGCGCCCTGCAGCGCGGTGATCCGCGCACCTTCCGGATACCACTGATCCCAGCACACGAGCGTTCCGATTTTTCCCGCTGAAGTATCGAAGGCGCGGAATCCGAGATCACCGGGCGTGAAGTAGAACTTCTCGTAATAGAGCGGATCGTCGGGGATGTGCATTTTCCGGTACAAACCCGCAATGCGGCCGTCCTTTTCAAGGATCGCGGCGGTGTTGTGATAGAGGCCGGGCGCACGCCGCTCGAACAGCGACGCGATCACCACGACCTTCTCTTCGCGGGCCACGGCGCCCAGCTTCTCGGCCGCTCCCAGACGCGCCGCATCGCGCACGCGCTCGGCGGCCTTCTCCAGATTGGCGTCCGGGTCGGGTCCGCAGCTCATCTGCACGAGGCCGACCCGAAATGTGCTGTTGTCTTCCATAATTGTGCCTGCTGCGGTTACGAATCCGGCGGAAATAAGCAAAAGGCGCAGGCCATTTGGCCCACGCCCCGGCTCGTATCTGCTCCGACTACTCGAAAATCAGAATTGCCGCCGCAATCGTGGTCGTCCAGAGCCCGCGTTTGTCGCCAATGGCCGACTGCGTCACGTTTGCGGTGCGGACAATCTTGTTGGAAATGCGATAAATCTCTTTTTTCTCGTCCCAGCTCTTGTCGGGATCGAAATCCACGTCGAGGGTTGTGGCCAGCATCTCCGCGGCGAGCTCTTCGGCGTATTCTCCGGCCTGATCCTCGGTCTCTCCGAAGCTGTGATGCTCGCTTAAGTAACCGTAAGTGTTACGATCACTCGGAATCGCCACGCCGATGCTGGACGCTACGAGCCGGTGTGGCTCGCGCGTCGAGTTTTCAGCCACAACAGCGAAGACCACTTCGCCCGGACTCAGGTATTTCAGACCCTCTTTGCGCCCGATGAGCTTCGCCTGGGGCGGGAAAATCGATGAAACGCGCACCAGGTTGTGCGCCGCAACGCCGGCATCGCGCAGTGCCAGCTCAAAGGAGGTCAGCCGTTCCTTATGTTTCCCAACGCCCTTGGTAAAAAACAGCCGCCTCGGGACCATGCTTTTTCCCAATTCTCGAACCCTCCGCTCGGTCTGATGTCCGGAGCCCTGATCGGCCTGAAAAAACTGAACCCCGCTGCAACATATCACACGGGCAATGCCGCCGGGGACACCGGTTGAATGAATTCACGCCGTTTTCAATCATACGGCACTGCGGCCCCGCGCGGCGCCTGCTTCGTGATCGCGTTTTTTGAAGGGTTCGGTCGCGATCTCCAGAAATTCCTTTGCCGCCCGCGATAACTGGCGATCCTTGCGGAAAACCAGCGCCAGATCCCGCGCGAGGCGGACTCCGTCGAGCGCCAGAAGGTGCAGCACTCCGGCCCGCTCCTCTTCGGCGACGTTGGTGCGGGGCAGAAATCCCAGGCCCAGCCCCACGCTGATGTAGCGCTTGAGCATCTCGCTGGACTCCACTTCCATGGCCACGCGGGGGACAATTTCGTTGACGCGGAAAAGCTCGTCGAGCTGCTCGCGGCGGCGTCCGTGGGCCGGCAGCAACAGTGGATACCTGGCCGCCTCCTGCAAGCGCACCGTCTCGCGACCGCCCAGCGGGTGACCCCGCGGGGCCACCAGTACCAGCTCGTCGCGGTGGATCGGCTCCACGGTCAGCCGGGTATCGCGTACGGGCATGGACACAACGCCGAAATCCACCTCTCGGTTCACCACGTTTTCGAGGGTCCGCAATCGCTCCGCGCGCACCACGCTGAGCATGACCCGCGGGTACTGCCGCCGAAACTGCGCGAACACCTGGGGCAGTACATAAAGATGGGTCGCCTCGTTCGCGCTGATGGCCAGCTCGCCGCGCGGCGAGCGCTCCTGCTCGGCAATGGCGAGCAGAATGTGCTTCTGCCGATCCACGCAATACTCGGCAAAGGGCTCGAAGAGCCGGCCGGCCGCGGTAAACGTGACCTTTCCGCCGTCGCGATCGAAAAGGCGCGCGCCCACCTCCTGCTCGAGGGTGCGAATCTGTGCCGAGATGGCCGGCTGGGTGCGGAGGAGCTTCTGTGCGGCTCGGGAAAAGCTCTTCAGGCGGCTGACTTCCAGAAACGTCCGAAGATTTTCGAAGTCCATTGTTAGTCAATAAGGATATGCGGGGCAGCCATCCGTCACAAGGGTTTTCACAGCCTGTTAATGGCCGGCCAATTCCTCAGGCGCGGGCTGCCTGCGTGGCGGCCGGCGCATGATGAAGGGGAGGGGAATGAGGCAGGCGATGATCAGGCCGAGCCCCCAGAAGGCATTTTGGTAGCTCAGCATCTGCGCCTGCCGGTTGAGGGACTGCCAGGCATTGCCGATGGCAAACTGCTTTGCGACGTCGGGGCTTTGCCCAAGGCGCTCCAGCGCTTGCCGGGTGGCGTCAACGAAACGTGAAAACTGCGGACTCCCGGCCACCGCATGCGCGCTGAGGGTCGCAATGTGGGTTTGGCGGGTTCGCTCCAGAAATGTGGTCAGCAGGGCCGTGCCCACCGACCCGCCGATGTTGCGGGCAAAATTCGAAAAGCTGGAAATCTGATTGTTCTTGTTGCGCGGAACGCCCAGGTAGTTGAGCGTGCTGATGGGGATGAAAACGAAGGACAGTCCCATGACCTGGTACGCCCGCCACAGCGTGATCTGGCCGAAGGAGACTCCCAGGTCGAGTCGAGTGAGATTGAACAGCCCCACCGCAGTGATGGCATAGCCGATGGCCACCAGCAGGCGCGGGTCGAGTTTACCGCTGCTGACGAGGCGTCCCGCAATCGGCATGGTACACATCAGCACCAGGGCTCCGGGCGACAAGACCATACCGGCGCGCTCGGCGGTGTAACCGAGCAACACCTGAAGGAACTGTGGGATCAGGACGGTCGTGCCAAACAGCACCATGCCCAGGACGAACTGGAGAAAAACAGCGGTGCCGAAGTTACGGTTTTTGAGCAGCCGGATATCGACGATGGGATCCTCGTGCCGCCATTCCCACCATACGAATGCCACCAGCGTGCAGGCCGCGATAATGGCGAAGGCTGTGATGTTCGAATCGCCGAACCAGTCCTTCTCCTGGCCTTTATCGAGCACGAACTCGAGGCAACCCACGCCGACGGAGATGAGGCCGAGGCCCATGAAATCCACGCGCCCGGTGACTTTTTGTTCCTCCTTCAGGTAAGGAGGGTCCTCGACCATGCGCTGGGTGAGGAACAGCGACAGCAGGCCCACGGGCAGGTTGATGAAGAAAATCCAGTGCCAGTTGAAGTTGTCGGTGATCCATCCGCCGAGAGTGGGCCCGATGGCGGGTGCGACGACGACGGCCATCCCATAGACCGCGAAGGCCTGGCCGCGCTTGCTGACCGGGAAAGTATCGGCAAGAATGGCTTGCTCGCTGGGCGCCAGCCCTCCGCCACCCACTCCCTGGAGCACGCGAAAGAGCACCAGCAAGGGGAGGGACTGAGCCAGACCGCACAGCATGGAGCAAATCGTAAACAGCATGACGCAGGTCATGTAAAAGCGCTTGCGGCCCATGCGCGCCATCAGCCAGCCGGAGATAGGCAGGATGACGGCGCTGGAAACCAGGTAGCTGGTGAGGACCCAGGTGGCTTCTTCCTGGCTCGCGCCCAGGGTGCCCGCCATATGCGGCAGGGCGACATTGGCGATGGAGGTGTCCAGCACCTCCATAAACGTCGCCAGGGTGACGGTGAGCGCCACCAGCCACGGATTATGGCTCGGCTTCCAGTTCGCCTCGTCGTAATGCAGTTCCGCCAAGTGACTAGTCCGTGTCGTGCCGTGATCTTTGGCCGCGCATCCCGGGTGCGACGCCGCAATCCCCGAGTCTTCACAGAGTGCGGCCGCAGCGCGACGAAGGCAGGGGGAATGAAGTTGCTGAATGGGACAGTGTTTAGATTAGCAGCAGGGCAACGGGATTCCAGACCTTCAGGCGGGCGGTATGCCTGGGGCCGCCGAGATCTGTTTGCCGCTGTTCATCGATGGGTCGATTACTTCTTGTCGGCGGCGGTTCTCTGTTCCACAAACGCGATTTGCCGTTTGATCAGTTCCGCGTCGGGCCCGGAGGGCGTATAGGTGAGGCTGTTGCGCAGATGATCCAGCGCTGCCGAATAGTCCCCCTTGGCGATGAGGGAGAGTGCGAGCACGTCTTCGGCATTCTGGACGTTGTGCTCCGGGTCCATGGCCAGCGCGTGTTCAGCGCTGGTGCGCGCGGCTTCGTTTTTGCCCAGCCGGTAATCGGCCACGGCGTTTTGGTACCAAATGCGCGGGGTTCCCGTGGGATTAAGGTCGAGCGCGCGCGAAGCCCACTCACTCGCTTCCTGCCAGTTCCGCTGCTGAATCGCGATGGTAGCCAGCCAGATGCAGGGCAGGACAAACCGGGGATCGGCAGTCTGCGCCTGCAGGAGCGACGCGGTCCCCGTTTTCAGATCCGTTGGGGCTTGCAGGCGGCCCAGCAGATACCAGGCCTCAGCGAACTTCGGATCGATCCTGACCACCTCTTCGAGGCTGCTCTTTGCGGCATCGATGTTGCGATGCATCCACTCCTCGTGCGCCTTCTCGAAGTATTTCTGAGCCTCCGGCGACGGGGGGCCGGTTACGGAGCTGATGTCGGTTCCCGGCGCATCTTCCACCGGGCTGAGAGTGATGTCCTGAAGGAAGGGCTTGTCCCGCAACACACGCTCGGTGATGGTATCGGTGGTCGAGCGATATCCGGCCAGTTCTGCGCGAACCGTGCACCCCTCAAAATGCTGTTCCATCTGGCGGCGCACATCGCCATCCAGCGTATAGGCGGCGGGGAGATTCACTCTGGTGATGGCGAACCGGCCGTCGGGCCCCGCCCCCGTGGTCAGATCGGTCTTTCCGGTCGCGCAGGAGACCGTGACCATGATCGGCTCCCACAGGAGCGGGTTGCCTTCCACGGCCACCTTGCCGAACAGGCCGGAACCAGCAGCCACGCCTCCGGGTGAATTTGCCATGTAGCCCATGTAACCGAGGTCCTGGATGGAATCGGGCCTGGTTTCGGTGCCGGTACCGCCCCCGGTGGGAACACCCTGCCCCAAAGCGGCGTCGGTGAAGAATACCAGGAAGGAGAAAAGCAGAAGGAGGAAGAGAGCAGATTTCGTTTTCATGACCAGCCCCGCAAACCCTCTATTATCGCGCAATCGTCCCGGCGATTCCAGGCTATTCTGGGGGCGATGCGCGTTGGTCTGGTCTCTCTGGTACTGCTGCTCTGTGCGACGATGTTCGGGCAGGACGCCTCTCCTGACCAGCTTTTGAGCCGGGCCATCGAGGAGCAGCAAAAGGGCGATTTTGCCGCCGCCATCCGCGATTACCGGGCGCTTCTTGCGATGCGGCCCGAGACCCTGGCGGCGCGCGTGAACCTCGGGGCCGCCCTGGCCCACACCGGGCAACTGGACGCCGCTATCGCCCAATATCAGGCGGCGCTGAAGCTGGCTCCTCAACTGGGCTCCGTGCATCTCGATCTGGGCCTTGCCTACTCCCGCAAGGGCGATTTGCCGGACGCGCTCGACCAGTACGAGGCTGCTCATCGCGCCGACCCGCGCAATGTCCGGGTTGCGATCCTGCTGGGCGACGCGCAGGCCCGATCAGGCAAAGCCGCCGACGCGATCGCCATGCTGACGCCCCTCGAAACGGACAACGCCGCCAATCCGGACTTCGAGTATGCGCTGGGGGAGGCTCTGATCCGGGGTGGCCATCCCCGCGACGGCGCCGCTCGCGTCGAGAAATCCGCCGCTATGACCAACGCCGCCGATTCGTGGATGCTGGCCGGTTCCACGCTCCTCGATCTGAACGAATTCGCGCAGGCTCGCCGCGACCTCGATAACGCCATGCGCCTCGATCCCTCGCTG
>JBEKIN010000289.1:0-6065 GCA_050011735.1 Acidobacteriaceae bacterium | reverse complement strand
TTCGCCCGGATGACCGGTGGCATGTATTTTGAGCCCCGATTCACCGCCGAACTTCCGGATGACTTCACCGCGATCAACGAATCCATCCGTAACCAATATCAGATTACTTATAAGCCATCGAACATCAAGATGGATGGGACCTATCGGCGCATCCACATCGAACTCGTCGATCAGGAAGGCCACCCGCTGCGCATGCAGGACGAGAAACACAAGTCCGTCAAGTACGACGTCATCGCTCGCGACGGCTATAAAGCGAAGCAACAAGTGGAGTAAGCGGCTCTCCTGGCCCGCACAGCCGGTCGTGGCCGACCGGCTGCACCGGTTCCTGGGCGAGTCTTTCCCAGACAGTACAAAAGTTTCGGTACATCCGTCACTAGTAACTCTCAAATGGGGGACTTCAGCACTGCTCGATCCTCCATGGAAGTGTTATACCCAGGGAGTTGCCCAAACGTTGCTCCTTTTCTCCGAGGAAGTGCTGTAATGCATGACCTGATTTTTGCCGTAGCCTTCGTCGCAATGGTCGCCACGCCCGCCATGGTCGCCGCAATCGGTGGCCGAAAAGAATACAACCCAGGGCCCGAGGCTCCTTCCCTTCCTCTTCGTCCCACAACCGCCATCAAGGTGAGTCCCGTCACGCCCGCTGCCCGTCCCCGCGCCACACGGAAAATTGTCCCGGCAAACCACCCGCTCGTCATGTGCGACGGGCCGACTCTGCCCATGCACAACGCGCGCGGCATGGCCAATCGCTGAGTTCCTTCTCTGGAACGTGTCGCAGTCTCGCTGGCGAAGACTGAGCCTGGTCCCTGCACATAAGCAGCACTGCCCGATCCAGCCGCTGCGCCTCGCATCCGCTTTGCTACTCTGGCTCGTCGGGGTCCCCGCAGGCGCGCGGTTCGTTCGCCGGGGCGATTGATCTCTATGGAGCCTCTTCTGGTTGTGCTGCTCGGTCCAACCGGCAGCGGCAAAACGGCGCTCTCCCATACCCTCGCGCGCCGCTTTCATTCGGAGATCGTCAGCTGCGACTCCGTCGCCGTCTACCGCGAGATGGAAGTGGGCACAGCCAAGCCGTCACCCGCGGAGCGCCGCGAAATCCCGCATCACCTCATCGACGTCCTTGCTCCGGACCAGTTCTGTACGGCCGGCGACTACTCGCGTCTCGCCCGCGAGTCGCTGGCCACCATCGTCTCCCGCCGGCATCTGCCCATCGTGACTGGCGGCACCGGCCTCTATCTGCGCGCCCTCCTCGAAGGCCTCTTTGCCGGGCCGCAGCGCTCGGAAGAAATCCGCGATCATCTTCGCCGCAGCGCCGAGCGCCATGGCCCAGGATGGTTGCACCGTATCCTGCTCCGCCTCGATCCCGCCGCGGCACGGCGCATCCACTCCAACGACCAACCCAAGCTCATCCGCGCTATCGAAATCTGCCTCGCTGCCCGCCAGCCTCTCACCGAAGCCTGGAAAACGGGACGCGAACCACTCACCGGCTACCGCTTCCTCCGCATCGGACTCAACCCGCCCCGCCCGGATCTCTATGCCCGCATCGATGCCCGTGCCGCGAAGATGTTCGCCGACGGTCTGGTGGAGGAAACGCGCGGACTCATCCGCAAATATGGCGACTCGCCCCCCGCCTTCGATTCCCTCGGCTACCGCCAGGCCCGCGCGATGCTGCGCGGCGAAATCACCGAATCCGAAGCCATCGCCGCGACCGGCCAGGCACACCGCAACTATGCGAAACGCCAACTCACCTGGTTTAGACGGGAGCCGGACGTCCAGTGGCTCGAGGGCTTCGGCGACGACCCCGCCCTCGCTGCCCAGGCCACCGAGCTTGTACAACAGAGTCTGTAATCGAATGCCGACTGCGCCTGCTCTCACGACCTCTGGCCCTCAGCCGCCCGTGCTCATCATCGACGAGCAATCCCCGAACCACCGTCAGGCGCGACCCATACCGTCATCCCTGGGCCCGCTCCTGCTCACCCCCATCGTCCTTCTCGTGCACGGCTACCATCCCTATGCCGGAGACGCGGGCATTTACGTCGCCGGCGTGCGCCACATTCTCGATCCCTCGCTGTACCCGCTCAATGCCGTTTTCGCAAGCGCCTTCGTCAAACTTTCCAGTTTCCCGTGGACGATGGCCAGCGTCGTTCGGCTTTCGCATGTGCCGCTGTCGTGGGCGCTGCTGGCAGCCCATCTGCTCTCGATCTATCTCTTCCTCGCTGCCTGCTGGCAGCTGGCCGCGCGCCTCTTCAACAACGAGTCAGCCCGCTGGTCTTCCCTGCTCTTCGCAACCGTCTGCTTCACCCTCCCCGTCGCCGGAACCGCACTCTTCGTCATGGACCCTTACGTCACCGCGCGCTCCTTTTCCACGCCCCTGAGCCTGATGGCGGTTGCCGCCTGCATCGATCGGGCATGGCTGCGCACCATCGTTCTGTTGACGCTCGCTGCTCTGATCCATCCTCTGATGGCCGTCTACACGATCGCCTTCGTCGTTCTCCACGCTCTGGTCGCCTCCGGACGCACGCGCCTCGCGCTCACTGTCTGCGTCGCTCTCATCGCCGCCTGCGGCGTGGCGTTCGGCCTTGCCCACGGAGCCCCGGCCTCTCCCGCGTATCGCCAGGCCATCTCCCTGCCGGAGCGGACATTTCTTTTCCTCGCGCGCTGGCGCTGGTATGAAACGCTCGGCCTCTTTCTGCCTCTGCTTCTCTTTGCGCTGGCTCTGCGCCAAGTCGGTTCAGCCAGCCGCAACGGCGCAATCTGCCTCGCGTGCCTGCTGCTCGGAACAGCGAACATCGTGATTGCGGCGGCGTTTGTCCCGCCCGCCGGCCCATACTCGCTCGTCCCCCTGCAGGCCCTGCGCAGTTTCCATCTGATCTACGCGCTCGGCGTCGTGCTCTGCGGCGGGGTGCTCGCTGCGTTGACGTCCCGATCACGCACAGCCGCAATCTCCCTGGTTGTCGTGCTTTTCGCCGGAATGTTCGCCGCGCAACGCCTCTCCTGGACCGGCAGCAACCACATCGAGTGGCCAGGCGCAGAACCTGCCAACCCTTACCAACAAGCCTTCCTCTGGATTCGCGATTACACTCCGCGTAACGCCGTCTTCGCCTTCGATCCGCGGCTGGTCTACCTGCCTGAAGAAGACGAGCAGGGGTTCCGCGCCATCGCCGAGCGCGACCATCTCGCCGACGATAAGGATGCCGGCATTGTCGCCGTGATCCCGCGGCTCGCGGACCGCTGGGCACTTCAGCGTAACGCGGAACTGAACATCGATCACATGACAGATTCGGAGCGCATCGCCGCCCTCGCACCACTCGGCGCAACCTGGCTCCTGCTTCCGCCCAGCGCGAAGACAGCATTCCCCTGCCCCTGGCGCAACGGCGTCATCCAGGTCTGTCGTATGAATCGCTGATTGTGCGAAGGAAATTCCAGAAGTGGATTCAAAGACCACGGGATCGGAGCAACCAAAGCGGCGCTAGTCTCTAAACCCTACTGGCTACTGGCTACTGGCTACTGGCTACTGGCTACTGGCTACTGGCTACTGGCTGCTCTTTCACTGCACCGTCAGCGCCAGACACACCGCGCCCGAGCAGCTTGTATCGGACGAAGTCGCGTACGTGATCGCCGTGCCATCCGTGGCATACGCTGCGATAACCACCGTGTAGGTCCCCGCGGCGGTCCCAAAGTTCGGCGAAGGCTGGTAGTTCAGGTATTTGTAGCGCGGGTTACAGGCGCTCAACCCCAGCATGCCGGCTACCAGCAGCATCACCAGGCCCAGCGCCCGAAGCGCGCCGAGGTTTCTCCGCCGGATCGCCCCCACGCCAATAAGCGCCAGAATGCCGGGTATCGCAACCGCATACACCGCGCCCGATCGTCCCAGGCGGGCCTGATTCGCGCCTACGCCCGACTCCGCCGTCGTCGTGATCTGCAGCGCGCTGATGCTCGATCCGCTCGCCGGCGGAGTGACCACAACCGGGTTGAAATTGCAGGCCGAGGCGAGGGGCATACCCGAGCACGACAGGTTCACCTGCTCGGAAAAGCCGTTTTGCGAAGTGACGGTCAGGTTCACGGCTCCGAACTGGCCCGGTGCAAGCGACAACGACGATGGACTGGCCGTGACTGTGAATCCCGGCAGCCCGCTGTCATCCGCGGAGACACCGGCGCTGGCTGCCGATCCGGCGAACGCAGCATCGCCGTGATACACGGCGGTGACCGTCTTCGCCCACTGCGGCGGATTGTTCACGTTCAGCGTCGCCGATCCGTCTTTGACGAAGACCGAGCCCAGCGACCCCCTGGCCGTCTCGAAGCTCACCGAGCCTTCGGAAACCGGCGCTCCACCGGCATCTGCCACCTTTGCTGTGAATGACAACGCGCCGTCACTCTTCTGCACCGAAACCTGCGTGCGCGTAGCCACCTGCGCTTGCCCCGCAGCGACGGCACTAAGAATGGAAAGGCTGGTCAGCAGTCCGCAATAGAGGGTCAGCCGAGGGGCGATGTGCTTCCGAAACAGCGAAATCATTCGTGAGGAACTCTCTTCGACAAAACATCGCAGCCATCGTTCCGCCCCCCGCCGTCCTGCCTGCCGAAGGAAATCTCTGGCTCTGCGCTGGAAAACTCATTGTATCTGACTGGCAGGGTCTCCGGCACGTGAGCAACCCCGGCATTCCGCCGCGCTGCCTCCCGTCTGGAGTTACGATCTTTAGTTGCCCATCCGCAATTTCCCGAGGTCCTTCATGACCGCTTCCCTCTCCGCACGCCCGCAGCTCCAGTACCTCACCGCCCAGCTCGACGAGCTGAAGCAGAAGGGCACCCACTTCCGCCTGCGCGTGCTCGATGATGTGCAGGCGCCGGTCTGCACCTACGACGGCCGCCGCGTTATCAATCTCGCCTCCAACAACTACCTCGGCCTGTGCAACCACCCAAAGCTGCGCGAAGCCGCCATCCAGGCCATTCGCGACTACGGCGTCGGCTCGGGCGCCGTCCGCACCATCGCCGGAACCATGAAAATCCACATGGAGCTGGAAGAAAAAATCGCCCGCTTCAAGAATGTCGAGGCCTGCGTCGTCTTTCAGAGCGGATTCACCGCTAACGCCGGCACCGTCTCCGCCATCCTCGGCAAAGAAGATTTCATCGTCTCCGACGAGCTCAACCACGCCTCCATCATCGATGGCGCGCGCCTCTCTCGCGCAAAGATCAAAGTTTTTCGCCACAAAGACGTCGCCCACGCCGAAGAACAGCTGCGCGAAATCCAGAACGAGCCCGGCCGCAAGCTCCTCATCACCGACGGCGTCTTTTCGATGGATGGCGACATCGGCCCCGTCGACAAGCTGGCGGATCTGGCCGAGAAATACGGCGCCATCATGATGGTCGACGATGCCCACGCCTCAGGCGTGCTGGGCCGTAATGGCCGCGGTTCCATCGACCACTTCCACTGCCACGGCCGCGTCGATATCCAGGTCGGTACGCTCTCCAAGGCCATCGGCGCTATCGGCGGCTACGTCTGCGGCTCCAAAGACCTCATCGACTTCCTCTACCACCGCGGCCGCCCCATCCTCTTCTCCACCTCGCACCCCCCATCGGTCACGGCCACCTGCATCGCCGCCTTCGATCTGCTCGAGTCAGAGCCGGAGCGCATCGATCGCCTTTGGGAAAATACCCGCTACTTCAAGGCCGAACTCGGCCGCCTCGGCTTCAACATCGGCGGCGTCAATACGCCTGCCAGCGAGACCCCCATCACGCCCATCATCATCGGCGACGGCCGCCAGACCATGGATTTCTCGCGCGCCCTCTTCGAAGCGGGCGTCCTCGGCACCGGCATCGCCTTCCCGACGGTCCCCGAAGGCAAAGCCCGCATCCGCACCATCATGACCAGCGAACACACCCGCGAGCAGCTCGATCAGGCTCTCGAGATCCTCGGGAAAACCGCGAAGAAACTGGGAATCCTCGCCTGAACTCCGGGAGGACTTCGCCGAAGATTAGTGGAAGAGGCTGCTGAAGATGATCAGACCCAGGCCAATCATCGTCACCTCGTGATGGCCGGTAATCGCGCCGCCGCAAACCAGCAGGACCACGCCGAG
>JBEKIN010000288.1:0-5634 GCA_050011735.1 Acidobacteriaceae bacterium | reverse complement strand
CGTCATCCACCACCGTGACTGAAGACGCCGCAACCTCCTCCCCCAGCTTCCCCGCAAAAATCGACGCTCCGCGATAAATCGCATCGCCCGCTGCCGCGTCGAACACCGCCCCCACCAGTCCCCGCGCCACCTCCGGCGCAAACACCACCGCAGCCCGCTGCGTCGGCACCCTCCGCGCGTCCAGCATCCGCAGCGTCCGCCGCGCCGCCTGGCGCCCCACATCCTCCGCATCGTCCAGATCGCGAAACGCCCGCGCCTGCGACCACCAGTAGTCGCGCTGCATCTCCCCATTCGCGCCCTGCGCAATCGGGCTCGTCGCAATCGAGCAGTACGACGACCGGTACTCGCCCACGAATCCCCGCGAGTTGGCAAACACTCTCCGCCCCGTCGCCGCATCGAAGCTCGCCCCATCGCTGTTCACCAACCGCGTATCGACGGCCATCGCCGCAGCCTCCGCGCGCCGCGCCCAAGCGATGCGCTCGTCGATCGGCAGCGAATACACGTCCTCGTGATACAGCTCCAGGTCCCCGCTCAGCTTCCCAAATTCCCCCGCCTCCGCGAGTCCGGCAAACGCATCCACCGACGTCACCTGTGCCAGCGCCACCGCGCCGTTCACCAGATGCTCGATGCCCTCCGGAGTGAAATCGCTGGACGAAGTGCTCGCCACCCGATACCCATTCTCCGCCTCCGTCAGCACCCGCAGCCCAATCCCGCGCGATCCCGACTCCTTCAGCGTCTCCACCTCGCCCAGCCGCACCGTCGTCGAAAACTCATCGCCCTCGCGGATCGTCACCTCTGCATCCGACGCCCCCGCCAGCAGCGCCCGCGACACAACAAACTCCGCCAGCTCCTGCAAACTGGTTTCCGGCTTTACCGCCGCTGAATTCATCTCAGTTCCCCGCCGTGCGCGAAGCGCGCCCGCCCGTCTGGTCAGGACCCAGTGCCCCCCACCGTCATCCGGTCCAGCTTCACCGTGGGCATCCCTACACCCACCGGCACGCTCTGCCCATCCTTGCCGCAGGTCCCAATCCCCTCATCGAGCGCCAGATCGTTCCCCACCATCGACACATGCTTGAGCGCCTCCGGCCCGTTCCCGATCAGCGTCGCGTCCCGCACCGGAGCCGTCACTCGCCCGTCCTCGATCAGGTACGCCTCCGACGCGGAGAACACAAACTTCCCGCTCGTGATGTCCACCTGCCCGCCGCCAAAATTCACCGCGTACAGCCCGCGCTTCACGCTGCGGATAATGTCCTCCGGCGCATCGTCCCCTGCCAGCATGTATGTGTTCGTCATCCGCGGCATCGGAATCTGCTGATAACTCTCCCGCCGCCCATTGCCCGTGCTCGGAATTCCCATCAGCCGCGCGCTCAGCTTGTCGCTCAAATAACCCTTCAGCACGCCGTTTTCGATCAGCACCGTCTCCTGCGTCGCCGATCCTTCGTCGTCCACGTTCAGCGATCCACGCCGCGACGGCATCCGCCCGTTGTCCACCACCGTCACCTTGCTGCTCGCCACCGGCCGTCCGATGAGCCCCGCAAACGCCGACGTCTTCTTCCGGTTGAAGTCCGCCTCCAGCCCGTGCCCCACCGCCTCATGCAGCAGAACCCCGGGCCATCCCGGCCCCAGCACCACTTCCATCTCCCCCGCCGGCGCAGCCACCGCGCTCAGCTGCAAAATCGCCGTCCGCGCCGCCTCGTCCGCGAAATGCTCCGGCCCCTTCGCACCCATAAAGTAGCCAATCTCCACTCGTCCGCCGCCGCCCGAGCTGCCCTTCGACATCCGCTCCCCATCCTTCGCGATCACGAACACGCTCATCCGCGCCAAAGGCTGCGTGTCGCTGGCAAAGGTCCCGTCCGAGGCCGCAATCAGAATCCGCCGCAGCTCGTCCGCATAACTCGCCCGCACCTGCGTGATCCGCGCATCGTACTTCCGCGCCGCGCGATCCGCCCGCATCACCAGCTCCAGCTTCATCGCCAGATCGGTATCCAGATCCGCCGCCGGCGCCGGATATAAATTCGGCGTCTCCGTCTCCGTGAATCCCTGCACCAGCTGCTTCGCTGGCCCGTTCGCGATCAGCGCCGCCGTCCGCGCCGCTCGCAGCAGCCGGTCCGCCGCCAGATCGTCGGTATACGCGTATCCCGTTCGCTCCCCGCTCACCACCCGCACGCCGCAGCCGGCGCTCACACCCTGGCTCGCCGACTTCACAATCTGCTCATCCAGACCCAGCGATGTCGCCGCCACTGACTCGAAGTACAAATCCGCGTAGTCGCCGCCTGCTGACAGCGCCTCGCCCAGGCAGCGCTCCAGCAGCCGCTCCGTGATCCCAAATTTTTCGAAGAAATACCGCTTATGCTCCACGCCTTGCCCTCTCTCGCCCGCGGCCGCCACGTCCTGCAGCCCTTACCCTACAGTAACCCTTTCGTTGTATGCCCTCCTTGATTCTTCATCAGAATTCCGCAGACAGTCGACACCCGATCGTGCCATTCTGATAACTATGAAGAAGCTTCTCCTCCTCTGCTGCATGCTCCTGTTCACGGCTTCCGCGTTCGCGTCGTCGCATCACCATCACCACCATCATCACAGGATCCACAACGGCACGCCGAACCATCGCCCCTCCTAGGTCGATGCGGAGCGCAGGCCATCGCGCTCACCCACACTTTCCCGCCCTGAAGCCTGCCTTGTCCTGGCTCTGACCCGCGGTGTACCTTGCGGTGTATGGGCACTGCAACGCAACCCGTCCCCTCTGCTGCCGACCCGCGCTACCCCATCGGCAAATTCCGCCGCGCCGAAGCCAATCTCTCCGACCACGAGTCTCATTTAGCCACCCTCGCCGCGCTCCCGGAGAACCTCCGCGCCGCCGTCGAAGGCCTCAGCGCCGCCCAGCTCGACACCCCCTATCGCGAAGGCGGCTGGACCGTCCGACAGCTCGTCCACCACGTTGCCGACAGCCACATGAATGCCTGCGTCCGCACCCGCCTCGCCCTCACTGAGGATTGGCCCGTCGTCAAAGGCTACGATGAGAAACTCTGGGCCGAGCTCGACGACGCCCGCACTGCGCCCCCCGAGCTCTCTCTCCGTCTCCTCGATGCCCTGCACTACCGCTGGGTGCTCCTCCTCCGCTCTCTCACCGAAGATCAATGGCAGCGCGGCTACGACCATTCCGAAAACGGCCGTCAATCCCTCGCAGAAATGGCTGCCCTCTACGCCTGGCACTGCCGCCACCACACCGCCCATGTCGTCGAATTACGAAAGCGTATGGGCTGGTAGTCTTTTCCCTTGCCCCAGCCACAGCGGGCGCGGACCATCGAACCAGATGCCTCCTCCCGCTGCTCCATCCGCCGCTCCCGTTGCCGCCGCGCTCGCCCGTTCCATCGAGGACTTCCTCGCCGGCCATCCCCACGCCTCCATCCTCGAAGACGGCCGTCTCCTCTTCGATCTCCGCCTCGCCAGTTGCTCCGTCTCCGCCGACCACGGCCGCTGCCTGCTGCATCTCTGGTCCGAAGATCGCAACCTCGTCCGCACCGTCTCCGCCATCCAGCCCCGCCGTGACACCCTCCGCCTCGAAACGCACCGCTTCGGCCAAAGCAAACCGCAAACCCTCACCCTCGTCCCCGATCCCGACTTCCGCACCCCCACCGCGCGCGACACTTCCCGTCGCCGCTACCTCCGCACCCTCGAGCAGGCCCTCGCCACCCACCTCCCCGGCTGGACCCCCGCATCCTTCCGCTCCGCCATGGACCTCGAGCACAGCTTCGGCCCCGCCTACGCCCGCGGCATCCTGACGAAAGGCCAATGCGCGTGGGCCATCATCGGCGTCGGCCCCGAAGAACCTCCCGCCGTCATCGATGGCGCGCTCACCCTCGGCATTCTCTGGCTCGATTACTGCCGCGAGCACAGTAATGGCCGCCGCATCTTCCATGGACTCCGCGTCATCGTCCCCACCGGCTTCGGCGCGACCGCCCGCACCCGCATGGCCTGGCTCAACTCCGCCCTCGCCCAGTGGGAGCTTTATGAACTCAGCCCTTCCACCGCCGAACTCACGCCCACTCCCATCGGCGACAACGGCAACCTCGCCATCCAGCTTCCCCACGCATTCGATCCCGCAGCCGCGCTCGATCGCTCCGCCGTTGCCATCGATCATCTCCGCTCGCTGCTACCGCCCAGCCTCCTCGCCACCACTGAAATCCGTCCACGCTCCGCAACCGAAATCGCCTTCTCCCTCCACGGCCTCGAATACGCCCGCATCCGCCACACCCTCATCCCCGGCTCCTTCGCGCGTCAGAACCAAATCTCCTTCGGCGCAGCCGCGAGCGAAACCCTCCTCGATGAAACCACCGAGGACCTCTTCCTCGACCTCATGGATCGCCTCTTCCGCGGCCGTGATCCCGCCGCCTCCGCCAATGACCCGCTCTTCCGCCTCCAGCCCGAGCGCTGGCTCGAATCCGTTCTCCGCCGCGACCTCTCCCTCATCGACCCCAGCCTCGGCGATGCCCCCGTCTACTCCCAGCTCTTCTCCTTCGCATCGGCGAATCGCACCCTCCTCGACCTGCTCACCGTCACCCGCCAGGGCCGCCTCGTCGTCCTCGAGCTCAAGGCCGACGACGACCTTCACCTGCCCCTCCAGGCCATCGACTACTGGGCCCGCATCCGCATCCTCCATCGCGCCGGAGACATCGCCCGCCACGGCTACTTCCCCGGCATCGAGCTCTCCCCCGACGATCCGCTCCTCTACTGCGTCGCCCCCGCTCTGCACATCCACCCCGCGAATGAAACCGTCTTCCGCGCCCTGGCTCCCACCATCCCCTGGGAACTCATCGCGGTCGACGAACACTGGCGTCAGGACTGCCGCGTCCTCCTCCGCAAACGCCGATTGTCATCCTGAGGTCGCCTCGGCCGACCGAAGGACCCCGCGTTTCGTCGTTTGCGATTCGCGGTGCCGCCAAAGATTTAACCCCCAACCCACACCCATCCCGCCTACAATTTCCGCCATGCCCAACTTCGACCAGCACCCCGCCGGCAATTTCGTGTGGTTCGAGCTTTCCACCACCGACCAGTCCGCCGCGACGCAGTTCTACTCATCGCTCCTCGGCTGGGAATCCCAGGACATGCCCATGGGCCCCGATATGCTCTACACCATGTTCCGCCTCAACGGCCGTGACACCGCCGGCGCCTACACCATGAAGGCCGAAGAACGCCAGATGGGTATCCCGCCCAACTGGCTCATGTACATCTCCGTCGACAACGCCGACGCCACCGTAGCCAGCATCCTCGAACACGGCGGCAATCCCATGTCGCCGGCTTTCGACGTTCCCAATGTCGGCCGCATGGCCGTCATTCAGGATCCAGCCGGCGCCGTCTTCGCCATCTTTCAGCCCGGCCACCACCACGGTGTCCGCGTCTATGCCGAGTCCGGCGAATTTTGCTGGGCCGATCTCCAGACCCCCGACCGCAATCGTGCCGCAAGATTCTACGGCTCCGTCTTCGGCTGGGAATTCACTCTCGGCAAAGACAACGACCCCAACGGCTACCTCCACATCAAGAATCACGGCGAATTCATCGGCGGACTCCCGCCCTCGCGCCACCTGACGCCCAACGTCCCGCCCCACTGGTTGGCCTACATCCAGTCTGCCAACT
>JBEKIN010000287.1:0-9902 GCA_050011735.1 Acidobacteriaceae bacterium | reverse complement strand
ACCGATCCGAAACCCATGTCCAATGCTCCTTGCTACCAGCTCCGCTCGATTGGGGGGTAAGAAGCGCGACAGAGCAGAGCCCGGCTTCAGCGCGTTCAACCAATTCGTCGCTGCAACACGACGATTACGTTTCGGTGAATTGGAGGCGCTAAGTAGTGACTATTGATGTTACAGGACCTGGAGAATGATGTCAATGCAATGTTGGGTCTGCTTTCCGGGTACCTTTCGACCGGGCGAGTAACCTTTCGGTAATGTCAGATTAGTGACTTGCGGTCGCTCTTCGATCTGGCAAACGACCGGTGACTCGATCGAATGGGCGAGCGCTATCGTTCCGGCATGGCCGGAAGAGAAGCCCGCAGGGGCTGAAGCCCAGTTCATGTCCGGGCTTTACGGCCCGACTGAAAGTCGGGCCCTGATACGAACCTCATGGAGGCGATGGGAGAGGCAATTTCCCTCTCTTCGCTTCCGGCGCTTAGAACGGACGAGAAACGCCTGAAACCAGGCCGATGATCTTATTGCACGCTGCACGGACCGAGCGGCGGCAACCAGCTCCCTGTGCGACGTCCTTCTTCGGCCCAGGAGCCAAGCCGAAGAGGACGGCAACTTAATTAATTAAGCTAGACCGATGCGCCGAAGAAGCGGAGGCGTGCGCGGAGGCAATCGAGTGTTTGCTGGATCGCTGTCTGCTCGCCATCGGAGAGGCTGAGCCTTCGGTGGCGCCTCACCAGGTCAATGTAGTTCTGACGGGCATTCGCGATCGCATCCCCGACGATTTCCCGGTTACCGCGAACGTCGTCCAGCTCGGTGAGAGCCAGAGCGCGATCCGCGTCGGCCAGCAGACCCTGGACCGCCGTCCGGTTCCGCTCGTCCTCCAGCATAGGGCCTGCAGAGAAAACAGCGGCCGCTGGGGGTTGGGCGGGAAGATAAGGAGTGGTCGTCATCTTAGATAGGATGACTAAGGATCGGCGGGCAGGATGTGATATCCGTCACATATCAACGCCGCAATTCACTCGCGGCCAAGTTCCGAGCCGGCTCTCGACAGAATCGGCTTGTCTGTACGGCGATCAAAGGAGGGAGCGATGTAGACGATAGTGGTACCCCGCGGCTCCTCCTATAGGTTCACGATTGACTGATAGGACTTTTCATAAGTCACGCCGCTCCTCGTGTTGGAGTTTTGCAGTACCGATGAAACGTTATTGGCAAATCCCGGGTATACCCAGCGCGGTACTCGCCGTCCTGGCAACCCTTCTGGGAGCGATGGCGGCGGTGCGTTTCATCCCCGACAACCCGGTTCACCGAGTCTCCGGCGGCGTGGGCGTGGGAGCCATTGTCACCGTTCTGCTGGTGGTCATCGGCCTTGTCGTGCACAAGGCCCTTGCCGATGGGCGATTTCAGATGCAGCGGTCATTGCTGGAAGCGTTCCTCGACCACATCCCGGACAACATTTTCTTTAAGGATCGCGCCAGCCGTTTCCTGCAGGTCAGCCGGTCCATGGCCAATTACTTTGGACTCGCCGAAGCCAGCCAGGCCGTCAACAAAACCGATGCCGACTTCTTCAGCGCCGAGCACGCGGATCGCGCTTTGGCCGACGAGCAGGAGATCCTCCGCACAGGTCAGCCGCTCGCGGGCATGGAGGAAAAAGAAACCTGGCCGGACGGGCGCGAGAACTGGGTGCTCAGCACTAAAGTCCCGCTGCGCAACCACCGGGGCCAGGTCATCGGCACCATGGGCATCTCGCGGGACATCACCGATCGCAAACAGGCCGAATTCCGCATCCGCTACATGGCTCTGCATGACGGGCTCACCGGGCTACCCAATCGGATGCTCCTCGAGGACCGGCTCACGCAATGCATTGCCTTTGCTGGTCGCAATCAAAGCCGCGTCGCCGTCCTCATGCTCGACCTCGATCATTTCAAGAACGTGAACGATTCTCTCGGCCACCACATTGGCGACCAGCTTCTGCAGGCCGTTTCTCAACGCCTGCGCGAGTCCCTCCGCGAAAGCGACATCGTCGGCCGCCTCGGCGGAGATGAGTTCGTCATCGCCCTTCCGGCCGTTTGCAGCCACAGCGACGTGGAGTGCGTGGTTGGCAAGCTGCTGACCACTCTGGCAGAACCGTATCAGATTGATGGTCATGAACTGGTGAGCACCGCCAGCATCGGCATTGCCCAGTATCCTGTCGACGGAGAAAGCGCGGAGCTGCTCATCCAGATCGCCGACACCGCCATGTATCAGGCGAAAAAGAATATGCGTGGTACGTATCTCTTCTTCGCGCCGGAGTTCACCGAGGCAACTCGCTTCCGGCGGAAGCTGGAAAACGACCTCCGCCACGCCCTTGACCGAGGCGAACTTGTTCTCCATTACCAACCGCTCGTTTCGACAAAACAGGGCAGCATCACGGGAATGGAAGCCCTGCTGCGCTGGCGCCACCCCGAACACGGGATCATTCCTCCGCTGCAGTTCATTCCGCAACTGGAGGAGCTGGGCCTCATGGTGGAGGTGGGCCACTGGGCCCTCGAAACCGCCTGCCGGCAAAACGTCGAATGGCAGAAACAGGGACTCCCGCCCATCCGCGTCGCCGTCAATCTCTCACCCCAGCAGTTCTATCGCGACGATATCGTCGCCACCGTCGAGGGGGTCCTGCTCACGACGGGACTCGACCCCAAATGGCTCGAGCTGGAGCTGACCGAGAGCCTCACGCTCGACGACACCGAGGCCACCATCCAGATCATGAGCGACCTGAAGAGACTCGGCGTCAGCCTCTCTCTCGACGACTTCGGAACCGGCTGGTCGTCGCTGTCCTATTTGCGCCGCTTCCACCTGGACCGCATCAAAATCGACCGCTCCTTTCTCCGCGATATCGCTTCCCAGCCGGCTGCCGAAGCCATCGTCCGGACCATCATCACCCTCGGTCGCAATCTGGGCCTCACCTGCATTGCCGAAGGCGTCGAAACACGCCAGCAGCTCGATTACCTGCAGAAACTGAAATGCGGCGAGATCCAGGGATTCTTGTACAGTCCCGCGCTCCCGGCAGGCGACTGCGAAGCTTTGCTGCGCTCGAACCAGTTGGGTATTCCGTGGACGCCCGCCGCTCTCTCCAGCGGCAGCAGCCAGCCGAATCCATCCGAGGAGGTGGCCCTGATCCACTGCTGAGCCCGCTTCGCCCCATCTATCGGAGTTGTGTTTAGGTGGGCGAGTTCTTAGAGGCTGTTGCCGACGACGTTGAATTCGCTGGAGATTTTGTTCCTGAAGCTCGCCATGGCATCACGCTGCGAAACTAGTGTAGTTGCACCTTGAGGGGGCTCCATGCAGGTGTATCTTCCCAACTGGAAACCCTGCCGTCTCTGAAATGAACCTTTGACGTTCCGTACTCATATGTGTTGTACGAAAAACCAGTTGGCGTCCCCTGAACGGCCAACACCTCGTCCCTCGTCGAGCCGACTGCGAAGTAGTGCATGCTTCCATCGACCGCATGACCCGGGCGGAGTTGCACGTTGAGATGGATCCATAGTGGGGCATCTTCCCAGCCAACGACCTTCTCACCGACAAAGAAGACCTTTGAGCGACCGTACTCGAAAGTGTCAGGTGAATAGGCGGTTGGAATCCCCTGCGCGGCCAGGACTTCCTTCTTTGTTGAGCCGACGGTAAAGTACTCCGGACTTGTTCCAGGCGAGGAGTTATCGCATGGTTGCGAAGAGAGCAATCTGAACGCTGCGATTATGGCGCACATCTTCTCCTCAGCCGATGCCTTTGCCCGTTTGTCGCATTCGAACAGATCCGGATGCCAGACCTTCACGAGCAGCCGATATGCGGTTTTGATCTCCTTGTCAGTCGCGGCCCTCTCCAGGTTGAGAGCCTGCAGCGCTGCGCATCTTGCGCACCGGGTGCTGTATTCGTCGATTTCGTTTCCGCAGTCGCAAGTATCCATAAACGGTATGTCCCATTGTCGATGGCGGCCTCTGAGGTCGCGTGTGATACACATCACATGCTATGTACAACTTATTAGTGGTAACTGAGTAGTAATATCATTGATCAGTAATTGATTGCTAACTAGCAGACTCAACCAACTTTCCGCGGACCGAGCGTGGACCTGCGGTCATACGGCGCACTGACGCAAAGGCAGGTACAACTTTTGGGGCAGGCCGTCAAGGCTCCCTCAGGCAGGACTTAGGGTTTCGGGATTCTGGAGTTCGCTTCCGGCGCTTAGAACGGACTGCGCACCAGATGCGGCGCGACCAGAGTGATGAACTCTCGTGGAGTGACGCGATCTTCGTGTTCTTCCAGAAGGCGGGAAAATGGCGGCGATTGCCTTCAGGTGAGATTGCCCGCAGAACGGAAGTCGGTCAAAGGGCGCAACGTACAAATGACGAACAAAACTGCGCGTCGATTTTGCCTTGGGAAGATAAGTTACTGAAAATAAGTAACTTAGGGTTGGTGGAGGCGGCGGGAGTCGAACCCGCGTCCGAAATCGTTGTCAGCCAAGAGACTCCATGCTCAGTCCGCTCGATAGTTTCGCTTCCGGCGCTTAGAACGGACAAGAAACGCCTGAAACTAGTCCGATGATCTTATTGCCGCCACACGGACCGAGCGGCGGCAACCAGCTCCCTGTGCGACGTCCTTCTTCAGCCCGAGAGCGAAGCCGAAGAGGACGGCAACTTAACTAATTAAGCTGCGTATGCCAGTTGATTGTTGGCAATTATGGTTTTCCAGGCGATTACGGGTGCCCAGACCCCGGCATGCCTCTTTGCCGCAAGCGATCCCGTCGAAACCGTGACGCCCCCTCCGAGGCGCTGCAGGGGATCCTGTCAGCTGTATCCATTATCTCACTCTGGGGTCGAGGTGAAAGCGCACCACGGAGGACACAGAGAGCACGGAGAAGGGGAGAGGAGACTTCGGGTGTTTTGCGTCGTTTGGGGAGTGGCGCTGGGCCAGGCGATGGGGCACCAGCGTTGATTCGACTATTCCTGTGGGTTGGTCTCTTGTAGTATGCGCTTGATTCAGAAAACAGCGGCTGACGTTCGAGGCAGAAGCAGGTCAGCCGCGGGGAGCGAAGCGAGATGAAACTGGCGGGAGTGGTGCTGCTGATGGCAGCGGCGAGTTTTTGTTGGGCACAGGAACCGGGGGACTTTCAGCCCGCGGTGACGAATGTTCCGGACGCGCAGTATCCGAAGGTGGACAGCCAGTCGCGTGCGGAGATACGGGTGAAAGCGCCGGATGCCAGCAAAGTGAAGCTCAATTTCTGGAGCGGGCCGAAGCTGGACATGGAGAAGCAGGCTGATGGGTTCTGGACGGTGACGACGCCGGCTCTGGCGCCGGGGCTGCACTACTACACGGTGATCATCGACGGCGCCGAGGTGAGCGATCCGAGCAGCTACGCATTTTTCGGCGGGGGCAGGGATGCGAGCATGATCGAGATCCCCGAGGCGGGAGCGACGTATTACACGGCGCAGGATGTTCCGCACGGGCAGGCGCGCGAGGTGTGGTACCACTCGCAGGTGACGGGGACGTGGCGGCATGCCCTGGTGTACACGCCGCCGGGCTATGACACGCAGAGCAGGGTTCGGTATCCGGTGCTCTATCTGCAGCACGGCGCCGGTGAGGATGAGACGGGCTGGATCCGGCAGGGGCACGCGAATTTCATCCTCGACAACCTGATCGCGGCAGGGAGCACGAAGCCGATGATCGTGGTGATGGCGTACGGGTACGCGCGGCGAGCGGGAGTGACGCCTCCCGACCTGACAGGAAAGCCGTTTGGGTCGCCGGAGATGATGCGGGCTATGCAGGAGGCGTTCGCGGTATTTGAAGACGACATGACGCAGGCGCTGATCCCGTTCATCGATGCGAACTTCAGGACGAAGGCGGATCGCGATCACCGCGCGATGGCGGGGCTTTCGATGGGTGGGGCGCAGACTTTCCAGATCGCGTTCGATCATCTTGAGCTGTTTTCGTATATCGGAGGATTCAGCGGCGCGGGCCTGGCCTTTGGGAACCAGAAGCTGGACCCGGGGACGGACTTTCATGGGGCGCTGGCGGATCCGGCGGCGTTTGCGAGACGGGTCCACCTGTTGTGGATCGGCGTGGGGACCGACGAGCCGCCGATGATGAGGAACGGGCTGGAGAAGCTGAACACGTCGCTGACCGATGCGAAGATTGAGCACGTATTTTACGAGTCTCCGGGCACGTCGCACGAGTGGCAGACATGGCGCCGGGACCTGAAAGACTTTGCGCCGAGGTTGTTCCAGTAAGGCGGTGCGCGCGGAGTTCACCACGGAGGACGCTGAGATCACGGAGAGACAGAGAGGAAACTTCGGGTGTTTTGAGTCCTTTGGGAGCGCATGCCGGGTTCAGCTGTTGCCGCGGATGTACTCGCGGAGCTGGCGGTTGAGATCGGCGGCCTGCTGGACGCCGTTTTCTAGCATGGTGCGCCACTTTTTGGCGTCGTCGTCGAGGGGGACGGTGCCGAGGAGGAAGCTGGTCTGGAGGACGACTTCGAGGGCGTTGCTGAGGTCGTGGGAGAGGCGGCGAATCTCTTTGGCCTGCTGCTCGGGGATGGATTTGGGCTGGACGGGTAGGGTCATGGAGGGGGCTTTCTGGCATAGAATGCCGTGCGGGCGCGGGCCGGACCGCAGAGTTTGACACGGGTGGATGCCTTTGTAACACTAGCAATTGCTGCCGTCCAGCGTGTTCTCAAGCAGGGACTCTCCGTGCCGAAGTGGCGGAATTGGCAGACGCGCATGGTTCAGGTCCATGTACCCGCAAGGGTGTGGGGGTTCGAGTCCCTTCTTCGGCACCAATTAGTCCACCAATACTCCATTCAGGTCATTTTGAGTCGAGGTCCTTCCCTGCGGGGCGACGCGCTCTGTGGTCATGCCTCTTTCGTTTGCACCGGGAGGGCAGGGTTGCTGACGCGCAGGAGGGATTCCGAGGCGTTTGAAAAGCGGGCTACTCTTCGGGGCATGGCAGAGGTCGCAGGGACGTATCCGGCAGAGTGGCAGCCGCGGCAGGGCCAGAGCCTGGCGGGGCAGACGGCCACGGTCGTCCAGCGGGACGGAACGCGCAAGCTGATCCGCTTCGGCCGGGATGTGCGACTGAGGCGCGAGGGTGCGCGGCCGCCGGGCACGACGAGCGTTTTGCAGCCGGTGATCGAAGGCCATATCGACTCAAGCGAAAGGGCGTTCGAGCCCGACGATCAGCAGCTGGTGCTGGACGACGGCAGCGTGTTCAGGATTTCGTTCAGTTATCGAAGCTTCTTTTTTGCGATTGAGCCGCTGGTGTCGCGCCACCGGCTGAGTTCCCTCCCCTGAGGCGGGCTCGGAACCAGGCTCGCCCTTCTTCGGCACCGGGCCTTTTCTTCCCTTAGAATTCTTCGGCGGGCGCTCGGACATTTTTGCCGGGCGGCTCGCCGGAGGTCTGCGTGATCAACCGGCGGAGTTTTTTGAAGGCGGGAGCGGCCGCGGGGACGATGGCGGTTCTGACGGATCCTTTGAGCGGGACGGCGCGTGCTGCGGCTGGGTTGGGGGCGGCGGCTGGCGATGTTCCATGGCTGAAAACGCTGCGGCGCATTGGGCAGACGAACATCACGGAGCATGATCCGGCGGTGATGGACGTGGAGGGTTGGGCGAATTACTGGGCGGGCGTGAAGGCCGGGGCGGTGTTGGTCAGCGTGACCGGGATTCTGGCGTACTACCCGACGCAGGTGCCGTTTCATCGGAAGGGAAAGTACCTCGGGGATCGAGATTTCTTTGGCGAGCTGAACACGGCGGCGCGGAAGCGCGGGATGCGGACGATTGCGAGGATGAGTCCGGACCTGAACTGGGGCGATGCGCTCGCTGCGCATCCGGAGTGGTTCATGCGCGATGAGCAGGGGAATGCGATTGCGACGCCGGATACGCCGGAGCTGTTCCAGACCTGCATGTTCGCCGGATACATGACGGACTACATGGGGGCGATCATGCGCGAGATCAACGCGCGCTATGACGTTGACGGGTTTTACATGAATGGCTGGTCGATGTTCAACCTGCCGGAGTGCTACTGCGCCATTTGCCGGAAGCTGCCGCCGGCGAAGACACCCGCGTACTGGGAGAAATTCAATGACCGGGTGATGGAGTTGTGGAAGCTGTACGACTCGATCGCGAAGGAGAAGAACGCGGAGGCGTTTTATTTCGCGAACATGGGCGGCGGGATCCGCGCGACGCCGAATCTGGCGCGGGTGGGCGCGGTCAGCCAGTGGTTTCAGGCCGATAACCAGGGGCGTGGCGGGCAGGATGATCCGGTGTGGGGATGCACGCAGCAGGGACGTGTGTGCCGGGCCATTATGGATGGAAAGTTGGCGGCCAACGTCACCGGTTCATGGTCGACGGGACCGCTGCGTTGGCGAGAGAGCTTCAAGTCGCCGGCGGAGGCTCGGATGTGGCTGGACGAGACGGCGGCGAGCGGGATGGTTCCGTATTACCACGTGATCGGCGGCGAGCAGGGGATGGGCGAGGACCGGCGGTGGGAGAAGTTTGGCGAGGAATATTTTGGCTGGACCACGAAGCACGATGAGCATTTCAGGAACAAGTGGACGATTGCGAATATCGGGGTGGTGATCGGGCAGCGGACGAACCTCTTTTATCAGGCGCCGAACGACATGACCATGCAGCGCAATATGGACGGCGTGTATTCCGCGCTGCTGGAGGGGCGGTTCTTCTTCGATTTTGTGCATGAGGATCGGCTGGAGCTGGAGCGGCTGACGAAATATGCGGCGCTGATCCTGCCGAACATCGCACTGCTGAGCGATGAGCAGTGTGGGCAGCTGCGGGCGTACGTGGAGCAGGGCGGATCGCTGCTGGCGACGTTTGAGACGAGCATGTACTCGAACCAGAACCATCGGCGCGGGGATTTTGGGCTGGCGGATGTATTCGGCATTCATGCGGTGGGTCCGGTGATCGGGCGGCGCGGCAATTCGAATCCGTTTTATGCGCGGATCGAGCGGGCGCACCCGATATTAGATGGGTTCACTGATACGAACTGGCTGCCGGGCGCGGAGTATCGGCTGCCGGTGGCGGCGGTCGAGAATCCGGTGCTGACAGTGGTGCCGGGATTTGTGTCGTATCCGCCAGAGCTTTCGTACCCACCGGTGCGGCAGACGACGGAGCCGGCGGTCGTGCTGCGCGAACGGGGCAAGAGCCGACTGGCGTATTTTCCGGGGAATATCGAGCACAGTTTGTGGATCGCGGGCAACACGGACCTGAGCCGGCTGCTGCAGAATACGATTCGGTGGGTTGCGGGCGATAGTGCGCTGGTGAGGATTGACGGCGACGGGCTGATCGAGGCATTTGCGTGGGAGACGGAGCCAGGGTTCGCGGTGCATGTGTTGAATTACACGAATCCGAATACGCATCGTGGATGGTTGCGGGAGTTTTATCCCATTGGCGAGCAGCGGGTGCGGCTGCAGTTGCCGGCGGGGCGCAGTGTGAAGCAGGTTGAGCTGCTGCGGGCGGAGAAGGAGATTCCTTTCAGGGTGAGCGGGGATGCGGTGGAGTTCACGATTCCTTCGGTGGAGGATTATGAGGTTGCGGCTCTGGCTACGAGTTGAGCGGGCCTTGAGGGTCGGGGCCCTGGCGCTTGTCAAAGCGAAGCGGGGCAGGGTGGCGTTCCGTTTTGGTTCCGAGACAGTACTCGTTCCGTTTTGGTTCCGAGACAGTACTCGTTCCGTTTTGGTTCCGAGACAGTACTAAGCGGTTGACGTCCGGAACTCAGTTGTACCGGCAGCACAGGGCGTGAGCTTACGCTGCTTGCTGTGGGGTGAACCTGGCCGGAGCGCTTTAGGGGGTTGCGGTCGCAAGTTGGCAGTTGCCGAGGTGATGGGTGAACCTGGCCGGGGCGCTTTAGGGGGTTGCGGTCGTAAGTTGGCAGTTGCC
>JBEKIN010000286.1:0-5730 GCA_050011735.1 Acidobacteriaceae bacterium | reverse complement strand
ACAAGGTGAAAGACTGTCTTCCCCAGATCGATGCCGATTGTGTCGATTTCCATGGACCGCCTCCTGTGCTCACTTCTTATAGCCCCGAAGGGCAAGAAGCGGCGGACCATACCAATTAGTTTGGCGGCGGATCGGGCCGGAGATCGAAACTTCCGGTTTGCCGGTAATACGGCCACAACTCAAGCACCGCGAGGTCCTCGAAGACCTGGCGGACACCGCACTTCGATGGCTGAGGACTGATGAAGCTGAATGGCCAACGGCGCGGGGCCTCGCCGACTGCCGGTTGGTTGGATCGGGTGCGCCGTAAAGATAGCCAGCGAGATGCCGATCGGGTCGCATCCTGATCTGCATCTACGGTCCGACGCCCGTTTCGTAATTCAATGTTGCCAGCGCCAGGCGGTATTGGTAGCGCGCGCTGGTGTCCTGAATCTGCGCACTGGTTTGTTGCAGCTGCGCCTGGCTTAATTCGACAATCGAGCTGAGGCCGAGTTTGTAGCGGGTCTGCGCCAGATCCATGGCGAGGTTGGCTTGTTTGACGAGCTGCGCGGTCACGTTCATGCGCTGCCAGCCCATGGTCGCCTGCAGCCACGAAGTGCGCACGTCGCGGACGACGCGGTCGCGGAGGTCGCGGCTGTTTTCCGCTGCCGCCTGGGCGCGGTACTTCGCCTCTTTCGCCTCGGAGGTATAGAGAAAGCCGTTAAAGATGGGGATGTTCACGTTGCCGCCGATCGCGCCCCACCAGTTGGTGATGTAATACGTGCCCGGATGAACGGGGACGATGCCGGCGGTTCCGGCCGCGCTGACTGTAGGCAGGAGCTGATCCCATTCGGCGCTCGCGAACTTCTGCGCGGACTGCGAATCGTACGTGAGCGACTGCAGATCGGGCCGCTGCTGGAGAGCGGTCTGGATGAGCTGGTCGGCGCTGGGCGGTGGAGGCTGGGGCGGCGTGGGGTCTTCGACGAGGGCGTAGCGGACGTCGTGGTCGAGGCCGAGGACTGCGTCGAGAACGGCCATGGCGGCCTCGGCGTTGTTCTGCGCGTCGAGCAGGAAGAGTTGGCCCTGGGACAAATCAACGTCGGCGAAGCTGAGATCGAGCGTGGACTTGAGCTTGTTGCGCGTCATCTCGGAGACCTGCGTCTCGGTGGTCTGGCGGGTGCTGACGGTCTGACGGGCGACGTTGAGTTCGGCTTGGGCGGTGAGCGCGTCGTAGAAGGCCTGGTCGGCGGCAAGGACGATTTCCTCGGTGGTGGCGAGCGCGCTGGCGTTCGAAGCTTTCTCTTCGAGCTTGCGTGAGAGCACGAGGTTGTGCGTGTGCCCGAAGTCGTAGATGAGCTGGGTGAAGTTGGCGCCTCCACCCACATGCTGCAAGAGGCGTGAAGCGGTCAGGGATCCTGCGGAGATGCGGCTGGCTTCTTCAGCCTGCACGGCGGTCGCGGCGGCACTGGCAGTGGGCAGCTCGGCGGATTTTGCCTCACGAGTGACTTCGTGCTGGGCGAGAGCCAGCAATTTGCCGACATTGACGCGCGGGTTGTTGCGAATCGCCATCTGCTCGGCCTGGGCGAGGCTGAGTTGGGGAAGGTTGGCGTCCGGTGCGGAGGTTGCTGGGGCGAACGCCGGAGCCGGGGTTGCGGGCGGAGTGCCGGAGTTCTGCAGCGCGGCAATGACGTGGGGATCCGGCGCGGCGGGCAGCGCGGTCTGCGCGGAGAGCCATGCGCAACCGGCGAGCGTGGCGGCGATCAGGGTCGGAATTCTCATGCCTCGGCTCCCCGTTTCTCATTGAGGTTCTGTTCCTGCCGGGAATGAACGGCCAGATAGACCGCGGGGACGAGGAACATGGTGACCACCACGGAGACGCCGAGACCGCCGATGACCGCGCGAGCCAGCGGCGCGTATTGCTCGCTGCCGGCCTCGGCGCCGATGGCCATCGGAATCATGCCGAGTAGCGTTGCCATCGACGTCATGAAGATGGGGCGGAGGCGCATCTTGCAGGCTTCCACGGTGGCGTCGAGAAGGGGCAGGCCCTGGTTGTGGAGGAGGTTGGAGAAGTCGACGATGAGGATGCTGTTCGACACCACGATGCCGGTCATCATGATGGTGCCCATCAGCGACATGATGTTGAGCGTGGCGCCGGTGAGGAGGAGCAGGAGCACGACGCCGATGATGCCGGGCGGGATGGCCATGAGGATGATGAAGGGATCGATGAAAGAGGTGAACTGAGCCATGAGGACGAGATAGACCAGGACAACGGCGAGCAGGAGGCCGAAGCCGAAGTCGTGGAAGGCTTCATTCATGTTGACCACGGCGCCATGGAGCATGATGCGGGTGTTGCGGTCGGTGGGCGTGTTCGCGATGAGAGTGCGAATGCGCTTGCCGGCGCCGCCCAGGGCTTCGGATTGGGTGGCCACGTAGATGTCGATGACGCGGCGAATCTGGTAGTGGTCGACTTCCGTGGGGGTGTTGATGAGGCGGATGTCCGCGACAGAGCTGAGGGGCGTGTAGCCCGCACGATGCGATCCGGTCCACATGTCGCTTGCGGTGTCTGAGGCGCGACCGCCTTCCTCCGCCGGGCTGTAGCCGGTTGGACGGGTGCCGCGCAGGGGGATGCTCTGGAAGTCCTGCATGGACATGTTCTGGATCCACCGATTGGCGTACTGCACGGTCACCATGTAGTTGTTGCCGCTGACCGGGTCGATCCAGTAGCTGGGAGCGACCATGCCGTCGGAGGTCATGGCGGTGATGACGTTATCGACGATGTCTTTGGCGGAGAGGCCGATGAGGCTGGCTTTTTCGCGGTCGATGTTGAGCTGGATGCCGGGATAGTTGACGTCCTGGGGGATATAGGTGGCGCTGACCTCCTGGAAGGTACGAATCTTTGCGGCAAGCTCCTGGGCGAGACTATAGGCTTGGTCGATGTTGTTCGAACTGACTTGCACATCGATGGGCGCAGGCAGGCCCTGGTTGATGACGCCGTCAATGAGGCCGCCCGCCTGGAAGTAAGTGGTTAGTTCGGGCATCTCGCGGGAGAGCCGATCGCGCACGCGCCGCATGTACTCATAACTGCCGATGGAGTGACCTTCTTTGAGGCTGGTCTGAACGAAGGCGGTATCCATGGAGGCGTTGGTGGTGAAGATGGCGGAAAGGTCGGGATAGACGCCGATGTTGGAGACGATCATGTCCAGATCTTTGGGCCTTACTTCCTCCCGGATGATCTGCTCGACGCGGGCGACGTACTGGTCGCTGACCTCGAGGCGGGTGCCCGAAGGCATGCGCACGTTGATGATGAACTGGCCCGGGTCGGTGCGGGGAAAGTAGGCTCGGCCGAGGAAGGGGAAGGTGACGGCGAGGAGGACGACGCAAACCCCGAGAATGCCGGCCGTGGTGAATCCGCGGCGCACCAGGGAGCGGCGCAAAAGGCCTTCGTACCCGTTGACCATGCGCTGGAAGTATTCGTTGAACTTGCGGACGACGAACTGGAGGCCGAAGCGGTGTTTGGATTTCTGTTCGAGCTGGTCAACGAGCTCGCCCCCTTCGTCGCGCTCATGGTGGCCGTGGTCGCGCAGAAACAGCGCGCAGAAGAGCGGAATGACGGTCATGGCGAAGGCGTAGGAGGCGAACATGGAGAGCACGACGCCGAGGGCCAGAGGCGTGAACAAATACTTGCTGACTCCGGAAAGAGAAACGACAGGCAGGAAGACGATGGAGGTGGTGACCGTGGTAGCCAGGATGGCGAGCGAGACTTCGGTGCCGCCTTTCTCGGCGGCGATGCGCGCGGGCTCGCCGAGTTCCCTGTAGCGGAAGATGTTTTCCAGCACGACGACGCCGTTGTCGATGAGGCGGGAGAAGGCCAGGGCCAGACCGCCGAGGATCATGGTGTTGATGGTGCCGCCGAGGGCGTTGGCCATGAGCATACAGGCGAGCGCGGACAGCGGAACCGAGAGCATCACGGCCACGGTGGCGCGCGGGCTGCCGAGGAAGAGCAGGATCATGATGCCGGTGAGCACCAGACCGATCCCAGCCTCATTGACGAGCTGTTTAAGGGCAAGCTTCACGAAGACGGATTGATCGAAAACCACTGCGGTCTTCAGCGAGGGAGGGATATCCACCAGGTTCTTAATGGCTTCCTTCATGCCATTCACGATGGTGATGGTGTTGCTGTTGCCGCCCTGCTTGAAGATCGGGACGTAGACTGAGCGCTGACCATCTATGCGCACGATGTTGTACTGCAGCGCGCCGGAGTCCACCGCATGGCCGACATCGGCGACCAGTACGGATCCGTTGCCCACCGACTTGAGGGGCATCTGGTTCATGGCCTCGGCGGTGGGAAACTGGCTGTTCGCGTAAATGTTGAAGTCTTTGTTCCCGATGCGCACATCGCCAGCGGGCAGAATCAGGTTGGAGGTGTTCACGGCCTGGACCACGTCGCTCAGGCTCAGGTTGCGCGCCTCCAGCTTGAGCGGATCGACGTAGACCTGGATCTGGCGGTAGGTTCCGCCAAAGGGCTGCGGAACGGAGGAGCCCTGCACGTTGGAAATCTGATTGCGCACCTGGAACTGGGCCAGGTCCTTGAGCTGGGTTTCGTTGAGCCCCTTGCCCTCGAGAGTGACGAGGCAGACGGGCTGGGTGGAGGCGGTGAGGCCGAGCACGACGGGAGGCAGCGTTCCGGGCGGGAGACGGCGCAGGTCGGCCATGGCGAGATTGGCGACGTTGCTGAGCGCCGCGTTCGGATCGGTCCCGGGCTTGAAATAGAGCTTGATGAGGCTGACCCCGGTTAGGGAGCGCGACTCGCTGTGGTCGACGTTGGCGGCGAGGGTGAAGAAGCGCTCGAAGGTATTGGTGATATCCGCTTCGATCTGCTCGGGCGGCATGCCGTTGTAGAAGGTGGCGACGACGACGACGGGCATGTCGATGTCGGGGAAGAGGTCGACGGGCATGCTGAACAGGTTCACGATGCCGACGATCGTGACGATGAGGCACAACATGAGGATGAAATAGGGGTACTTCAGCGCAAACTTGGGCATTTTACTGCTGGCCCTCGCTGGCGGAGCTTGCTTCCGCGTTCATGTCGATCATGCCGCCGGACTGCAGCGCGGTTTCCGACGCGGGCGTCTTCGCCACCACCGGAGTGACCGCCTCGCCTTCGGAGTATTTGGCCTGGGCGGCGATAATCACGCGGTCGCCTGGGTTGAGGCCGCTGACGATGGCCGCCAGCTGACTCCCCTGGATGCCCACCTGCACGGGACGAATGTGGACGCGATTGTCGCTGTCGAGGACATACACCTCGCGCTCATTGCCCTTGAGGACGAGCGCCCCAACCGGAGCGGTGGGCGCGTTATCCGCGTGGTTGAGGCGGAGCATGGCGTTCGCGTACATGCCGGAATCGATTTCTAGATTTTGGTTGGGAACGTCGATTTCGGTCTCCATGGTGCGGGTCTCGAAATTCAGCTCGCGGGTGAAGCGGACAACCTTGCCGGTGAAGGATCGTCCCAGCGCGTCCACGCGCACGTTGACCGTGTCGCCGAGGTGGACGTAGCGGACCCAGGCTTCGGGCACCGGCAGGCGGAGCCGCATGGTGCCACTCTGCGCGAGCTTGACGATGGGCAGGTCCTGGTTGTTCGAGGTGATGCCCGCTTGAATCAGCGCGCCGGTATCGGCGTATCGCCAGACAATGACGCCGTCGAGCGGCGCAACGACGTTGGTGTAGTCCTCCATCGCGCTCACCCGCTGGTTGTC
>JBEKIN010000285.1:0-5752 GCA_050011735.1 Acidobacteriaceae bacterium | reverse complement strand
AACAAACACAGCCGGTACCACCGCGACCACCAGCCGTTGCGCCTTGGGCCACTTTAATGAATTGATGACCGCGATCGCCGCCCCAACCACCAGCGCCGCCGCCACCACCAGCTTGCCGGTTATCAGAATGTGCGCCTCGGTGTAGTTCACGCCGCTGAATATCGTGTGCTCGTCCAGCAGCATCGTGAACCGGCTGATGTACTCCTGCGCCGCCAGCATCAGCAGGAAAAACGCAAAAGCAATCGACGACCCATGCCACGGCAGCGGCCCCGTGATGCTGTCGCGTTCTTTCGCCAGCGCTCGGCTGCTCCCTGACACCAGCAGGAAACACACAGCCCCCACGCAGGCAATCACCGCCATCGCCAGCAACCATCCGCTCACCAGCTGCCACACCGGCAGTGTGAACAGATAGAAGCTCAGCGGCTTCCCGAATACCGGATCCACCGCGCCGCCCGCCGGCGCCCACCAGTACAGCGCGAACGTCGGCCACTCCGCCGTCATCGTCGCGCCGCTGATGACCCCAATCACCAGCGCCGCCGCCAAACCCAGCCACCGCAGCACCCGCCGCAGAGGCAGGTTCACCGCCTGGCCCCCGAAAAAAAAGTCCCTGTCCTGCGGCAGGTCCGCCTGATGCATCCGCCACAACACCAGAAACCAGCCATAAAGAAGGATGAACGTCGCGAAAAAGAAAACCGCGAACACGCTCCACCCCAGTCCCCAGCTTTTCCAGAAAACCTGCGCGTAGCCGAGCGAGCTGAACCACAGAATCTCGACGTAGTACGACAACGTCCAGCGGCTCGCCGTGATCACCACCAGAACCATGACAGCCAGCAGGAGAATCAACCGGTTCGAACGCCTCTTCCGCCTCGGAAGATCGATGATCGGGTGCACAGGTTTGTCCTTCTCTCACCCTTCAATCGCGCCGGGAGTGAGGCCGCCCGTATTCTACCCTGCGGCGCTCCTTCCACGATGCAAACTACCGCACACCCACGCGCGCAGCCCCATATGAAAAGTGCCCGGCTGCTCGAACGCGGCCGTGGGCTTGCCCCTCTTTAGCTCGCTTTCGCCTCCGCCTCGCGCCTTCGGATGGCAGCCCCTGCAGGGTCGGTCGTGATGTCGACCCACTGCGGGGCAGGCGACGCCTCGGCGTCGTAGTTGTCGTGCCAGTTCCACCACTTGTAGGGCGCCGTCTGCGGATAACCCTCCGGCGAGTCCTCCCAGGTTTCCTGACGGCCGAGCGGCGTGATATCGAGATAGCTCCACACGCTCCCCATCGCCTCGTCGCCGCGGCTGTTGATGAGGTAGGTGCGGAACACCTTGTCGCCCTCGCGGAAGAACACGTTGTGCCCGTGCCACTGGTCCACGCCGAAGTCCACGTCGAAGCTGTCGGTCATGGTGTACCACGGCATCTTCCAGTCCATCCGCGCCTTCAGCCGCGCGATGTCCGCCTGCGACGCGCGTGAGGCATACACGAGCGTGGTGTCGCGCGCGTTCAGATGGGCCAGGTTGCCGACCTGATCGGCGCCCAGCGAGCAGCCGCGGCAGGCGTGCTCCGGCCAACCGAACACGTCGGGCTCGAAGAATGCGCGATAGACGATCAACTGCGGGCGACCCTCGAACAGGTCGAGCAGGCTAACCTTGCCCTGCGGCCCCTCGAATGCATACGCCTTCTCGACCGCCATCCACGGCATCCGCCGGCGTTCGGCGGCCAGCGCATCACGGGAGCGCATCACCGCCTTCTCCTTCACCAGCAACTGCTCGCGCGCAGCCTCCCACTCCTTCTGCGACACGATCGGAGGTGTTTTCATCGCGAGATGCTCCTTCCCGTGTTCCTTGTCTCTCTCCTTGCTGGTTGCCATCGTATTTCTCCTCTGTTTCATGAAACAGACCCGCGAGCGCCCTGGTCAATCAATACAGTCCGGGTCCATCAATACATATGCAGGTCTCCATCGGGCCTCAGACCATGCACCAGCAGCCCCAGTTCCCCCGCGGTCCGCTCCAGAAACGCCCGCGTCGCCGCCGAAACCGGAACCATCGGCAGCCGATACTGCTCGTCGAGCTTGCCCATCATCGCCAGAATCGCCTTCACCGGCCCTGGGCTTGTCTCCCTGAAGATTCCCTGCATCAGCCGGAAATACTTCCGGTTGATCCGCCGCGCCGTCGTCCACTCATTGCCGAGCGCCGCCCGCACCATCTCCGCCATCTCCGCCGGAATAATGTTCGACACCACGGAAACCAGCCCCGCGCCGCCCACGCCCAGCACTCCCAGCGTCATCCCATCGTCGCCCGAATAAACCTGAAACCCCTTCGGCGCCAGCGTGATCAGCTCCGTAATCTGCACCAGGTTCCCGCTCGACTCTTTCGCCGCCTCAATGTTCGGCGCCGCTTCGATCAGCCTCAGCACCGTCGCCGGCTCCAGGTTCGCCGCCGACCGCCCTGGAATGTTGTAGAGCACCACCGGCAGCTTGACCCCGTCGGCCACCGCCCTGAAGTGCTGGAACTGCCCCTCCTGCGTCGGCTTGTTGTACCAGGGATTCGCGGTCAGAATCGCCGTCACTCCCGGCACTTGCGCCGCCGCCCGCGCCCGCGCCACCGCCAGCTTCGTCGCATTGTGCGAGCAGCCAGCCCATACCGGAACCCGCCCGCTCGCCGCGTCCGCCACAATGCGGATCACCTCCAGCCACTCCGCCTCATCCAGCGTCGGAGTCTCGGCCGTAGTCCCGCACGCCACCAGCCAGTCGATCCCGCTCTCCACCTGCCAGCGCGCCAGGTCGTACAGCGCCCGCTCGTCGATGCTTCCGTCCGCGCGAAATGGAGTGACCAGCGCCGTCCCGCAGCCTTGCAGATTCATAACAGGTCGAGTCTACACCGCGCCCCGCGGCGGAAAACGCCGCCAATGCTCTACACTTCACACGATGGCTCCGCCCGTCCAGGATCTGAAGAGCTTCATCCTGCCGCCCAATTTTCGCGGCCGCCCGGCCTGGTTCGTGCAGCTCTGGTGGCTCGTCCAGGCCACCGCCTTCCGCTGGTCTCCGCAGTTCCTCTACGGATGGCGTCGCTTCCTCCTCCGCCTCTTCGGCGCCAAGATCGGCCGCGGCGTCATTATCCGCCCGACCGCCGAAATCACCTACCCCTGGAAGCTCACCATCGGCGACTACAGCTGGATCGGCGACCACGTCACGCTCTACACGCTGGGCGAAATCCGCATCGGCGACAACGCCTGCGTTTCGCAGCATTGCTATCTGGCCAGCGCGTATCACGACTACACCCGGCCCACCTTCGACATGATCGGCAGCTTCATCGCCATTGAGCCCGAAGTCTGGCTCGCCGCTCGCGTTTTTGTCGGCCCCGGTGTCACCGTCGGACGCGGCGCTGTAGTCGGCGCTTGCAGCGTCGTCCTGAAAGACCTTCCCCCCATGATGGTTTGCGCCGGCCACCCGGCAAAGGCCCTGCGTCCCCGTCCGACAACGTCGGACATTCCTTAGCTCTTAGCCCGCTTTTGGGCCGCCTCTCGCTCGCTTTTGGCTCGCCCTTTTCTCGCTTTTCTCTCGCTTCTCTCTCGCGTTTCGCCCGCCACGTTTCGCTACCGGTTACCGGCTCGCTACAGCTTCCCAACAATCTCCTGAAAATCCCAGCACCCGGTCTTCCCCGCAATCCACTCTGCCGCCCGCACTGCGCCTTCCGCGAATCCCCGCCGCGAAAAAGCCTCGTGCGTCAGCGTCAAACAATCGTTGTCTGACTTCGCCTCAATGGTGTGAATCCCCGGCGCATCGCCCTCACGCTTCGACTCAATCGGAATCTCAGCGCCCGGAATTGCCGCGCCGAGAATCCGCTGCAGCGACAACGCCGTTCCCGAAGGCGCATCCTTTTTCGTCGCATGATGCGTCTCCGTAATGCTGAACCGATATCCCGGCACAGCGGCCGCCAGTTCCCGCGCCACCTTAAACAGCGCCTGCACCCCAATCGAAAAATTCGGGCTATACAGCAGCGCTCCGCCTCTCCGCGCACACAGCGCTTTCATGTCGTCGAGGTGCTGGTACCACCCAGTCGTCCCCACCACCATGCGCGCCCCAGTCGCCAGGCACGCCCGCATGTTCTGCACCGCCGCTTCCGGTGTCGTGAAATCGATGACCGCGTCGAACCCCGCCAGCACTGGAGCGGTCAGCGCCGAGGCGCTGCGGTTCTCCTCTTCGCCCACCACCCGCACGCCGTGGCCGCGCTCCTTCGCCACCTGCGCCACCAGGCTCCCCGTCTTCCCCCGCCCCAGCACCAGGAAAAGCATTTCCCTTATCCTCTGATCCCCTACTGCTTCACAGCCAGCGGCTCACCGTTCTGATCACTGTTCACTGTTCACTGATCACTGTGCACTGGGTCTTCGCTACCGGCTACCCGCTACAGGCTGCCTCTTCGCTTCCACGTCGAAGATCTCCGGGTCCGGATCGCTGAAGAACTCCGCGTGCAGCGACCGGACCGCCTCTTCCGCATCATCCTCCTCGACCATGAAACTCATGTTGATTTCCGACGCCCCCTGCGAAATCATCCGCAGGTTCACGTGCCGAATCGCCTGAAACACCCGCGCCGCGACGCCGTTCTGCCCGC
This sequence comes from Acidobacteriaceae bacterium, assembly GCA_050011735.1. GTDB lineage: Bacteria > Acidobacteriota > Terriglobia > Terriglobales > Acidobacteriaceae > Palsa-343. Next base: position 1,153 of record JBEKIN010000285.1, on the reverse strand, counting down.
GAATATCTTCTCCCACCATGCACACCAGCGCCTTCCGCCCCTCATACTTCACGTCCGCCAGTTTGCTCAGGTCCGCCGCAATCGCCGGCAGCTTCTCGTTTGAGTCAAGGCTCAGCGAGACGCTCACCTCCGACGTCGACACCATATCAATCGGACACTTGTGCTTGTCGAACACCTCGAAAATCGCCCGCAGGTACCCGTGCGACAGCAGCATCCGGCTCGCCACGATATCCATAATCGTCAGCCGCTTCTTTACCGCGATCGATTTGAACGGGCTCTTGCAATGTGTGGCCAGCGCCGTAATCCGCGTCCCGCCGTTCTCCGGATTCTTCGAATTCAGCACCAGAACCGGAATATTCTTCTTCACCGCCGGCAAAATCGTCGCCGGATGCAGCACCTTCGCGCCAAAATACGCCAGCTCCGCCGCTTCTTCAAAGCTGATCGTCTTTACCCGCAGCGCATCCGGGCAAACCCGAGGGTCCGCCGTCATAATGCCGTCCACGTCCGTCCAGATTTCGATCACACCCGCGTCGATGCCGCCGCCCACCACCGCCGCCGTAAAGTCCGACCCGCCGCGCCCCAGCGTCGTCGTCACGCCCTTGTCCGTCGCGCCGATAAATCCGCCCATCACCGGCACGCGCCCCTCCGCCAGATGAGGAACAACGTGCTGTTTCAGCCGCTCCTCCGTCGCGGCGTCCTGCGGAATCGCCTTCCCGTGCTGCGCGTCGGTCACGATGCATTGCCGCGCGTCGACATACATCGCCTTCAGCCCGCACCGCGCGAACGCCTCCGTGATCATCCTGCTCGACACGCGCTCCCCATAGGACACGATCATGTCGCTGATGCGCGGCGTCAGCTCGCCCACCACCGCCAGCCCGCGCAGAACCTCTTCGAGCCCGTCGAACTCCGCCTCCATCCACGCGTGCGTCGCGGCCAGCCCCTCATCTTTCCGCACCACCGCCATCGGATCCTCGCGCAGCGCCGGACCCATCGCCAGCTGCGTCGCCGTGTCGCAATGCCGAATCCTCAGCCTCTCCGTAATCGCCAGCGCTGTGGCGCGATCCCCGCGCGCCGCTGTCGTCGCCGCGGAAATCAGCAGGTCCGTCACCTTCGCCATGGCGCTCACCACCACCACCGGCTGCAGTCCCTGGCC
>JBEKIN010000284.1:0-5760 GCA_050011735.1 Acidobacteriaceae bacterium | reverse complement strand
GTTGACCACGCGGCCGATCATGGCGTCGCCCACCGGCACGCTCAGAATCTTCCCCGTGCGCTTCACCTGGTCGCCTTCGCGAATCTCGGTGTAGTCGCCCAGCAGCACCGCGCCCACCTGATCCTCTTCGAGGCTCATGGCCAGACCGGCGATATCGTGGGGAAACTCCAGCAATTCGCCGGACATAACCTTGTCGAGCCCGTGCAGGCGCGCGATGCCATCGCCCAGGGTGATCACGGTGCCGACTTCGTCGACGCGCATCTTCGCGTCGTAATTGGCAATCTGCTCCTTCAGGAGCGCGGTTATTTCGTCTGCTTTGATTTGCGCCATGCTTTTCTGTTCCTGGTCCTTCTCTGAATCCTGTCTGATTTAGATTCGTTCCGCTGCGCGAATCGATTCCTCTAGCTGGCGGTCAATTCTTCCCTCAGCCGATCCAGCCGCCCGCGCACCGAACCGTCATAAACCGTGCTGCCCACCTGCACCACCGCCCCGCCCAGCAGCGACTTGTCTTCTTCGAACTGCGCCTCCACCGTACCACCGGTGAGAGCCGCGATTTGCTGCTCCAGTTCGGCTCTCTCCTGTGCGTCCAGCTTCCTCGCGGAAATCACTTTCGCCTCGGAAATTCCCAGCCGCTGGTTCACCTCGCGCCGGAACTCCGCAACCACATCATCCAGTCCCGCGATGCGATCGTTCCGAATCAGCACCGCGATGAAGTTGCGCGTCTGCTGGGCCATTTTGAGCTTTGCGTTCAGCTTGTCGAGCAATTCGATCTTCTGTTCGAGAGGAAACGACGGATCCAGGAAGAATTCTCTCAACTCGCGGCTCTCATGCCAGGCACCCGCAAAATCGCCTAGCTGCCGCTGCATGTCTTTCGCGTTCAGCTTCTGCTCGAAAACCACGTCGGCGAAGGCGCGGGCATAGCGGGAAACAAAGCTCGCCATTTATGCCTCCCCTCCGGAATCCTTGTTCAGGGACTTGCCAAATTCCCTTACCAGCGCGCGGTCGGTGTCGGTCGAAAGCTGAATCCTGCGCATGGCGTTATCGATGGCCAGATTGGCGGCAAATTTCTTCAGATCCCGCTGCGCTGCGGCCTGCGCCGCCCCAATTTCCTGCTCGGCGGAGGCGATAATGCGCTCCCGCTCGGTTTCCAGAGCCGCATGAATGCGCTGCTCGTCCCCGACTGCTTCCTGCTCCACCTGTTGGCGGATCGCGTCAATTTCCGAATCGAGCCTCAGAAGCCGGGCTTCCACCTCGGCCAGCCGGCGGTTGGCATCGTCCGTGGCTAGTCTCGCCTGGATCAGCTCCTTTTCGAGCGTTTCCGACCGCTTGCGGAGCATCTTCGGGACTACTTTCCACAGGAAGACGGCGATCGCGATGATGAGAACTCCGGAGTTGAAGTCCTCGAAAATCTGCGCGGCCGTTTCGGTCTTCACATGGGCGATGCGCGCGATGGAACTCACCACGCTGGAATGCCGGTACTGCTCGACCTCGGAGTTCGTCTCCGGTTCGTCCATGTGGTCGCCGCCTCCGGCCGAGGGCTTCCCCTGCTTCGCAGCCGGAGAGTTATCCGCGGCCTGGGCACGCAGCTGCACCGCCGCCCCGGCCAGCAGGGCCGCAAAAAGCACCGCGCTCAGATATCGGGTGAGGGTCTTCACCGTGAAGTCTCCGCTGCCGCCGCAGGAAGAACCGCGGCGAGAACCTGGGCCGCCAACTGGCTGGCGGAAGCTTCGATCTGCCGGCGGGTATCCACGCTCTGCGCCGCCAGAGCGTCCTGCGCAGCCTGGACACGCTGCTGGGCAACCTGGCGGGCGGCTGCCAGAGCGGCTTCTCGCTCGGCGTTCCACTGCTGGATGCGCCGCTCCCGGCGCCGGAAGATCTCAGCCCGTGCCGCCCGCAGCTTGGCCTCGTATTCCTGGGAACGGACGTCGGCCTGGACGATGGCCTGGCGCGATTTTTCCAGCGCCCCGGCGGTCCGTTTTTCCCTCTCCGCACGGGTCTCCATCAGGCGACCGTACAGGATGTACCGATAGGCCAAGACCAACGAAATGAAAAGGATCAGAGTCGGTATCGCACCGAGCGCAAGTTCACCAAGTTGTTGCAGCAATTCATCCATGGGTTGGCCGGCGGTGGCAGTCGGGAACGACTGAGAAGGCTCAGGTGGAACTCTTGGTTCTAACAGAGGTAAAAAATCGGTGTCAAATGACGAAAGACACTTACTCTTGCGCCCCGTACTCTCAGTTCCAGCCTACACGTTCCGGCCTGCAGGACGCATCCGAAAAATCATCATCTGCGCGCTTGACCTCGGCCCGTTCCGGCGTATTATGGAGATACCACCTCGACCCGGATCAGGGTCGGCGAACCGGGTGATCGGAGATACCCACCACTCTCCATCATCCGGTTTGTCATTTCCGGAACAAAATTGCTATCGCGCCGCGTGCCGGAAACGCCGATAGCGTCCCAGCAGCGAGGCAGGTCCGGTTACCACCATGCGGACCAGATTTCCTTCGTACTCCCGCTCGCGGATTACCGCCCCGGCCTCGAGCGCGGCCAGCACCTCTCCCTCCGACTGCGGAATCTGAAACCGCTGTTCGAGGATCGGGTCCTGCACCAGCTCTTCATCCAGCCGCTCCATCAGCGTTTCGAGCCCGATGTGTTCCTTCGCGGAGGTCGCAATGGCTCGTCCCGCACCAGCTGCGAGCGCCGCGCCTTCCTCCTCGCTCAGCAGGTCGACCTTGTTCAGAACCTCCAGGCGCGGCTTATTCAGCACGTCCAGTTCGCCGAGGACCTTCTCGACTTCAGCTTTGTGCTCGTCGCGCATCGGGCTCGACGCGTCGCGCACATGCACGAGAACCTCGGCTTTCCGTACCTCTTCGAGTGTTGCGCGGAATGAGGTGACCAGCGTGTGCGGAAGGTCCCGGATGAAACCCACGGTATCCGACAACAGCACTTTTCTACGGCTGGGAAGCTGAATCGCGCTCAGCTTGGGATCGAGCGTAGCGAACATGCGCGCCGACTCGAGCACGCCCGCGCGTGTGATGGCGTTGAAGAGCGTGCTCTTCCCCGCGTTGGTATACCCAACCAGCGCCACCGTCGGCACCGGGACCGACTCCCGCCGCTGGCGCTGCTGGGTGCGGATCCGCCGCACCGCTTCGAGCTCCTTGCGGAGCTGGAGGACGCGCCGCTGAATGCGCCGGCGATCCGTTTCCAGCTGCGTCTCGCCGGGTCCGCGGGTGCCGATGCCGCCGCCCAGCTGCGACATGGCCTTACCGCGCCCGGTCAGTCGCGGCAGCATGTACTCCAGTTGCGCCAGCTCCACCTGCAGTTGGCCTTCACGCGTCCGCGCGTGCCGGGCAAAAATGTCCAGGATCAGCTGCGTCCGGTCGATGACTCTGCAGGGCAGAGCATTCTCCAGGTTGCGGAGCTGGGTCGGGCTCAGATCGTGGTCGACAATGGCAACGTCCACCTGGGTGGAGGCCGCGATCGCGGAAATCTCTTCGACCTTGCCGCTGCCCACCAGGGTCGCGGGGTCGGCTTTGGGGCGATGCTGCTGTACTTCGGCCGCCACGCTGGCCCCGGCGCTGATCACCAGCTCGCGGAATTCCGCCAGATGCGAGTCTTCATCGCGAAGGGCTGGGTGCAAAGCTGGAGTCGAAGCGGCCGCGTCGCGCGCCTGCGCCGCGCCGCGAGGCAAAGCTTTCCTCGGCGGTCCAATGACGACCGTGACCAGCAATGCCCGTTCCGCGGTCGTACCGGTCGCGTTTACTGGCATCGCATTGCGCCGCGCCTGTTTTCCGGGCCCGTCAGGAGCCGGACGCCTCCTGCACTGCCTGCGGCGGCGGGATGGCTACAGGTCCCGCCTGCGCGGTATGCGGCGGACGATGCTCTCCGTGCAGTACCGAGCGCGTGCTCACCACGGTTGAGATGGCGTGTTTGAAAATCAGCTGCTCCTGGCTGTTGTTCTCCAACAGCACGGAGTACTTGTCGAAGGAGCGGATCTTTCCAGTGAGCTTCACACCGCTTACCAGATAAATCGTAATCGGGGTCTTGTCTTTGCGAACGGTATTCAGGAATGTGTCCTGAATGTTCTGCGCCGGCTTGTTTTCCATGAGCCGATCTCCTTTGCCCTTTGATTTGACTCGACGGTGAAACTGCAACAGAAAAAACTGCAGCGAAGCCGAAATGGTGGCGCCGCACCCACCGTCAAGGTGTGCTATCAAGATAGGGGTTGCGGACCGTTTTCGCAACTTCCAGCCCGTTCGAGGGGACGCTTCCGGCGCTGCGCAGTCCGCTGGGTGCGAATCCCGATCCCGGAACCGGCCCGCGCTGCGGAATGAGGCCTATTTGTGGCGCTTGCGGTGAGATTTCTGGTGATGCTGGGAGCTTCTGGCGGCCACCAGCGGTCGCGGCGGCTGATCCCCCGCGCGATGGACGACTACGCCATCCATGCGGAAGCTCTCGGTGGCCGTGTCGCCCGGCTTCACCGTTCCGGTCTGCGCATCGAGGGCAGGCTGACCGCCGACGGCAACTCTGAAGGAGAATGTGGGGGTCTCCTGATTCGCAGGAGAGGCTGCGCTCACCGTCACGGGCAGGTATCCGTCCAGATTGCGCTCCCGGTATGCCGTCTCGTAGCGGTGCTTCTTCGTATTCCAGGTGTAAACCCGCACCTGATCGAAGTCGTAGGGCAAGCCGTCTTTGTACGGCGCGAGCACCGCAATGTATTCCGGAACCTGATTCCCCGGCACGTTGGCATCGGCATCGGTCACTTTGCGGACGACGTAGGCGCCGACAATCTTCTGGCCCTCGGCCAGCCCGGCGATCGCGTCCGGCACGTCTTCATCGAGGGTGCGCGCACGCACCCAGCCGACGCGCCCGGTGCTGTCACGAATCAGCCAGTAGTCTTCGAGATTGGGCGGCGGTGGGTCGGGCGGCGCGGCATTCTTCGCGCGGTCTACCGGCTTGGCTACGGGCAGCGGCAGAGGCTGGGGAGCATCCGGCTTGGGCACCGAGGCGCGCATCAGCAGCTGCAGCTTGTCGTTCTCCGGCAAGAGGTAGAAGCGATCCGAGGTCCTTCCCGGGGCGTCGCGGAGCCAGTAGTCGTCGCGCAGAACCGCCGTGGCCACCACTGGATCGTTCGCATTGCTCTTTTCCAGCGCCGTGAATTTGTCGTAGACCTGCTGGTCGATCACGCCGTGATCTTCGATCCAGCCAATCTCGCCCTTTTCGGTTTTCACTTTCAGGAATCGCCGGCCGTGCTCGACCACCTGCAAACGCTGCCCGTTGACCACTTCCGCCACGCGGTTGCTGACGGCGGCCACGCGATCGCGCAGGTAGGTCCCCCTGGCCCAGACATAAACGTATTCATGAGGTTCGCGGGGAACCAGGCGCCCGCATCCGGCGGCCAGAGCGAGTCCGGCCAGGAGGAGCCCAGGGAGCAATCCGGCGACAAAACGGCGCGAAAAGGGAGAGGGGTTCAGCATTGCAAAAGGCTTTCAGCCCGTCTTTGGATGGCGCGGGTTACCAAAAGGATACATCCATCGGGACGGACACTGACCCTGGCCGAAAGTTGCACACGTTACTTTCAGTGTTCGGGCTCTCAGCCTCGTCTTGCTCGCGTTTCACGCAGCTTTTGCTCACCGCTTCTGGCTGGCTTTCGCTCGCACCAGGCTGGTCTTTCGCACGCCTTTTGCCCGCTTTTCATGCCCTGATTACTGTGGTTTCGGCGTCAGCCGCACAAACCGCGGCGCCAGCTCTTCCCATTTC
>JBEKIN010000283.1:0-5781 GCA_050011735.1 Acidobacteriaceae bacterium | reverse complement strand
CGTTCTGGCGCTCGGCCTGCAGCACATTGCCGGAGGGGAAGCGCTGGTAGAAGAGGCCGTAGCCTGCGCGGAGAACGGCGAGGGGCGGCTTGTTTTTGCCGTGGTTGATGGCCCAGGAGGCAGCGAAGCGCGGGGCGAAGTCGGCGTGGTCGGGGATCTGCGTTTGCGATTCGAAGCGCAGGCCGTAGCTGAGGGTGAGGTTGGGTTTGAGCTTGTAGTTGTCTTCGGCGTAGAGGCCGGTGTCGAGAACAGAGACGGCGATGGCGGATTTGCCGGTGGTTTGGCTGAAGAGGCTGGGGCCACCGCCGGCAGCGGCGATCTGAGCGGGAGTCCATCCGTTCTGGATGCCCTGTTCGGTGATTTGATACGCGGTGAGCGAAGCGAAAGTGTACTGGCCGTTGAAATTCGCGGAGGAGTCGTTGGAGTCGCGCAGGGCGCGGAAGCGAGCGCCGAAATCGATGGTGTGTTTGCCGCGGCTGGTCTGGACGTAGTTCTGCAGCTCGTAGTGGTCCTGGGCGTCGTTGTTGAAGCCGAGGTTGCTGCCGCCGCCGGTGAATCCGCCCTGGACGACGATGGTGGGGCCGAAGGTTTGCGGGGTCTGGCGGCTGCGGTCGCGGATGTACTGGAAGCGGGTTTCGTTGAGGAGTTTGACGCCGTAGGTTTGCGAATCGCTGAACTGGAGGACTTGCTCGGTGTTGTTGCTGTCGTAGGCCTGGGAGGCGAGCGCGAACTGGCCGACGCCGGCGTTGGTTTGATCCGTGAGGGTGAGGTGATAGCGGAGGCTGAGGGTCTGGATTTTGCCGAGCTCCCAGTCGTAGCGCGTGGAGAAGTCAGTATTGGCACTGCTTTTGGGAAAGACCTGGGTGAAGGCGGTTGGATTGAGGGAGGAGTCGAGGACGAAGGCGTTGATGATGGAGTCGTCGCTGGAGCTTTCGCGCCACAGCTCAGTGAACTGGGAGGAGTGTTTGGTGACGGGACCGTTGAGGTCGCCCCAGAGTTCAAGCGAGTGATAGGGGGGCTGGGTGGTGACGAAGGGATTGCGGGAATTGAAACTGGAATCGTTGATCTCGGTGAAGAGGTCGGCGTGCCAGGTGTCGGCGCCGGGCTTGGTGAAGATCTCAATGCGGCCGAAGCCGACCTGGTCGTACTGCGCGGAGAAGGGATTCTGGTTCATGCGGATTTCGCGGATGGCGGACTTGGGGGGAAGGCGGCCGCCAGAGAATCCGTCGATGTAGAACTGGGTGCCGATGTCGGGATCGGAGCCGGCAATGGCCTGGAGCTGCTCGGTGAGCTCGTCGGGATCGTCGGGGAGAGCGTCGAGGTCGGAGCCTTTGAGGATGATGGCGTCGCCGTTTTTGTCGGGGCTGGAGTCGAGCTGGTTGGCGTTGACGACGACCTGCTGCTGCTGCACTTCAAGAGGGAGGGTGAGCGTGATGCGCTGCGCCTTGCCGGCCTGGACGGTGAGGTGCTGCAGGCGCGCGGGTCGGAATCCTGGGGAACTCGCTTCGACGACGTAGACGCCAGGGGCGAGTCCGGAGAGGGTGAAGCTGCCCTGGCCGTTGGAGGTGGTGGTGAGGGGCGCGGGCGGAGATGCGGATCCGGTTAGGGTGACGGTAATGGTGGCGTTGGGAATGACGGCGCCGGTGGGATCGACGACGGAGCCGGCGACGGTGCCGGTGGGGAGTGGGGTCGCGTAGGAGGACTGGGCAGGGGATTGCGCGCGCAGCGGCGATGGCAGGAGCGCCAAGGCTAAGGCAGCGGAGACAAGCCAATATCGCCAGGGGTGGCGGTCACCCGACATGAAAGCACACTTCTCCTCTACGCGTGAGCTGGAAAAACCAATACAGCGGGTGACAAAAGGGTCTGAGAAAACAGTAGCAGAGGGGGAGGGCCGGAGTGCTTTGCGATCTTTGCCGCGTATTTGGGTAGACGAGGGAGGGAGGGAAAACGCTCCGGGATGAAGGCGGTGCGGCGCTCAATTTTTCGGATTTTGTTTCTTCTTTTGGGACTTCTTTCCGAGGCGTGTCGGCCGGGATGCGCGTGGGGATGGCGGGACGAAGTGGAAGCGGATGAGGTAGATGGTCTGGCCGCGGCCGTGTTTCGCGACTTTGAGGAGGTCGAGGACGCCGAGGAAGCCGGAGGCGCGGGCCAGGTCGGGCGTGATGTCGGGGAGGCCGATGGTTTCGATGGAATCGATGTGGATTTCGCCTTCTTTCATGCGGTAGCGGCCGCCGACTTTGACGTGGGGACGCATCCAGATGCGGACGCTCGAGGTGATTGCGCCGGTGCGGACGCCGTCGCGGAGGCGTTTGGTGAAGAGCATGGGGGCAGGATACGCGGGAGAGTGGCGGCAATGGTACGCCGGTAATGGACTTGCGCTTATTTGTTATGGCGTGGCCTAAGAGGGCGGGCGTAATCTTGCGCGCGGCTGGGAAAACCGCACTTTGGTTTTGCGCACCCAATAGAAGGGTAATTGCGGTTAGCACCTCCGCCGAGTACGGATCGAAGCTAAGGCGGAGTCGAAAAAGTTTCGATCCCATCGATTTGTTAGGGCGTTACGACGCCGGCAAAACGATGCGTCCCAGGGCCGCCCACGTCGCGCGGCCAGAGGAGGGATCCCCGTGCGATCCTCGAATCCGGTTTTCCGTGGAATTTTGGGCTGCGGTTTCTGCAGGACGGCCAGGGTTGCCGGCTGCATGGCCGCGTTGTTGCTGACGATGGGCGGGGCGACCGCGCTGCACGCGCAGATCTCGATTGGGGGTCCTCTCTCGGTCGATCGTCCCGATGCAGACAATCCTGCGGCTGCGCGGATGAATGCGGCGATCCGGCAGGAGCTGCGGATGGCCGGCGATTATATGGTGGGAAAGGGCGTGCCGAAGGATCCAGTGCAATCGGCATACTGGTTCAAAAAGGCGGCCGACCAGGGCGATCCTGGTGCGCAGAACGAACTGGGGTACCTGTACCTCTGGGGCGTCGGCGTGGAGCGGGATGAGGCGCAGGCTTTCAAGTGGTTCGTGCGGGCGTCCGGCAGCGGCTCGGAGCAGGCGAAGCTGAACATGGCGGTCAGTTATATGAAGGGCATGGGCGTGGCCCGGGATGACGAGATGGGGCGGGAGCTGCTGACCGACCTTGCCGCGAAGAGAAACGGGCGCGCGGAGGCTTATCTGGGGGTAATGTATCTGCGCGGGTACGGCGTTGCGCGGGATCGCGACGCGGCGGAGCAGTGGTTCAGCCGGGCGGCGAAGGACAAGAATCCCGAAGGCGAATATGCTATGGGGACTCTGTATTCGATCGTCGGCGGGCACGAGCACGATTTCGCGAAGGCGACGAAGCTTCTGCGGGAGTCGGCTCGCGCGGGTTATGTTCCCGCGATGTACTCTCTGGCGATGCTGCTGGTGGATCATCCTGACATTGAGCAGAAGGGATCGGGCGAGGCGGTTGCGATGCTGGAACGCTCGGCGGAGGCGGGGACCTGGGAGTCGTCGGTTAAGCTGGGCGTGCTGGCGCGCGATGGTTTTGGAATGAGGCAGGACGTGGGCGAGGCGTTTCGCTGGTTCACGATCGCGGCGAAGCAGGGCGGGACGCAAGCCGTGGAGAGAACGCGAGCCGATCTGGAGAAGTGCCGGGCAGCGCTGACGGCGGGTGAGCAGGACGATGCATTGCGGGCGGCGGAGATCTGGCTCGCGGAGCATCCGCATGCGGATCTTTTCGTGTTCAACGATCTGCACTCGGAATTCCCCGTTGGGGAAGTGTACGCAGCGCGGGCGAACGGGATGGAGTGAGGGGCGGCTCTTTCGAAGCGGGCAGCATCCGCTTAGGCCTCTACGTCGCCTAGTCGCGGTCGGAGTAGACTGTTCCCTCCTCGACGAAGCAAAGAGGATTCTTCCACGGGTCTTCGGCGTAGAAGGAGCGCTCGCCCCAGGGGCGCACGACGATGCCGCCTCCGGGTGCGTCGTGGACATCTTCGCGCGAGAGACAGTTGAGCGCCTTTGCGCGGCCGAAGGCTGCGTCAAGGTTTTTGACAGTGAAGTAGAGGGACTTGGCTGCAGTGTGCGGCTGACCGACCGAGGAGACATCGAGCACCTGCAGGGTAACCGCGCCGCATACGAAGTAGCAGCGATGCCCGGGTTGCTTTCGCCCCTCGACGCCGAGCAGCTTCCCATAGAACGAGACCGCGTCGTCGAGATTCCCCACTTCAACATTCAGCCTGAAAAACTGCGGCGCGTCGTCAGGCTGCTTCACCGCGGCCAGCTTGCTTGCTTCGGACATTCTGGATTCCTCCCTTGCGGCGCTTCGCCGCGTTTTGAAAGTGTGCGAGCCAGTCGCTAACCAGGGTGAGGCGCTTTTGCTCGATGCGGTAGATTCGCATCCTGCCCTGGCGCTCGTGAGAGAGCAAGCCGGCAGCCTCAAGGACCTGCAGGTGGCGGGTGGTGGTTTGCCACGCATGGGCGAACATGGCGGCGATTTCGCCGGCGGTCATCGCTCCTCCGTTGAAAAAGATCGCGAGGAGGACGCGGCGGCGGGCAGCGTGGGCAAGCGCGCTGAAAACTGCCTCATAGGCGTCTCTGGAGTTGCGTTTGGCCATCTACAATATTCAGCCATATTGCTGAATATTCGTCAACTGTTAATTTGCGAGTGGAGAGAGCTGATGCGGATTGTGGGCGATGGGCTAGCGGGGCAGATCGATGTCGAGGACCTGGATGGACCAGGCGGGCACGAGATGGCGGAAGGCGGCTGCCGCGGTATTCGTGTGCGTGACGATGGGGACGATGTGGGTGGGCTCGGTGATGGAGTTGGTGTCTTTGGTGGTTTTCCCGGTGAGAGTGGTGACGGTCATCGGGGGGCGAATGTGCGGCGCGCCTGCGATTTTGAGATCGACGGGCTGAGGAATGTTCGACGCATTGACGAGCTTGATGTGGAGGCGGCCGGTTTTTGAGTCGGCGGTTACGGATTCGAAGAGGCGAGGGTTGGTGGTGTCGAGAGTGGTTGCGAGGATCTGGTCGCCCAGGTGGCTGCTGAACATGACCTGGGCGTAGTAGCTGGGCGAGCCGTAGCTGGAGAGCGCGTCGAAGCCGATGAGGTCGCCTTCCCACTGCATAGCGAAGGGGCTGACGTTGACGAAGAGGGGCGCGTAGGAAGCCATGACGACGAGGTCGCTGTTGCGCTCGAGGCCGGTCATCCAGGCAGCGTCGGCGAGGGCGGCACCGAGGTTGGTGGTGGGCGTGCCTTCGCGGGTGGCCCACTCGCCGACGAGGATTTTAGGGCCGCTGCGGTCGTAGTTGTCGTAGCGGTGAACATCGGTGAAGAATTGCTCGGCGGTGCGGTAGAAGTGGCGGTTGGCGGCGTGGTCGTTGTCGTCGATCAGGTCGGGGCGGACGGTGGTGACGGGGGCGGAGGCGATGATTTGTAACTGTGGGTGAGCTTTTTTAATGGCGTTGTAGAACTGGGCGAAACGGGCATCGTAGGTGCCGGAGGGGTCGTGGTACTCCTCGTTGCCGATTTCGATGTAGTGGAGGGGAAACGGGGCGGGATGGCCGTCGCGAGCGCGCTCGGCGCCCCAGCGCGTGTCGGCTGAGCCGGAGACGTATTCGATTTCGTCGAGGGCGTCCTGGACGTACGGTTCGAGATCTTTGCCGGCGTTGATGTGGTCGTGATTGAGCGCGTAGCCGGAGAAAACGGCGAGCAGCGGCTCCATGTGTAAGTCTTCACACCAGGTGAGGAACTCAAGGAGACCCAAGCCATCGGAGGAGCGATACATCCAGGGAGTGGGGTGAGTGGGGC
>JBEKIN010000282.1:0-8433 GCA_050011735.1 Acidobacteriaceae bacterium | reverse complement strand
TGGACCCGACCCTGCAATTCCCAGCCGTCGAAGGGAGTGTTCTTCGACTTCGACAGCGAGTCGGTGGCGTGAAACACCCATTTCTCCCCGGGGTCGAAGACGACGACGTCGGTGGCCGAGCCGGGGGCGAGGCTGCCTGCTTTCAGGCCGAGGGCCAGCGCAGGACGCTGGCTGAGCAGCGCCAGTACTTTGACCAGGGGCATCTTGTGCTGGACGTGGAGGACGTGCATCGCGAGGCCCAGCGCGGTTTCGAGTCCGGTGATGCCGTTGGGGGCGCGCTCGAACTCCTGCTCCTTTTCGTGCGAGGCGTGGGGCGCGTGATCGGTGGCGATGGCGTCGATGGTGCCGTCGAGGAGGCCTTCGATCATCGCCGCACGATCGCTTTCGGCGCGCAGGGGGGGATTCATCTTCGCATTGGTGTCGTAGAGGCCGACGCGTTCTTCGGTCAGCGCGAAGTGATGGGGCGTAACCTCGCAGCTGACGTTCAGGCCCTGGTTGCGAGCTTCGCGGACCGCGTCCAGAGCCCGGCCGGTTGAAATGTGCGCGACGTGGAGATGGCCATTCCTCACCTGCTGCAGCAGAGCGATGTCGCGCTCGACCAAACCTGACTCCGCCTCGACGGGCATGCCGCGCAGGCCGAGGCGAAAGGCGAGCGCGCCAGCATTCATCGAGCAGCCGGCGGTGAGGCGCGTATCTTCCGCGTGCTGGATCACAGGGAGCCCCACGGCTGCCGCGGAGCGGAGGGCCTTCAGCATGATCGCGTCGTCGAGGATGGGTTTGCCGTCGTCGGTGACGGCGATCGCGCCTGCGGCCTTGAGCGCCGGGTAGTCGGTGAGCGCCTCGCCGAGGGAACCGCGCGTCGCCGCCGCGATGGGGAAGACGCGAGCGGAAGCGCCACGCTCCGGAGCCTGCATCCAGCGCACGAGCTCCGGCGAATCGTTGACGGGGACGGTGTTGGGCATCGTGCAGACGCTTGTAAATCCACCGGCAGCCGCAGCGGACGTGCCGGTAGCGATCGTCTCCTTGTAACTCTGGCCGGGCTCGCGCAAGTGCACATGGATGTCGACGAGCCCCGGCGCGACAACGAGGCCTTCAGCGTTGAAAACCTCAGCGTCGGGGGCTTTGATCTGGCCAGGTTTTTCGACGGCGACAATCCTGCCGTCGCGCAGCAGCAGATCGCGTGGGCCGTCGAGGCCGGTGGCCGGATCGATGACGCGCCCGCCGTGAATGAGAAGAGGCTTCGGCGAGGACGTCATTTGGGCACGTCTTTCTTCTTGACGGCGCTTGCGGGCCCGCCCAGCGCGCGCTCGAGGAGGGCCATGCGGATGGGCACGCCGTTGTGCACCTGCGGCGCGATGGCCGACTGCGGGCCGTCGGCGACTTCGGCGGTAATTTCCATACCGCGAATGATGGGGCCGGGGTGCATGATAAGCGCTGTCGGCGCGTTCGCGGCGATGCGTTCGGCGTTGGCCTGGTAGCGGCTGCGGTATTCGTCGAGGTCGATCTGCAGGCCGGCGAGCCGCTCGGCCTGGATGCGCAGCATCATGACGATCTGGGATCGGCGAAGGGCTGCATCAAAGTCGCGCTCGATGGCGATGCCCGGCCCGATGCCGAGAGCAGATTCCGGCAAAAGCTCGGTCGGGCCACAGAGGATCACTTTTGCGCCGAGGCGCGGAAGGAGCACCGCGTTCGAACGCGCCACACGGCTGTGCAGAATGTCGCCGCAGATGGTGAGCGTGACGCCGCGCAGGACCTTCTCGTTGATTGACGACGAAGGAATGCGCAGGAACTGGAGGATGGTCCGCAGATCGAGCAGCGCCTGGGAGGGGTGTTCGGCCATGCCGTCGCCGGCGTTGAGCACGGGCAGGCCGGTCGAGCGAGCGAGCAGATATGGCGCGCCGGACCAGGGGCTGCGCAGGATGATGCATTCGGCGCCCAGCGCCCTGAGGGTGATGCCGGTGTCCTTGAGTGACTCGCCTTTTTCGATGCTGGAGGAAAGGGAGCTGACCAGGGTGGTATCGGCGCCCAGGGCTTTCGCGGCCAGCTCAAACGAGGTGCGCGTGCGCGTGCTCGATTCGTAGAAGAGCAGGGCTACGCGCCGCTTCGCCAGCCGATTCGCGCGCCGGATGGGGTTTTCTTTTTCGAGTGCATCGGCGGATTGGAGAATCCGGCGTACTTCGGCGACAGAGAAGTCGCCGGCGGAGATGGCGGAGCCTGGATGGATGGGCTGATGAAAAAAAGAGGGGCTGGAGAGGTTTTGCGGCTTGCGGACTGTTGTCCTGGTCAGCGCCATCTCCTCAAAGCAGCCGGTAGCGTTGGGCTCCGCTGCGATCCTCTATTCCACGCGCTCGACGAGCAACACCTGCTCGTCGTTGTCTACTTCCTTCAGCTTGACTTCGATGATCTCGCGCTGCGAAGTGGGGACGGCACGCCCCACAAATGTGGCCTCAATGGGCAGCTCGCGGTGACCGCGATCGATGAGCACGAGCAACTGCACGCGCCGCGGGCGTCCATGATCGAAGAGGGCATCGAGGGCGGCGCGAATGGTGCGTCCGGTGTAGAGCACATCATCGATCAGGATTACGTCGCGGCCATTGACGTCGAAGCCGAGCGAGCCGGGTACGACGACCGGCCGAACATCGCGCGTGTGTCGACGGGGTGCTTCTCGATGCCGCGGATCAACGCGCCGAGGCGCTCGGCAATGGGGACACCGCGCCGCTTGATGCCGACCAGGCCGATGGTCTCCGCGCCGTTGTTTTTCTCGATGATCTGATGCGCCAGGCGAACCAGGGTGCGCTCGATCTCCGACGCGGACATAATCCGCCCCTTCTCGCGCAATCTGGGCGTAGCAGCAGCCTGCAATTCTGACATAGGTGTAAAGAGGATGATACGAGCCTGGTTTGCGCGCCGCAAGACTTTGTGCGAACGGGTTTTCCTCAGGCGAGGGCGGGGATGGAGATTCGGATCAGAGAGTTTGCTGGGGCTTGGGGCGGGCCGAGAGAATGCGTCCGGCGATGGCGCCGCCGGTTGCGGCAAAGAGGATCATTCCTGTCGACATGAGTGCGGCCGCCGCGAGCTGGCCTGCGGCGTGTCCGTCGGGCGAAAGCATGAAGCTGGTGACGGTCTGCAACGCATGGGCGACGTCAGGAGGCTGGGGGCCCTGCTGCGAATTTTTTGCCCAATAGTCGACGCCCATCTGTGCAGCGGCCTGAAATTCCCGATCCATCGAGGGCCCTTCGTGCAGAAGGTAGCGAGCGACGATCAGCTGCACGGAGTAGGTTGCGGTGGCGAGGAAGGCCGAAGCGACTCCAACCAGCGCGCCCAGACGCCATCCGATGCGGCCATCGGTGGCGGCTTCGCTGCGTCTCCGGTAAAGCGCGATGGCGGCAAAACCTCCAGCGATGACGAGGAGAGTTCGAACGCCTCCAAGCAACGCCGACAACAGGCCCACGGGGATGGAGACCAGGAGAGCCGAGGTGATCGCGGTGCGCCACTGGACCCGGCCGGGATCGACGCCGAGCCGCTGCGGCGGCGGCTGCGGCCCGCTCGCATCGGAGGTGTCGACCAGCAATTGCGGGGCGCCGCAATGGGAGCAAAAGCCTTCTCCCTCATGCAGACTGTTTCCGCAGCGATGGCACAACGAGTCCATAACTTGACCCTATCGCACGCGGGCTGGGAGCGCAATGCGAGATTGCGGGCGGTTGCAAGCGAAAGCCTGGAGCTGGAAAAAGGCGCTAATCGCTGGATTTTGACGCGCTCTCGTCGAGGCCGGTCGGCAGCTGCAGCTCCACGAGAGAGAATTTGGTTCCCTCGCCGCCGTTCTTGACCACAAAGATGTGCTGGTGATGCTTCGAGCCAGCCCGGAGTGTAAAGCCGCTGTCGTCGGAGATGCCGTTCACGTGCACGTTAGAGTTGTGCTCTTCGTCGCACGTGAGTCCTTCGCCGGTCATGGATGGCGAACCGACGGGATGATTTCCGTCGCAGGTGATGACATCGCCGAAGCGGCCCATGGCGTTTTTGTAGAAGGCGACCACCTTATCGCGGGAATCGGGCGACTCGTAGGTGACGACCTTGATGCGGAGCTGGAACTGGCCGAAGCCGAAGTGTACGTCGGCAGATTTGTCGCCTTCGCGATTGGGCGCGATCTCGGCTCCAGGATAGAGGGGTAGACCCAGGTCGACGGCCGAGGTTTGATCGGCGCGCACGTGCAGTCCGCCCAGAGGCGTGTCAATTTTGACGTTTTTGTCCTCGCCGTTCTTCCCCTTGTCGACCTCAACGTGGCAGCCGGCAGCGGCCAGCAGTGTGCCCAGCAGCGTTCCAAGGATCAGCGCTTCCGGCAAAATGCGCACTCGCATAGGCAAACTCCTGTTCTTGAGAAACCATACGCCTGGCGGGGGCTTTTGGTTCCGTCATTTTGGTGACCAAACGGGTTGGAGAAGGGGCGAGCTGCGATCTCGCCGGGGCGGTTTTCGTTACTGCGAAGCCGCTAATTTCGGGAGATTTGCCGCCCAAAGGGGGGCGTTTTCCTCTACCATGCAACGGAGCAGGGGAGCGAATCGCATGAAAACGAAAACCAGGGTCAGGATCGCAACCTGCGCGCTTTGCGCGCTTGTGGCTGGATGCTCATCGGCCAACAAGCCCACCAACGAGAACTTCACGAATACGCTGAATGCGTACTACCAGGATCACAACGACTGCCTCTTCCCGCATGGCCACACGTTTCCGTACGAGGTCGCTCCTGGCCCCACCGCGAAGGAAGACAAGAGTGAGATGGACGCGCTAACCGACGCGGGACTGCTGACGCGCCTCGAAGACCGCGACATGCACGTGGATCGGTACACGCTCAATCTTGCCGGCAATCGTTTTTCGCCGCGATTCTGCTACGGGCATCGTGAGGTGACGGGCATCGTGAGCTTCACGCCGCCGGGCCCGCACAACGGTTTCACCGAGACGACGGTGACCTACCAGTACGCCATGCGGGAGGTGCCGGTGTGGGGGGGCACGGATCAGGTGAAAGCCGCGTTCCCGCAGCTGGCGAAGTCGCTGGGGGATGCGCCGACGGATCAGGCGACGCTGGCGACCGTGGGGGCGGGATGGCAGGTACCGCAGTAGGCGAACTTCGCACCCGTATCGCGCACCGGCGATCTGACCACTGGGCTACGCAATCGGCCACTATACTTGCTCCAGCAAATTCGTGAACAAGAGCTTCCCATTGATCCTGCGCCGCGCGATGTACAACCTGCGCGGCGGTTTCCTCGTCCGCCCGCTGATCATCGCGCTGACCCTGGGGTGCGCGGGCGCGCTGCTCTCGTGGCTGGAGGAAATGGTACCGGCGGTGAGCGGGTGGGTTCCGCGCGCGATCTTCCCGTCGCATGCCGACCCGCAGGTGGCACAGGTGATTCTGGGCGGGGTCGCGACGTCGATGATGACGGTGGTCTCCATCGTGTTCGCGATTCTGCTGATGACGCTCACTCTGGCGTCGATGCAGTTTTCGCCGCGCATCATCGTCAGCTTCTCAAAGGATCGGGTGACGCAGTGGACGCTGGGCGTCTTCCTCGGGACGTTTTCGTATTGCATGGCGGCGCTTCCGGCGGCGCGATCGGTGCCGCACCCGTTTGCGCCAGTGGCGACGGTGCTGGGAGCGATGCTGCTGGCGCTCATCTGCGTAGGCTGGCTGCTGTTTTTCATCCACCACATCTCGCAGGCGATCAGCGTGAACCACATCGTGGACCGCATCGCGAAGGAGACGGAGGGGGTGATCGACGACATCATGCCGTGGCCGCACTGGCCCGAGCGGCTGCAGCAGTCACAGGCGCCCCCGGCGACGCCGGATGAGGTGGCGGTGGCGGCCCCGGAATCCGGATACATCCGGTTCATCGACACGCGGCGGCTGCTCGATCTGGCGAAGCAATACCATGTGCGGATCCGCGTGCTGCGGAGGGTGGGTCATTTTGTTCCGGCGGGGATTCCAGTGGCCATGGTGGCGAAGGGCGACCGGCTCGATGCCGACGGAACAGCGCGGCTGCTGTCGGCTTTCGATATGGGGCCAACGAGGACGCTGCAGCAGGATGTGGAGTTCGGCGTGCTGCAAATCGTGGATATCGCGCTGAAGGCGATCTCGCCCGCGGTGAACGATCCCAGCACCGGCATCAACTGCGTCGATCAGCTGAGCCGGATCGTGATTCGTTTCGCGTCGCGGCAGCCGCCGGATGAGCTGATGTTCGATCCACCCGGCGTGATTCGGGTCAGCCTGGGATGGATCCAGTTTCCGCGCCTGCTGGACGCGGCGTTCGAGCAGATTCGCATGTACGCGAAGGGCGATGTGGCGGTGAGCCTGCGGCTGCTGCGCGCCCTGGGCGACATCGCCACGTCAACGCCCGATGCGGAGTTCCGGCAGATTCTGGTGGAGCGAGGATGGCGCACGGTGGCCGGCTGCGCGGAGAAGCTCGGGCCGGACGAGATGAGAGAACTGCGGACGCGCCAGGAGGGGCTGGCGGCGCTGGCGGAGGCAGTTTCGTCCTGAGGAAGCGCGGGGCCGTTCATCGTGGCCGGGTGGTAAACTTGGCGCTGGACCTCTGCTGTTGTCGGGACGTGGCTCAGCCTGGTAGAGCACTCGCTTGGGGTGCGAGGGGTCGGCAGTTCAAATCTGCCCGTCCCGACCATTCAAACCTCTCCACAAAGATTTCTCCATTCGTCACTCCGATGGTTGCGTCGCGGGCCTGGTCTGCTGCGATCCTTTACCATCCCTAAAGGGCATCTCTCGCCCGGAGGATTGTTTTGAAGCGTCGCCTGACTGTTTCTTTTCTGATCGCGTTCCTGTCTTTTGCCGCCGCGTCCCTTGTGCGCGCGGCCGATGCGCCGCCCACCCGCGCCACTTTGCCGAATGGCATGCGCGTGGTGATCATCCGCAACACGCTGGCGCCGGTGGTGACGGTCGAGGCCAACTTCATGGTCGGCGGCAACGAGACTCCCGAGGGTTTTCCGGGCATGGCGCACGCGCAGGAGCATATGGCATTCCGCGGCTGCAAGGGCATGACCGCCGACCAGACCTCCGCAATCTTCGCGCTGATGGGCGGGGACAACGATGCAGACACGCAGCAGAACATCACGCAGTATTTTGAGACGGTGCCTTCGGACGATGTCGACGTGGCGCTGCAGGCGGAGGCGGCCTGCATGCGCGGGATCGACGACTCGCAGGCGGAGTGGGAGAAGGAGCGGGGCGCGATCGAGCAGGAGGTAGCGCGGGATCTGTCGAATCCGACGCAGAAATTTTTCGATCGTCTCAACCAGGACTTGTTCGCCGGTACGCCCTACGCACACGATGCGCTGGGAACGCGGCCGTCGTTCGACAAGACTACGGGCGCGATGCTCAGGGATTTCGCCGACAAGTGGTACACGCCGTCGAACATGATTCTGATCGTGGTGGGCGATGTTGAACCGGCCGTGATGCTTGAGAAAATCCGGCATCTGTACAGCGATATCCCCAGCCATCCGCTGCCGCCTCATCCGGCTATCGATTTGCAGCCGGTGAAGCCGGAGACGTTCACGCTCGACAGCAACCTGCCCTATGTTCTTGGGTACGTCGCATGGCGCATGCCGGGGACGGCCTCGCCGGATTACGCGGCACTGCAGATTCTGGTCGACGTTCTGGCGAGCCAGCGCGGCGATATCTACGGCATGGTGCCTGTGGGAAAAGCGCTTGCCGCGGAATTTGAACTGGCGGAGGCTTATCCGAAGGCGAGCGTGGGCTACGGCGTGGTGGCGCTGCCCGCAGGCCAGGATGCGACGCCCCCTCTCGAAGAGCTGCGGCAGATCGTGAACAAGTACGCGGCCAACGGCGTGCCAGCGGACCTGGTGGACGCGGCCAAACGCGCGGAGATTGCCCAGGCGGAGTTCCAGCGCAACTCCATTCCCGATCTGGCCGCGGTCTGGTCGGATGCGCTGGCGGCAGAGGGACGCAACTCGCCGGATGAGGACATTGACGCCATCCGGAAAGTGACGCTGGCCGACGTGAATCGCGTGGCGAAGCAGTACTTGCTGAACGCCAACACCATCACGGCGACGCTGAAGCCGGTACCCAACGGGGAGGCCGTCGCGGAGAAGGGATTCGGCGGCAGCGAAAAGGTCACGTCGGCTCCGACCAAACCCGTGGACCTGCCGGAGTGGGCGGCCAAGCCGCTCGCTGAGCTCGAGGTACCAACGACGTTTATTCCGGTGTCGGATACGACATTGCCGAATGGGATCCGGCTCATCGTCCGCACCGACACGACCAGCCCCACGGTGACGGTGATGGGGACGGAGAAGCACGATGGCGATCTGCAGACGCCGCCGAAACAGGAGGGGGTGGGCGACGTGCTGGATGGGCTCTACTCGTATGGCACAACCTCGCTGGACCGGATCGCGTACCAGAAGGCGCTC
The DNA here is from genome assembly GCA_050011735.1 of Acidobacteriaceae bacterium. Classification (GTDB taxonomy): domain Bacteria; phylum Acidobacteriota; class Terriglobia; order Terriglobales; family Acidobacteriaceae; genus Palsa-343. Next base: position 15 of record JBEKIN010000282.1, on the reverse strand, counting down.
GATGACATCGCCGCC
>JBEKIN010000281.1:0-5813 GCA_050011735.1 Acidobacteriaceae bacterium | reverse complement strand
ATCTGGGGAAGTACAAGATGTGAGGGAAGATGAACGCGTCGATATGACGATTCGTTCCCTGCCTTTACCCTTTCGCGAAGAGTCGCAACTGAGATACTTAAGGGACGGCCGAACCAGGCCTCCTCTATGAGCCTGAAGCGAATCCTGAAATTGCTGCTCGCTTTCCTGACCGGACAAGGGGTTTCGGTGATAACGCAGTTGCTGGTGCCGCCCCTGTTCCTCCACCGCTATGCCAATGGCATCGAGGTTTACGGCGAGTGGATCACACTGACGGCGGCGGTGGCATACCTGAATACGCTCAACTATGGCATCCAGAATTATGCAAGTAACCAGGTGACTATCCACTACAACCGTGGTGAAGTGGAAGAAGCCAGAGCCGTCCAGGCAAGCGCGTTCCGGCTCGTATTGGTAGCGGTCCTGTTGCCAGCTATCGCCAGCGCAGCGTTGCTGCTGATGCCATTGTCACAATGGCTGGGATTGAAACACGTCGGCTCCTTTGCGGCCTCAATGACGGTCTTTCTGCTGGTACTGCAGCTGGTCACGAACTGGTGCTTTCTACTGATCGCGAGCAGTTACATGGCGGTTGGCGAGGCGCACCGCGGAACCAACTGGCTTAATGCGCAGCGATTGGTGGCCGCTTTGGCGCTGGCGGAGTTTCTCTGGAATCGAGCGTCCTTTCCCGTCCTGGCTCTAACCCAGCTTGTTGTGACATTCCTGTTCGCAATCCTGGTAGTCGTCGATATGCGGATCAGGGTTCCGATCCTGCTGCCCGCCTGGCGCCTCGGCTCGTGGCGTCGTGCCAGAGCCATGGCAGCGCCGACGGGTTGGTTTGCGCTGCTGTCGGTTTCCGGCTTCCTCCAGTGGCAGGGGCCGGTGCTGGTCATCCAGAAGATTCTGGGCCCGACCAGCGTGGCGATCTTTGCGCTTACCCGGGTGATTTTCAACATGTCCCGACAATTTCTCAGCATCGTTACCACTTCGATCGGCCAGGAGATTACTCATCTGGTGGGACAGAAGAACTGGACCCAGCTGCGCCGTCTTTACGAATTGTCGGAGAAGGTGGTTCTTCTCCTGATTCCGACCATGACCATTGGCACCCTTCTGATGGCTCCGTTTCTATACTCGGTCTGGCTGCACAAGCGCTCTCTCTACGAGCCGGCGATTTGTTTTACGATGGCTGCGATTTCCGCGGTGATGGGCATTAAGGAGCATAAGTACCAGTTTCAATGGTCCAGCAATGAGCACACGAATCTGTCCAGGTTCACGCTCATCGCGTACGCAGTCATGTTGGGATTATCCGTGCCTCTGCTGAAGGCTTTCGGGATCGAGGGCTTTCTGGGCATCTGGATGATTACTGAGATTGCGCATGTGGTTTACATCCTGCACCTCAACACGCGTCTCTTCCCCAAAGAAGTGGGTATATCGACTGCTCCAGTGATTCGGCTGGGTGCTGTCCTGGTAGTAGCTTTCGCCCTGGCTGCGTGGCCGTGCTGGCGTGGCGCGGTGTGGCCTCTGCCAACTGTTGTCGGGGTTGCTGTCGCGGCCACGGCCGCAGTGGCGCTGACTTCGTATTTCCTGTTCGATCTGGGGGACGTTATGGGGGTATTGCAGTCTAGATTGCGGCGGCGCATGGCTGTCGTGGAGTGAATTCGTGAAGCCAATGTCAACAGGGAGCCGACGTGCCGATATCGATCGTGATGCCAACTTATAACGGAATGAGGTTCCTGGGGCAGGCGATCGGTTCGGTGCTGTCGCAGAACTATCAGGACTGGGAATTGATTGTCAGCGACGATGGCTCGACGGATGGAACGCGGGATTACTTATCGACAATCCGGGACCCGCGCGTCAAGGTTCACTTTCAGCAGAAGAATCTCGGGATTTTCGGCAATCTGAATTTTCTGTTCGGTCTGGCGGGGAACGAAATCACCCAGATCCTGTGCCAGGACGATTACTTCGTAGACAGCGGAGCTGTGACGCGGTTGACGGAGCGATGGTCGATGCTCGCTGCCGAGGTTGCGTTCCTGCGCTCGAACACGTTCGGGGGCGTCTCAAAACACGAAGCGTACACGGTCAGTGTGCTGTCACCCCTCATTCGGCCTGAGGAGTCTGACCTGATGTTCTTCCTGTTTGGATGTATACCAGGAAACCTGTCGAACGTATCGGTTCGCACCGAAGCTGTAAAGAGCGCCGGCGGGTTTCGAGCAGACTTGCCCTATGCGGGAGATTTCGAATTCTGGAGCCGCCTGGGGCGCATGCGGCCATGGGCCCTTGCTCCCATCCCGTTATCCCACATCCGCTCCCATCCGGAACAAGGCTCGGTGACGTTGAACCGGAAGGGCGAACTTGTTCCGCAGGTGCGGGAAGTCCTTGAGACCCTGTATCGGAAGCTGGTTGTGCAAGGGTACAAGCCGACGCTTCTTCGCCTGATGGCCACGATGAACTACACATCTCGCATGCGAGACAGAGGCGTCAAGGATTTGATCCGTGGGAAGGGAAGCGGCTATCTGCGGGTGGTGGATCGAGAGCTGGATACATCAGCTTTTTCATTCGGGCGCACGAAGGGGTGGCTGATTTATTTCGTGTGCCTGGGGGGCAGGATGTTGACGGTTCCCACGGCGAAACGACTGTTGAGGGAACACACGCTCCGCATGAAGCAGGTCACAGAGAACAACTAAACAGCGGGGAAGCGAATCTCAGGAATTCCTTCAGCGATCGAAGAAGAGCATCGTCTCAAGAGCCCATGGGAGGTCGCGCCGGATGAGGATCAGGTTTTCGCCCTGAATGAAGCAATTGAAGTGATGTTTTCCGACCGCCTCAAAGATGCGAAACGCCGCACCAGGATGATCGCTGTCAGGGCACTCGAAGATGAAGACTTTGACCTTGTCGACCCATTGCCGGCAGCTTTCGTCGAAGACGTAATACTCGGCGCCTTCTATATCCAGCTTGAGAATGTCGATTTCGGGGATGCTGAATTCTCTGAGTATGGACGGAATCGAAATTGCCTGGACATCGCCGGGGAGTGGGTCTCCGTCGACTTCTTCGACGCGAAACGCCTCATTGCTCGCGGCGGCCTGAAAGACGCGCAGCCGGCAGTCGCGAGGCCACAGCCCTTTCTGCACGGGAAAGATAGCCAGATCGCCGGAGACGTTGAGGGAAAGGAGCCGGAAGTTCTCGGTTGCCGGTTCCAGAGAGATGATTTTTGCCTGCGGGTGAAAATAGCGAAAGCGCAGGGTCTCGTCGCCAATGTTGGCGCCGGCATCGACGATGTAGCGAATCGGGTTGTCGGGAAGGTCGCGAATTCTGTAGCCGGGGCGAAAAAAATGGCTCATGACTCCGAAGTCGGAGGCGCCGCGATAATGGACGTATCGTCCGAAGGCGCGAATCCTGATGGAGGTGCTGCGCGGGAGGGCTCTCGATCGCTGCAACACGAGCAGACGAAGGGCGTTGGTAAAGCCCAGATTTCGTGTGGCTATGCAGAAGCGTTCCAGCCACGCGAACAATCGAATCAGGAAAGCGCTCATCTGGCGAAGTGATTGATTCCAGCATACAGGTCTCGTCGACGCAACGCTGGGGCGAGTCGTTGCTGCGGATTACGAGAACCGAGGCGGGCGAGGAAGTCGGAAAACAGGAGTTCGGCCCGCGCTTCTCTATACTGATGGCAACGTCCATCTGGCGTACACGAACGAGCTTCCAAAACGCGAAAGAGGGAACTGGTGCAGGTGTTGGTGACGGGTGGTAGCGGATATATCGGTTCCCATGTCGTACGGGAGTTAACCGATAGTGGCCACGCGGTAATCATCTACGACAATTTCAGCACTGGGCATCGCAGACTAAGCGAAGGGTATGAAGTGGTCGAGGGAGATATCTCCGATCAGAATCAACTGAAAGCGCTTCTGCCGAGAGTGAGCGCTGTTCTGCATTTTGCGGCGTCGGCGTACGTAGGGGAATCAGTCGCGAACCCGCGAAAATATTTTCATAACAACGTTGAATCAGCGCTTAGGTTACTGGATGCAGTACTTGCCAGTGAAGTCAGAATGCTTGTCTTTTCTTCCACCTGTGCGGTTTATGGGGTTCCGAAGGAACTTCCTATCGTGGAAAGCACGCCGAAGGATCCGATCAATCCGTACGGGGCGACGAAGTTGTTTTTCGAGCAAATCCTTGCAGCTTATGCGGTGTCTCACGGCTTGCGATCGGTATCGCTTCGCTACTTCAACGCCGCTGGAGCGCACACCAGTGGGACCATTGGCGAGCTTCATGACCCGGAGACTCATCTGATCCCGCTTGCACTGCGGGCGGCTCTCGGGACTGCCCCGCCGTTGACGGTCTTCGGCCAAAATCACGCGACGCCGGATGGCACCTGCATCCGCGACTTTATTCATGTCTCGGATCTGGCATCGGCGCATGTGCTGGCGCTTGAGTATCTTGGACGGGGCGGAGAGACAACCAGCGTGAACCTGGGCACCGGCAAGGGAACTTCTGTGGCCGAGTTGCTCGAACTAGTTGAGGATGCCACAGGCAGCGGCGTGCCACACACTTACTCGAATTCACGCCCGGGAGATCCGTCGATTCTCTATGCAAGTCCGGCGAAGGCCGGTGAAGTACTGGGCTGGAAAGCAACCCGGGACATTCGCGAGATTCTGCTCTCGGCCTGGCAGTGGGAGCGGAAGCTTGCCGCCACCGCATATCGACTATAGGAATCGTTCGCGCGGCCAATTTTATGCCAGCCGCCTCTGGCGGACACGTGCAAAGTAAATTCGCTCTCCATCGCGAGGTCACGGTTGCGTTATGATTTGCCAATCAGAAAAGCAGCGAGAGGTTCAGGATCATGGAGCAGATTCCGGCATTAGCCGGCGAGCGCCGGGACGATCTTCAGTCGTGCGAAGTGATGCCAGACCGGCAGAAGATTCAGCCACTGACACAACGGGTCTATACCAACGTTGGAAATCCGCTGGTAATCAATCAGATCGATGCCTCCTGCCGACGCGTGCTCGATATTGGCTGTGGCGCCGGGGACAACGCTGCGTTGCTGCGACAGAAGCTGCCCGACTGCGAAGTATTTGGGATTACACGTTCGGAGGCGGAAGCGGAGCGCGCGCGAGCGTATATGACCGAATGCTGGGTCGACGACATCGAGAGCGGCGTACCGGCTTATCTGCAGCGGGAGAAATTCGATTGCCTGCTCTTCTCGCATGTATTGGAACACCTCAGAAGCCCTGCGCATGTCGTGGCGTGCATGTCACAGCTGCTCCGCCCCAGGTGGGCGGGTCATTATCGCGATTCCGAATGTCATGTTCTTCAAGATGCGTCTTCGGTTTCTTCGCGGCGATTTTGAATATGATCCGGGCGGCGGCATACTCGACGACACCCATTTGCACTTTTACACCTTCCAAACGGCCGACGTCTATTTGCTTTCGGAGTCTCCGGACCTGCGTCTGGTGACGAAAGTATCCGACGGATGGGTGCCATTCTCAGGAGTGTACCGACGCCTGATCGGCCAGCGCCTCGGGAGGGCCATTGACCGGTGGGGTGTTCGCCACTGGCCGAACCTGTTCGGCTATCAAATCGTTCTCGTCGCGGAAAAGAGCTGACTCTTTCGATTGCGAGTGGTTCGCCGGCATTCACTTTGCCGTCAGGGTGCGCTCTGCGACCAACTCGCTGAGAAGCTTCGTCCAGGCTTCTCCATACTGATGCCATCCGCCGATCTGGCGCACACGAGCAAGCGCGGCTTCGCTCATGCGCTGCCGGAGCGCGGGATCGTCGGCGAACTGCTGGAGTCTGGCGGCGATGGCTTCCGGTGAGCGGATGGGAACCAC
>JBEKIN010000280.1:0-5843 GCA_050011735.1 Acidobacteriaceae bacterium | reverse complement strand
CTCGACGGACAAACTGCTGCTGACGGTAGAGAACGCATTGAAGCTGAAGCGGCTGGAGACGGAAAACCTGGAGCTGCGGCGGCGCGTGGGGAAACATGAACTGGTGTGGACCGGCGAAGCGATGCGGCGGGTGATGGCGCAGATCGATCGCGTGGCGGCCAGCGAGTCGCGGGTGTGCATCTACGGAGAGACGGGAACGGGGAAGGAACTAGTGGCGCGCACGCTGCATGAGAAGAGTGCGCGAGCTGCGGGGCCGTTTGTGACGCTGAACTGCGCGGCAATTCCCGCGGAATTGATCGAGTCGGAGTTGTTCGGGCACGAGAAGGGATCGTTTACCGGTGCGACACAGCGGCACATCGGCAAATTCGAGCAGGCGCATCACGGGACGGTGTTCCTGGACGAGATCGGCGATATGCCGCTGGCGATGCAGACGCGGCTGCTGCGGGTGCTGGAGGAATCGGAAGTGGAGCGGATCGGCGGAGACAAGCCGGTGGCCGTGGATGTGCGCGTGGTGGTGGCGACGCACCGGAATCTCGAAGAGATGGTGGAAGCGGGGAGTTTTCGCCGGGATTTGTATCATCGGGTCGTCGTTTTCCCGATCACGCTGCCGCCGCTGCGTGCGCGGCGGGAGGATATCCCGGCGCTGGTGGAATATTTTGTGCGGCAGGTGTGCGCGCAGAACGGCTGGAAGCCGGAGCCGTTCACGGCGGAAGCGGTCGAGGCTTTGCGGGAGTATCCGTGGCCGGGGAATATTCGCGAGCTGCGGAATGCAGTGGAGCGGCTGCTGCTGCTGGCGGTCGATGGCGTGGACTTGGCGACGGTGGAGCTGGCACTGCCTCGTCGAGCTGGGTCTTCGAGTGTCGCGGCGATCGATGCGGAAGCCAGGGGAACAGGGTGTGCGCTGGCGCAGCGTGTGGCAGAGTTTGAGCGGGCGACCATGCTGGCTGAGCTCGAGCGGAGCCAGGGACACGTCACCAACGCGGCGAAGGCGCTGGGGCTGGAGCGGAGTCACTTTTATAAGAAGTGCCAGCAACTGGGGATCGATCTGCGCGCGGAGCGGGGATAAGGGGCGTCGCTCATCGGTAATCTGTCGCGCCGAACCAACACAACTTAGGCTGAAACTACCTTCTTTCAGAGTGCGAAAGCGGCTGCGCTGAATTGGTCCGGAAGATCGGGCCAACGGTCTCGCAAGTCGCGAAGACGACCTGCGAGGCCGTTACCAATGAAAGGAGGTGAGGCCCTTGGACGGTAAAACGTCCAGGATGCGGGTATTAATCACAATCGCCGTTGACTGGCGGTTTGTGATGGCAGTCGTTGTCCTGGTACTCATGCTGCTTCTTTCGAAGTAGCACAACCTCTCGGGAGGGTAGCATCCTTCCGGGAGTAAGTTCAGTTTAGCAAATCGGCGAAGTTGGGAGGATGTTTAATGGACGCCGGTGGCAAGCAGGGCGGTGCTGGCGTGACGGCGGCGCGCGATGACGCGCGATGGCGGGGGCGGCGCGTAGCCGCGGTAGACGGTGATGTGGAAGCAGGACTGGTAGAACTCCTCTTCGACGTCGATTTTACCGGCGGTCTGCATGGGCAACAGCCAGGCGCGCATCCAGGAAAGCTCTGAAAAAGACATGCCCTTCTTGCCGATGTCGACAGCGGCGCCGGTGAGATGGGGAGAAGCGATGTCGCCATCAGCGGGGGCGGCGTTGCCGTTAATCGCGATCAAGGAGCGCTGGTACTCCACGGTGCGGACAGCGGAGTTGACCTGCAGGGAGCGATGGAAACGGGCGTAGTGGCTGCGCGCGAGGTCGGCGAGGAAGCGGGCGGTCCAGGGGCGGCAGTAGCGGCGGTTGGCGGGCAGATCGGGATTCACGCGCAGCGAGTAGCTGGCTGGCACGGGGATGACGTCTCGGCTGGCCTCAAGCTGCTCGAGCTGGGCGTCGTTTTCGATGCGAACCAGGCCCTCGGCCTGGTCGCGCTCATTTTGGCGCATCAGGGACTCGAGAGAGCCGCGCAGGGGCGGAACAAAGCGGACGCGGGCGACGCGCGGAATAGAAGCGTGGATGGTCGCCGATTTCGTACCGAGCGCAGCGGCGCGAGCGCGGACATGGGTGACAGGAGCTGGGTTGGCAGGGCTCGGCATTGGTTGGGCAGCAGCGTCGACTGGCGCGACAGGATCGGCAGTCGCTTCGACAGGAGCGACAGACGCGGCTAAAGCGTGGCAGGGCACGGCGGCGGGGTTGGCAAGGACGGTGTGACTCGCGTGGCCGGCAACCTGGCCGCATTGCGAAGCGGTTGCGCGCGCGTGATGCGCATGGCGACGATGCACGGGAGCCGCGGGGCTCACGGTAGAGGCGAGAACCGGCAGCGCCAGCAAGAAGCCGGTCGCGGAGACGAGGGAGAAACGGATGCGCATCCTGAGGTCCGCTGGGGTTGTCAATACGAGCAACTCCAGAATACCTGACCCGAACGCGCAAGAAAAGTAGCGGGACAGGTACAGCGCGGGCCGGCGGACCGAGGAATTTCATTCAGGTTTGGCGGGGCCGGGAGTACAATTCCTGGAAATCGAGAGAAGGCAGAGAATCACGCAGGAATTTTCCGGAGGATTGCTATGGCCGATGCAGTTGCTCAACCCGAATCATCCGCTCCGCCGCTGAACGAGATCCAGCGGGTGGTCGATGCTTTTGTTTCTCCTTCCAAGACGTTTACGGATATCAAGCGCAGCGCGAGCTGGTGGATGCCATGGCTGATCGGAGTGATCGTCACGGTGGCATTGGGGTATGTCGTCCAACAGAAGATCGGCTGGGAGAAGACTTACACGAACCTGCTGCATCAGAGTCCGTCGCAGCAGCAAAAAATCGAACAGCTACCCGCCGATCAGCAGGCCAAGGCGATCGCGCTGGGCACGAACATCACGAAATACAGCTTCTGGTTCGTGCCGGTGCTGGGGTTGATTTCGGCGCTGATCATAGCGGCTGTGCTGATGGCGACGGTGAACTTCGGCTTTGGCGGCACCGCGAAGTTCTGGCAAATGATGGCGGTTTGGATGTACGCGACGCTGCCGTGGGCAATCCAGGGGATTCTGGGGATTGTCGCCACCTGGTTTGTGGACCCGGATTCGTTCAACCTGAAGAACTTTGTGGGGACGAATCTCGGGTACTACATGCCGACCGACTGGCCCAAGATGCTGATCGCGTTGGGCACGGCAGTCGATATTTTCACCATCTGGGCGCTGGTGCTGCTGACCATCGGCTGCGCGATCGTGGGCAATATCAAGAAGGGGCAGGCGGCGATTGCCATTTGGGGATGGTGGGTCGTGGTGACGATCCTGCTGAAGTTGCTTCCCGCGATGTTCTCTTAGCGAACCGCGCAAGCAAAGGAAAAGGCCCGCCGGAAATGGCGGGCCTTGTTGTCTGCGGTCGATTGTGGAGTCCTATTCTTCCTCTTCTTCGCCGGTTGGCTGTTTCGCGTTGGCTACGATCTTGTCGGCAATGAGCTGCGGGACGATGTCGTAGTGGTTCATCTCCATGTGGAAGCTGCCACGGCCCTGGGTCACGGCGGTGAGGGTTTGGCCGTAGGTGAGCATTTCCGCCATGGGTACTTCGGCGTGAATGATGGTCGTCGCGCCCTGTCCGTCCATGCCCTGCACGCGGCCGCGGCGCTGGTTCAGGTCGCCCATCAACGCTCCGGCAAATTCCTGCGGAGCTTCGATCTCGACGCTCATGATGGGTTCGAGCAGGGTTGGCTTGGCCTGCTCCATGCATTTGCGGAAGGCGATGCGGCCGGCCATTTTGAAGGACAACTCGTTGGAGTCGACGTCGTGGTAGCTGCCGTCATAGAGGATCACTCTAAAGTCGACGACGGGGTAGCCGGCGAGGTAGCCGCGGGCGGCCGATTCCTGGATGCCTTTCTCGACAGCGGGAATGTAGTTGCGGGGGATGGATCCGCCAAAGACGTCGTTGACGAATTCGAAGCCGGCGCCGCGAGGGAGCGGTTCCATTTTGATTTTGCAGTCACCGTACTGGCCGTGGCCGCCGGTTTGCTTCTTGTGGCGTCCCTGGGCGTCGGCGCGGCCGCGAATGCTTTCGCGGTAAGGCACCCGCGGAGCCTTGAGCGTGACTTCGGTGTGGTAGCGGCGGCGCAGCTTGCTGACGAGGGATTCGATGTGGGACTGGCCCGACGCGGCGATCAGGAATTCGTTGGTCTGGGCATCGCGGAAGAAGCGGAGCATCAGGTCCTCTTCCATGAGCTTGTGGACGGCGGGAGCGAGTTTGTCCTCGTCGGCGCGGGACTTGGGTTCAATGGCCCAGGTCATGGCGGGCTCGGGGAGGGTGACCGGCTCGTAGAAGATTTCGTGGCTCTTGTCGCCGAGGGTGTCGCCGGTGAGGGTTTCCCTGAGCTTGGCGACAGCGCCCAGGTCCCCGGCGTGAAGCTCGGGAACGGCAACGGCGGTGCGGCCCTGCATGACGGAGAGGTGGGAGAACTTCTCCGCGGTGCGGCGGGAGTAGTTCTGCGCGGTGCCGTCGTTTTTGAGGACGCCGGAGAAGACTTTGAAGAAGCTGATGCGTCCGGCGAAGGGGTCGGTCATGGTTTTGAAGACAAAGAGGGAAAGCGGCTCGGTGTCAGACACCTTACGCATGACGATCTCGGGGGGTTGGTCGGCGTTGGCCGCGACGGCGGCTTCGCCGTTGGTGGCGGCCATGGCGTGCAGGGCGGCGCGGGCGGCCACAGGTTCGCGCTCGATGGGCGCGGGAGCATAGACCTTGAGGAAGTCGAGGAGGTGATCGGTGCCGACATTAGCCAGGCCTGAAGCATAGAGCACGGGGAAAATGCGATCTTCGCGGATGGCTTCGTGGAGCGCGCTGATGAGGTGCTGCTCGGGGATAGTGCCTTCGCGGAAGTATTCCTCCATCAACTCGTCTTTGCCTTCGGCGACCAGTTCGACCAGGGTTTCATGCGCGCGCTGGGCGGGTTCTTTGAGAGAGGCGGGGATTTCGCCGATTTTGCCGTGGCCGTCGCCGCCGGGCGTGTAGAAGAAGGCTTCCATGGTGACGAGGTCGATGACGCCTTCAAAACCTTTGCCGTCCGCGATAGGCAACTGGACGGGGATGCACAGGCGGCCGAAACGCTCGGTGAGTGCGGTCAGTGTCGAATCGGCGGAGGCCGCGGCGCGGGGGTGGTCCATTTGATTGATGACGACGGCGCGGGGCAGGTTGAACTCTTCGGCGTACTTCCAGACGCGCTCGGTCATGGGCTCGACGCCGGTGACGGCGTTCACGGTGACGAGGGCGGCCTCGACAGGCGCCATGGCGCAGCGGGCTTCGTGCACGAACATGTGGAAGCCGGGTGTGTCGATGACGTTGACCTTGACGCCGTTCCATTCGGCGAAGGCCAGGGCGTTCTGCATGGTGGTGCCGCGGGCGACGTCTTCCTCGTCGTAGGCGGTGACGGCCGATCCGTCTTCGACGCGGCCGAGGGTGGGGGTCATTTTGGCGGCATGCAGCAGGGCGGAGACGAGCGTGGTCTTACCGCTGTGCGCATGCCCCACTACAGCTACGTTGCGGATCTCACTTCCCGGATAGGCTTTCATGGGGTGCTCCTCGAGTAAAAAAGTCTGAGTGATAAATGTTTGCGCGGCGGACGCCAGGCGAGGCCGCCGGTAAGGCGCCTGCTAAAGAAACAGGCAAGTAGAAATCAAAAGCTGGTGCGGGACTGTGATGGCGGATACGGACCTGCGGGACACAGGGATTTCGGGAGGGCGTCGTGGAAGGCGTCTGAGGCGGAGGCGGGATGTGCTCCGGCGCGCGGTGGAAGCGTGCCGGGGGCTCGGATCTGGGATCCTGGTCCGGCAT
>JBEKIN010000279.1:0-5881 GCA_050011735.1 Acidobacteriaceae bacterium | reverse complement strand
CTCCGCATCGCGAACTCCTTGCCCCGCGCCGCCGCTCGCGCCAGCAGCAAGTTCGAAAGATTCACGCACGCGATCAGCAGGATCATCCCCACCGCCGACCACAGCACCATCAGCGATCGCCGCAGCCGCCCGCTCACATATTCCTTCAGCGTCCGCAACTCAATCGACACGCCATGCTTGTCCACATAATCGCCGCACGACCGCGGATACTTGATGTTCCAGCACAGCTTCGGCACCACCATCGTCGCCTCCGCCTGCGCCTGTCCCAGCGTCACGCCCGGCTTCAGCCGCCCCATCAGCGTCACAATGTTGCCGTACATCCGCTCCCGATCCAGACTCAGCGGCACAATCAGATCCACCTTCGACCCCGGCGCAAATACCGCCCCAAAGTCGAACCTCTCCGGCAGCACCCCAATCACCGTCGTCGGCTGCCCGTTCAGGTCGATCTCTTTCCCCACAATGCCGCGATCGCCCGCAAACTGCCGCTTCCAGTACCCGTACTCCAGCAGCGCAACCGCATGCGCATTCTGCTGCGTCTCTTCCGGCCGGAACACCCTCCCCAGGTACGGCTCCACCCCCAGAACCTCAAAGAAGTTCCCCATCACCTCCATGCCCGTCGCTGGCTGCGGCTCCCCGCGCCCCGTCAGCCGATAATTGTCCGGGCTCGTGAACGCCTCATACCCCGTTACGCCCTGGTACGACTTTGTGTCCGCCACGAACTCGTCGTATGCATCCGACGAATACGTCGCGCACGACACTCCGCACTTCTGCGGCGGCGGCGCAATCCACACCAGTTGCTGCGACTCCGGAAACGGCAGTGGCCGCAGCAAAAGCGTATTCACCACGCTGAACACTGCCACGTTCGCCCCAATCCCCAATCCCAAAATCAGCACCGCAATCACGGTGAATCCCGCGTCGCGGCCCAGCGTGCGCAGCGTGTACCGCAAATCCTGGGCCCCCACATCCAGAAACGGCAATCCTCGCGCCGCCCGCTGCTTCTCCCGCGCCTGCTGCACTCCGCCAAATCGCGCCATCGCTCGCCTCCGCGCCTCTTCCATATCCATTCCGTGCCGCAAATTCTCTTCAACCGCCATCTCCAGATGCGAAGCCATCTCCGCATCCAGATCCGAATCCAGCGGCCCTTTGCGAAAGAACGCCCGCACTCTGTTCCACCCTTGCCGCAAAAAACCCATCACGCTCCACCGCGCTTTCTGTAACCCGTAACCTGTAACCTGCTCGCTGCAGCCTGCAGCCTGCCGGCTGCGGGCTACTCCCTACCCCCTGCTCTTAACACCCGCCCCATCACCGCCGCCAGCCGATGCCAGTACTCCGCATCTTCCTGGAGCTGCTTCCGCCCCCGCTTCGTAATCGAATAGAACTTCGCCTTCCGGTTGTTATCCGAAACGCCCCACTCCGCGTCGATCCATCCCCGCTGCTGCAGCCGCACCAGCGACGCGTAAATCGTCCCCTGATTCAGCAGCACCTCATCCCCGCTCACCTGCTCGATGCGCCGCGCAATTCCGTACCCATGCTGCTCGCCCATCGCCGCCAGCGTCTGCAGAACCATCAGGTCCAGCGTCCCCTGCAGCAAATCCAGTTTTGAATCCCCCATTCGCCCTCCTGTGTTATGCCCACAGAAGCATGCCACCAAACCCTGTGGTATCGCCACAGGAGCCACTACGCACCCCCGCAACCATCAGTTCCCCGCCACGCCTACTTTTTTGGATATTGCAGTTCTGAACGCTGAACGTTCTCCGCTGTAGCTTCATCACCTGCTTCGTCGCCCGCATCGCCCCCGGTGGCTCTCTCACCCTTGCTATCGCCGGTCATCTCCCCCCTATCGCAACGGCGAGGAACTGAGCCCCCCGCCAGGTCTGCCCCTCGGCCTCATTCCCGACGCCACCTACGCCGAGACGACCCTGCATCTCGCCCTCAACGACACCCTCACCTTCCAATCCGACGGCGTCGTCGAAGCCCGCGATCCATCCGGCGTGATCTCCGGTTGCCCTGACCGCCTGTCGCTCGCCGCCTGTCCGCCGTTTTCTCGCTTCTCGCTCGCCTTTCGCTGACCGCCTCATCGCTGACCGGTTCTCAGCTGACCGCTTCTTCGCTAACCGCTTTTTAGCCGACCGCTTTTTAGCTTTTCTCAGCTTTTGCCTAAATGTGGAAAACTTGTCAAGCTTTTTGCCCCGTTACGAAAGTGCATGTTGCTCAAACCACGCCATTTCCAGACCATCATATTTGGCCGGTTTTCACCCCCCGCTTGGTATTCTGATAATAGGGGGTAATTTTTAAAGATCAGGCTCGCTGCAGGGCCTCTCCACGCCGATTCCTGGCGTCGAGAGCTCCCCCCGCGCGGGCCTTTTCTTTTGCCCCGGCCCGCTTCCACAGTGGGTGCATCGCCAAGCCTCAATCTGGACGCAGCCGATCCATCGATGATCGGGGTCCCCAGCGAGCATGATGTTCGCTCGATGGGGTGAAAGATCGGCTGCAAACAACGGGACCTTGTCGGGACACAGTAACTGTGGAAGCGGGAATTTCTTGCATGCAAAGGAACACAATGAACATCTTTCAGAAAATCGGCGTCAAAATCGCGGACTTCGGCAAATGGTTCGCCGGCGAAGTCAAAACCATCGTCGGCCTCGCCTTCCGCATTGAAGCCATCCTGAAGTCCGAGAAGCCCCTCGAGCAGCCCTTCATCGCCGGCCTCTCCACCGTCGTCGCCGACGTCGAGGCCCTCATCACCGCCTCCCAGGGCGCCATCACCGCCGACGGCCTCAACTTCTCCGCCGACTCCAAGGTCTACTCCAACTTCATCACCCTCATCGACGACTTCAAAAAGCTCGCCCCCGTCGTCGAGCAGGCCATCCTCATCCTCGAAGGCAAACCCACTCCCGCCGCCAGCTAACCCGCTCCGGCAGGAAACCGTCCGCGCTCGGTCGGTGCAGTTCTGCTAACCGGCTCAGCGCCTCCAAAACCCGGACCCGCTTCCGTCAGGAGGCGGGTCCCCAAAACCGCGGCTCTCCCCGAACCGGTAGGCCAAATGCACAGGCCCTCTGGTATCTAATTTGAAATCAATGATCCAAGGCGTAGGGGCCGCATCAGAGGCCCTCTGATATCTACCCCGAAATCAATTACCTGGCGCTTGAGGCCCTCAAACAGAAAATGCAAACGATTGAAAACAAATTACGAACCCAAAATCTAAGGGGGGAGGGGGTATACCTCGCACCTGCGATCAGCTACCAGCTACAAGCTACCGGCTACTGGCTGCTCTGTGCCCAATGTCCCGCCGATACACCATCCCCTCAAACGAAATCTGCCCCATCGCCTCATACGCCAACCCCAGAGCCTCCTGCAAATCGGCTCCCGTCGCCGTCACGCCCAGCACTCGCCCTCCTGCCGTCCGATATTGCTCCCCATCGACGGTCGTACCCGCATGAAAAATCTCCACGCCCGGAACCCGCGCCGCTTCTCCGAGCCCCGCGATCGGCACCCCAATCATGTAGCTCCCTGGATATCCACCCGACGCCGCCACCACGCACGCCGAAGCGCCTGGTTTCCAGCGAATCTCTGTCTCGTGCAGCCGCCCGTCCACGCACGCCTCCAGCACCTCCACCACGTCGCTCTCCATCCGCGGCAAAATCGCCTGCGTCTCCGGATCGCCGAACCGCGCGTTGTACTCCAGCACCATCGGACCCTTCGCCGTCATCATCAGCCCGCAGTACAACACCCCTGCAAAAGGAGTCTCCTCCTCCGCCATCCCGTCCACGGTCTTCTGCGCAATGTGGTGCAGGATCCACTCCGTCATCTGCGCATCCAGCATCGTGTCGGTCGAGTACGCGCCCATGCCGCCCGTGTTCGGTCCCGTGTCGCCTTCGCCGATTCGCTTATGATCCTGCGCCGGAACCAGCGGAACCGCGTGCTTCCCATCGCTTAGCACCAGGAACGAAACCTCCTCGCCGGTCAAATGCTCCTCGATCACGATGCTCTTCTCCGCCTCGCCCAGCAGCTGCCCGCCGAACAGGCCCGCAATCGCCTTCTCCGCCTCCTGCTTCTCTTCGCAGATCAGCACCCCTTTGCCCGCCGCCAGCCCATCCGCTTTGATCACCACCGGCAGATGAAACATCTCCAGCGTCTCCAGCGCCTCTCGCTGCGATTCGCAAACCGCATAAGCCGCCGTCGGAATCGTGTGCCGCTGCATGAACCGCTTCGCATGCGCCTTGCTCGTCTCCAGCAGCGCCGCTTCCCGCGTCGGCCCAAACACCCTGAGCCCACGCTGCTGCATCGCATCCACCAGCCCCAGCGACAACGGCAGTTCCGGTCCAACCACGGTCAGATCCGCCTTCTCCGCCGCCACCACCCGCAGCAAATCATCGATATCCTTCTGGTCCGCCCGAACGCACTTCGCCACCGCAGCGATCCCGCCGTTCCCCGGCGCGCACACTACCTCGCTCACCCGCGCCGAACGCCGAATCGCCGCCGCCAGCGCATGCTCGCGCCCACCGCCGCCAATCACCAGCACCTTCATTGCCCTGATTTTCTCCAGCAACCGAGACTACCAGCACGCGCCACCAGCCGCCACCGCGCCCTGCACCCTGCTCCTTGTTCGCTGTTCTCTGTAACCTGCACCCTGTTCCCTGTTCCCTGTGCTCACCGCACCGCCAGCCACGCCTGCCAGAACACCACCGCCAGCATGAACACCAGATACACCCGCAGCGTCCACACCAGCGCCAGTTGCCAGCCCCGCAGCCGCCGCCTCGGAATCGGCTCCCGTTTCGCCGACACCAGCTGGTCATGCTCCAGCGTTGACAGCACCAGGCTCGTCTCCGCCAAACTCGCGTGCTCGTGCTCGCTCATCCCGACGCTCCCTTACAGTCTTCCCAACCACGCAAACAGATTCGGCGCAACCACGCTCAACCCGTACAGGATGCCCGCCGCCGTCAGCACCACCACCACCGCCGCCGCCAGCGCATTCATCCATCTTGGGCTCGGCACTCCCTCCATGATCTCCTTGTCATTCACCAGCAGATACAAAAACACCAGCGCCGGCGGCATCGCCAGCACCGCCACCACATTCACCACCAGCACCACAAACACCAGCGGCAATCCAGGAATCACCACAATCCCCGCCGCTGCCGCCGCGCACAAACCCAGCACCGCATAGAACGACTTGCCTTCGGTCATCGGCAGATTCAAACTGTGCGGCCGCTGGGTCACTTCGCCAAACGCATAAGCCGACGACGTCGAAATCGTGATCGCCGCAACGATCCCCGCTTCCACCATCCCCAGCGCAAACAACGACGCTCCGAACCGCCCGATCAGCGGCACCAGCGCCTGCGCAAACTGCGCCGCCTCGAAATTGTCCGCGCTCATCCGCCCAAACAACGGAGCCGTCGCCACAATCGCGCCCAGCGCTGCCGCTGCCGCCAGCCCAGCGCCCAGCATCGTATCGATGCGGCCGAAGTGAATATCTTTCGTCGTCAGCCCCTTGTCGACCGTCGCGCTCTGCTGGAAAAACAGCATCCACGGCGTCACCGTCGCGCCAATGTCCGACAAAATGATCAGCACCGTGTCCCGGTTGAAACCCGGCAGCGGCTTCCAGGTAAAGAACGCATGCCCTATCGCGCCCCAGTGCGGATGCGCCATCAGCGCCACGGGAATAAAGATCAGGTTGAACAACGCCGCCGCCAGCGTCACCCGCTCCCACGTCCAGTACCGGTGGCTCAGCAGCGCCGAAAACAGCACCGCCAGTGCCACCAGAACCGCCGCCCATGGTGGAACCCCGAAGAATCCCAGCCCCGCGCGAATAGCGATGAACTCCGTGATCAGCGTCAGAAAATTGCCGATCCCCAGGTCGATCATCGAGAACCAGCCCCAGAAC
>JBEKIN010000278.1:0-5901 GCA_050011735.1 Acidobacteriaceae bacterium | reverse complement strand
AGGAACGCCGGCACCCCCCACCGGCGTGCAGAATCTGGCCGGCGTTCCTGCCGAATATGTCGGCAAGGTCAACCCCGTCAGACCAACGGCCGAATCGCAGGCACGCGCAAAAAAACAGTATGGATGGGATTGCGCCATGTGCCATGGCGATAACGGCGATGGCAAGGGCGATGTTGCGACGGAGCAAAAGCTGACCATCCGCGATTATCGCGACCGCTCGTCGCTCAAGGGACTCAGCGATGGCGAGATCTTTTACATCATCCAGCACGGTATGGGTCAGATGCCCTCTGAAGGCGACCGCGCCAAGCCGGATGAGATCTGGAACCTGGTGATTTATCTGCGCAGGATGGCGAGCGCCCAGGCACCCGCGCCCGCGCCTTCGGCTTAGGCCGCCTGTCACGCCGGTTTGTACCGGCCCCTATGGGTGGGAGCCGGCGCTGACCGGCAGCTCCAGTTGCTCCGTCGCATGCTCGTCCGCCCAGGGCTGGAAGCACGCGCGGCAGCGAGCCTCATAAACCCCCGCTGCTCCCACCAGCACCAGCGCCTGATTACTGCCCAGCCGCTGCGTGTGGACCGCCGTGGCGCCGCACCGCATGCAGACTGCCGAAAGCTTGGTCACCTCGTCGGCAATGGCCAGCAAGTCCGGAATCGGCGCGAAGGGTTCGCCCGCGAACGTCGTGTCCAGGCCCGCCAGAATCACGCGGCGTCCCAGCCGAACCAGCTCGTTGGCGAGGCTGATCAGCGATGCGTCGAAGAACTGCGCCTCGTCGATGCCGACCACTTCCACCTCGCCGATCGTCGGCATCAGCACCGCTTTCAGCTCCTCCACATTGGCCACCGTCACCGCTTCCAGGGTCTGCGCGCTGTGCGAGGCAATCGCATTTCGGTGGTAGCGCACGTCGAGGTTCGGCTTGAAGCACGCTACCCGGCGTTTGGCGATCTGCGCCCGCTTCAGCCGGCGAATCAACTCCTCGGACTTCCCCGAGAACATCGGCCCCGTGATGACTTCAATGCGTCCTGGATGAATGACTGGATGATTCGTTGCCATGCTTGCCCCATGTCTTCTTTTGCTTCCGGCCCCCGGACGGTGCGTCCTCGCGCTCAACAACCTCCCCACTCTATTGGTTGCGAACGCTACAGTGTAGGACCTGCTGCCTCCGGCCCGATGTGGAAAGCTCAGGGCGAAACTGCGCGCCTTCAGAAGGCTCAAGCTGCCCCGCCCGTCAGCGCATCAGGTGGACCGGCACTCCGATATTCAATTTCTTCCAGCTGCGGTCTGCCGTCCACACCGGAGCCTTCAGTGCAATGGCCAATGCCAGGCACGCGCGATCCCCCAGCGACAGCCCCAGGGCCCGCGTCTGCAACACCAGCTTTGACGCCGTCCGCGCATGCTCCGCCGTGAATGCTTCCGCGGACGGAAAGAAGAACTCCAGGTCGCGCCACACAGCGCCCGGATCGTCTCCTCCCTGAATCAGCTTCGTTGCCGCCTCGGTGACGTTGACGGTGCTCACCCTGGCCTCGGCCAGCAACTCCTCCGTCAGCTTCTCCGCTCCCGGCTCTTCGTAAAGAAATGCCAGAATCGCGGAAGCGTCCAGCACTACCTTACTCACGCCGAGCTGCCTCTCGCCTCTCGGCGATAAGCTCCTCTGACAAGCTTCTTCCCGGTCCGAAGATCTTCTTCAGCCGCCGCCGAACATCGCGAAGGCGCTGCTCCATCGTCGCAACCCGCAGCCCGTTGTCCTCCAGTCGCACCTCGACGACGTCCCCCGGTTCAATCCCCAAAGCCTCCCGGAACTGCGCCGGAATCACCAGCCTGCCTTTTTCACTCACGCGCACACGAACCGTATGTTCCATCTCGGCTCTCCAGTGGCACTATTATAACCAGGTGCCACCACAGCCCCGCGTGCCACCATTCTTCGAACGAATTCCTGACACCCCAGGATCGTCGCCGATTTCCTGGCAGTTTCCATTTCGGGGCCTCTGTTTCCTTGACACTCCCCTGCCCGTACGCGATTCTATGAGTCAGGCTTTCTGTCGAGAGCGTGGCTGTGTGTGTGCTCCCGCGGAAAGCCATTTCCAGGTATCCAGGTCCTGGGCGCAGCCGTGACAGTCGAAACCACGCGCTCCTGTGGACCCTTCCGTGGAAATTGATCACGTTTTGCGCCGCAGACGGGCTATTTCCGTCCGGCCAGAAGGACTGCGCGTTGACCTTCATCGCTTTTCTGGCGTCGCCTTTTGCCCTGCCTACCGGTATCGCGGGAATGCTGCCCTTCCTGCTCATCATTGTGGTCTTCTATTTCCTGCTCATCCGGCCCCAGCAGAAAAAACAGCGAACCTGGCAGCAGATGCTCGGTAGTCTCAAGACCGGGGATCGGGTCACCACCACCGGCGGCATTCGCGGCGTCATTACCTCCATCAAAGACGACGCCATCCAGCTCCGCATTCCGCCCGACAACCTCCGCATCGAAGTGGTCAAGAGCGCCATCGCCTCCGTGACCCAGGACGAAGCAAAGTAGAGACCCCATGAAAACCAACATCAAGACCCGGCTCATCGTCATCTTCGTTGTCCTGGCTGTCTGCGTCATCGGCATCTTCGGCATTCCCCAGGGCGTCTCGGGAACTGCCCTGAAGCAGTCGCTGCTCAATCGCATTCATCTCGGCCTCGACCTCAAAGGCGGCATGCACCTCATCCTGCAGGTCAAGGTCGACGAAGCCATCAGTGCTGAAACCGATACCGACGTCGCCGGCCTTCAGGGCGACCTGCAGCGAAACGGTGTTAGCGGCACTACCGTCTCCAAGCCCGATGCGAATCGCGTCGATTTCATCCAGATTGCCGGGGTCCCCGCCGCGCACAACGACGATGTCCGCTCGCTCCTCGAGTCGAGCTACAGCAGCCGCTTCGACATCGCCCCGGGTGTGGGCAACACCTGGACCCTCACCATGAAGCCCACTGTTGAGGGCGAAGCGAAGCAGCGCGCCCTCGACCAGGCCCTGGAGGTCATCCAGACGCGCACCAATACTCTTGGCGTCAGCGAACCCATCATCGAGCCCTATCAGCTCGGCAGCTATCAGATCCTGGTCGAGCTGCCCGGCGTCGACGATCTCGGCCGCGTCAAAGACGTCATCCAGTCCACCGCCCGCCTCGAAGCTCATGAAGTGATCAGCGATCAACCCTGGACCGATCGGCAAACCGCTCTTCAGGCGCTCGGCGGTTACGTGCCGCCGGATGCCGAACTGCTCCAGAGCGTGCCTGGTGCAGCCGCCGAAGGCAGCCCCGGTGAATGGTATGAGCTCAGGAAGATTCCCATCTGGGGCGGTACGGATATCCGCGATGCGCAACCCGGCCACAATCCCAACACCAACGAGCCGGAAGTCGACTTCTACCTGACCAGTGCGGCCGGCGACAAGTTCGCTGCGTGGACGGGCGCCAACATCGGCAAATACATGGCCATCGTCCTCGACAACCGCGTCCAGGAAGTCGCCGTCATCAAAGGCCAGATTCACGATCAGGGCAACATCTCCGGCGGCGGCATCACCGAGCAGCGCGTGAAGGATCTCTCCATGCTCCTGCGCACCGGCGCGCTGCCCGCCTCCATTGACTTCCTCCAGGAGACGACCGTCGGCCCCTCGCTCGGCGCCGACTCCATCCATCAGGGCGTGGTCGCCTCCATCGTCGGCATGCTCACCGTCATGGCCTTCATGCTCATCTACTATCGCGGTGCGGGCATCAACGCCGATCTGGCCCTCTTCCTGAACCTCGTCATCCTGCTGGGATTCATGGGCTACTCCGGCGCTACCCTCACCCTGCCCGGCATCGCCGGCGTCATCCTCACCATCGGTATGGGCGTCGACTCCAACGTCCTCATCTTCGAGCGCATCCGCGAGGAGATGCGCGCCGGCAAATCGCCATCGGCCTCCGTCGATCAGGGCTTCGCCCATGCTTGGACCACCATCGTCGACACCCACGTCACCACCATCGTCTCGGCGGCCATCCTCTTCATCTTCGGCACCGGCCCCGTCAAGGGCTTCGCCGTTACCCTCACTTTTGGTCTGCTCGCCAATCTGTTTACGGCGGTCTTTGTCTCCCGCGTCATCTTCGACGCCAACCTCAGCCGCAAACTGCACGGCGAGCCGATCTCGATTTGAGCCGTTCGACTTCGAGAGATTTTTCTATAGGCGGATTTTCGTGGAACTGTTTCATGATCCAAAAATCGACTGGCTTGGGAAGAAGTGGTATTTCCTCGGCTTTTCTCTCATCTTCAGCGTAGCCGGCCTGCTTTCCATCCTCTTCTGGCATCATTTGCCGCTGGACGTCGACTTCCGCGGCGGCACGGTGGTCCGCGTCAAATTCGCCGCCCACCCCGACGCCGACCGCATTCGCGCCGCCATCGACAAATCCGGGTTGAAGGATGCCCGCATTCAGCAGCCCTATGGTCCCGCAGCCAACAACGAAGTCCTCATCACCCTGTCTCTCAGCCAGACCAGCCAATCCGCCCTGGATCAGGGACGAATCACCATCATCAGCGCCCTCACTCAGAACTACTCCGGTGACGCTGCGCAGAATCAGGGCAAGCTCGATCTGGACAACGTCGGCGCCGCCGCCCTCACCTCCTGGCTCGAGCAGAACGACCCCGAGCACCTCGGCAACACGCCCGAAGCGGAGACTCGCTACCAGAACCAGGCCAGCGCCGTTCTCAACTATCGCGACGACCAGCACAGCGGCATCATCGACTCCGTCAACGACCTGCATGGCGTCGTCGATCCAGCTGTCCTGACAGTGTTCCAGCAGAATGCATGGCTCTCCGGCTTCCACTTCCAGGGCGGCGAAATCGTCGGCGCCCAGGTCGGCAAAGTACTCCAGCATCAGGCCGAGCTGGCTACCCTGTACTCCCTTGGCGGAATGCTCGTTTATCTGTGGTTCCGTTTCGAGCTCATCTACGGTGTTGCCGCCGTCGTCGCCTGCTTCCACGACACCATCATCACCGTCGGCGCCTTCAGCCTGGCCAACCGGGAAATCTCCCTCACCGTCATTGCCGCCATTCTGACCCTGATCGGCTACTCGATGAACGACACCATCGTCGTCTTCGACCGCATCCGCGAGAATTTGCGCCTCAGCCGCCGCGAACCGCTGGCCGATCTGGTCAACCGCAGCATCAATCAAACCCTGAGCCGGACCGTGCTCACTTCCGGCCTCACCTTCCTCACCGTCCTCTCCCTCTTCCTCTTCGGTGGTGAGGTGCTGCGTGGTTTCTCCTTCGCCCTGGTGATCGGCATCCTGATCGGCACCTACTCCTCCATTGCGGTCGCCGCTCCCATGCTGGTGGCCTACCAGGACTGGCGTGCCCGCCGCGGCCGGACCGCTTCTCTTCCCGCTGCGAAGAAAGCCAGGGTATGATGCTGCCATCCCCCGTGGGCTCCGGAAACCTGCATCCTGAAAAGCGCAGGCTTGCCCGCCGGAGCGGGATCGGCTGTATCCCGCCTCCGAACTGTGTTACAGAAGAGAACCGGCCCTGTCTGCCGGAGGGATTCATGCGAAACCCTGTCGGGTTCAGTTCGCGCTTCGACTGCATGCCGGTGTCAGATTTCCGGGAACAAATCGGGGCCCCTGCGGTGTCTATTAGAGATGTCAACTACTGAAAGGTCCGAGGTCGGCCATGGCAATGTTTGAGGACATCCTGCTGGAATCCGGGCACCAGATCAAGACCAAAAGCAGGTACTACACCGTTGTTGGGCTGCTGCTGAATGGTTCGGTTCTTGCCGCGCTCGTTCTGTATCCACTCATCTATCCTGAGGCGCTGCCCAAAGCGATGATGGCGACCCTGCTGGTCGCTCCGCCCCCGCCGCCGCCTCCACCCCCGCCCCCCCCGCCGGAGATCAAGGTCACTCGCGTGGTCTCCGAGA
>JBEKIN010000277.1:0-5939 GCA_050011735.1 Acidobacteriaceae bacterium | reverse complement strand
AAATCCGCACCTTCTTCATCACCACCGTCACCGCCGATCGCCGCCGTCTCTTCCAAACCGACGCGAACGCCAACCTCCTCCTTCAGCTGCTCAACGAAGACCGCACCAAAGGCCGCTATCAACTCCACGCCTTCGTCCTCATGCCCGATCACCTTCATCTCCTCCTCACGCCCGCCCCAAACGTCTCCATCGAGAAAGCAATTCAATACATCAAAGGAGGCTTCTCCTTCCGCCTCAAATCCAAAATGCCCGTCTGGGAAAAGAGCTTCACGCTGCGCCGCGTCGAAGACCCGCGCGATTACGAATCGCATCGCGATTACATCCACTCGAACCCCGTTCGCGCTCATCTCTGCGAACGACCCGAAGAATTCCCCTGGTCTTCCGCAAATCCCAGGTTCACCGTCGACCCCGTCCCGAACCACCTCCGGGCCTGAAGGCCCTTATATTCTGATGCCTTTTTCGCCGGGTTAAAACCCGGCGCTTCTACCGTCGCCTCGCTCCGCGAGGCCGCAGATACAGGAGCGAATGCACATAACGCCTCGCGCAGCGAGGCGGCGGTAGAAGCCGTGGCCTTCAGGCCATGGAATAAAAAGCGGCGCGCAGCGCCCTCCCTGGTTCGCCTTTTTCCCGCCGCCAAACATTCCGCGGTACCTTCGTACCGCCAGCCCCTCCGAATCTCCTTGCCTCCCAATCGCAAAAAACCCTACGCTAACAATAGGGAAAGTTCTGTCCGCGCCAAACGCGAGCAGAGCTTTTCTCTTTCACGGCATTCCGTCCTCGGCCCAGGCCGAGACTCCGCTCTTTGAGATTTCCGCGCGCGCCCTTCGCACCAGCCACCGACTCGTCGCTCGAGTCGGCCTCGAACTGCAACCTGTTACCTGTAACCCGTAACCTCGGGCCCGGAGGGTAATACCTGTTTTACGGTACCAGGGGATACCAATGAAATGACTCACTTGCCACACCCCCCTGGGGGAGGGGGGGTACCCCCCACCGTCCTCGGGAGCGAATCCCGCGTTCGCGATGCGTTTTCGGCGCCGACGCGACCGCCCCCCGCCTTCCCTCGCATAAAATCAAAAAATCCCAGGAAGAGCCCAACCCATGTTCGGTTTCCATCTCCATCACAAGAGCGACGTCCTCGACAACCTCTCTGCCCTGCGCACCGCCCTCGCCGACAAAGATCCCAAAGCTCTCGAGGAACTCGAACAGCAGGCGGCCGCCAGCGGCCAGCTCGACGGAACCTCCGTCGAGGATCTCCGCCTCCGGGCCATCGCCAGCCTCGATGCCTCCATCGCCGCCGCCACAGCAGAAGACCACGCCTCGCCCGAGATGTATCAATCCCACGACAAGCTCACCAGCCTCGTCCAGTCCTCCATGAACGGCACGCTCCGCACCCACAGCCACCTCGGCGACAAACTGCCCGCGGTTCTCAATCTCTTCGGCCAGGGCAACGTGGTCGTCTGGGCCCCCACCGGCATCTCCGCGCTCCTCGAGCACTTCAAAGGCAAGTTCCCCTTCAAACGCGCTACCGAAAAAAGCAAAATCACCATCCCGCCGCAGTGCAAAATCGCCATCCTCGGCGACTGGGGCGCCGACAACGATCACGCCCAGTCCGTGGGCATTCGGGTCCAGCAGCAAAACCCCGACTACCTCATCCACCTCGGCGACATCTACTACGCGGGAACCGAGCCCGAATGCACCAAATTTCTCGAGAACTGGCCGCTCCGCGACCCCGGGGCCCCCGAGCAGCCGAAGCAAGGCGTCAGCTTTTCCCTCAACGGCAACCACGAAATGTATTCCGAAGGCCGGTATTACTTCACCACCGTTCTCGACGGCCTCGGTCAGGAAGCGAGCTACTTCCAGCTCTCCAATGACTGGTGGCAGTTCATCGGCTTCGACACAGCCTATGTCCCTTTCACCATCAGCGGCGGCGCCAAAGACGTTAACCTCCAGTGCCAGTGGGATTTTCTCGTCGACTGCGTCAACGCGAGCCCCGCGAAGAAGAACATTTTGCTCTCCCATAATCAGCCCGTCTCCGCATTTCTGAAGGAAACCGCCGACGCAGCCCCCCTCCGCGAGGAATACGCGCGCCTCATCGCCGCCACCCGCCCCGGCGCCGTTTACGGATGGTTCTTCGGCCACGAGCATCGCTGCACGATCTATGACGACGCAGTAACGGGCTACAAAGCGCGCCTGCTCGGCAACGGGGCCATCCCTCACGACCCGCAAACCGAGACCACGCCGCAGACCGATGGAACGAAGACCGCCACTCCCTTCGTCGCCGCGAATCATGCGCGCCTCGAGGGCGGTCCACTCGCCATCTGCACCTTCGCGCTTTTGACCCTCGATCGCGACCGGATAACGGTCGACTATATCAACGAGGACGGGACAAAGTTCTACCAGCAGGAGGAGTGGATGGCAGGCGCGCCTCAAAGCTAGGCGACGCGCGGCACTCCACTTGCCTCCAAACACGGAATGCCCGCGAGATCACCGGGACGAGGTTCGTATCAGGGCCCGACCTCAGTCGGGCGATAAAAAGCCGGCGCGCAGCGCCTTCCTTGGTTCGGTCGCTTCGCGTGCCAGATCCGGCACGCCGACGCGACCGAACCCCACGCCTTTCCGCCGCCAAACACTCCGCAGTACCTTCGTACCGTTAGCCCCTCCGAATCTCCTTGCCTCCCAATCGCAGAAAACCTACCCTAATAACATGGAAAGCTCTGTCCGCGCCACACGCGACCAGAGCTTTCTCTCTTTCAGTGCAAGCTATCCTCGGCCGAGGACTCGACTCCGCTCTTTGAGATTCCTGCGCGCGCCCATCGCACCGATCCGCCCCAGCTCGCCATGGCTGTTCGCCGTGACCGCGGACGGTTCAAAACCCTGTCTTGCGATCGCCGATTTCTGCTCGCCAGCGACGTCTTTACCCCGCCCGGAGGGTAACACCTGATTTGCGGTACCAACGGATACCAATGAAATGACTCACTTGCCGCACCCCCCGGGGGAGGGGGGGGTACCCCCGCCATCCCTCGGGAGCGGCCAGCTCGACGGAGCCTTCGTCGAGGATCTCCACCTTCGGGCCAAAAAACGCTAAACGCTGAACCGCTGCCGCGCAAAACTCCACTCTCCTGAACCCGTCTAACCGCCATGCGTCTTCGTCATGCAGCCGTAATCGCAGCGCTCTGTGCAGCCATCGCTTCCCTGCACGCCCAGCAATCCGCAGCCTCGTCGCAGCCATCTCCGCAACCGACGGCCACCATCACCGTTAACGCTCAGCTCGTCAACCTGCCGGTGATTGTCCGTGACAAGAACGGCGCGCTGATCCAGAACCTGACCAAAGACGATTTCGCCCTTCGCGTCGATGGCCAGCCGCAGCCGATTCGCTACTTCGATAAGGACAACGATTTGCCGTTAACTCTCGGTCTGCTCGTCGACACCAGCGGCTCGGTCCGCAGCGCTCTCGACGACGAGCGCATCGCCAGCGAATCCTTCCTCGATCAGATGATGGCCGCGCCAGCCGGCCGAACACCCGACCAGGCCTTCCTCATCCAGTTCGCGCATGAGGCCGACCTGCTGCAGGACCTCACCGCCTCGCGCCCCAAACTGAGGGCCGCTCTCGACCAGGTCGGCGCGGAGAATCGCGACAACCAGGACCAGAACAACGGCAATTCCGGATCCGGCGGCTACGGCCGCCACCACGGCGGCGGCTTCCACGGCGGAGGCACCACCTTATATGACGCCATGTTCCTCGCTTCCACGCAGCTGATGCAGAAGCAGCACGGGCGCAAGGCTCTGGTGCTGCTCACCGACGGCGAAGATCGCGGCAGCATGGAAACCCTCGCGAGCGCCATCGCCTCGGCTCAGCGCGCCGAGACTGTGGTCTACGCCATCTACTTCAAAGGCGAACAGCACGGGTACGGTGGACATGGCGGCGGCAACGGCGGTCGCGGTGGCTATCCTGGCGGCGGTCAGCGCGGCGGCGAGAATCACGTCGACGGCAAGAAAGTCCTCGCGCAAATCACCGGCGAAACTGGCGGCCGCATGTTCGAAGAATCGGACAAGCAGAACTTCGCGTCGATTTACATGCAGAT
The DNA here is from genome assembly GCA_050011735.1 of Acidobacteriaceae bacterium. Taxonomy (GTDB): domain Bacteria; phylum Acidobacteriota; class Terriglobia; order Terriglobales; family Acidobacteriaceae; genus Palsa-343. Next base: position 1,857 of record JBEKIN010000277.1, on the reverse strand, counting down.
TGCCGAAGAGCTCCGCTCGCAATACCGCCTTGGCTACACGCCTGATGCCGCGCTGGCAGCCGACGGCTTTCACAGGATCGATCTGAGCCTGGCGAAGGACAAGAAGCTCATCGTTCAGACCCGCGACGGCTACTTCGGCGGCCAGTAAAGCCTCACATCAGCCCGACGCGTTTTTCCAGCGCGACGTGCCGGACTGAGTCGTCATCAACGTCCCGACTTGCGCCGTTTCAATATAGTGATTGCCCGCCGTCACGGTCATCGTGAACGCAATGCGCTCGCCATTGAACACCGTCGACCCAACCCACTTCCCCATCAGGTTCTGCGCAGCCGCGAACTGAGCCGCAAGGACGATACAGAATGCAACCGCGGTCCCACGGAATCCTCTCATCGTTCGACGCTCCCGTTGCGTTCGCCGCAGCGAACTGCCTAACGATGGCCGGTACAGTAGCATCCGGTCGCGTCGTTTGCAATCACGGGTTGGGAAGAAAGGCCACAATGGGTAACTGGGGATTTCCCGCACGGATGGCGGGAGGGGTTGACAGGATCGGAAGGGAGAAAGACCCGGATGCCCATCGTGGCACGTTCACGCGGGCATCCGGCGAACCAAAACCCCTTCATTGGCCCGGAAATAGGACGGGATTCCCTGGTTGCGGGATCGATCTGGGGAGGGCAGTACTGCAGATGCAGCCGACAGAATAAGCGAGTCTCTTTCGTCTCTTGTCACCGGCTTGTCACGGACTTGTCATCGTTTTGGCGAGGGGATGCCACTGGGTTCCGCACGTCGGGCGCCATCGGAGATGGGGAGGGCTGCGGACATCTTCCCCGACAGCGCCCGCGATCCGGATCAGTGGAGAAGGTTGAAGGTGTTCGTCGCGTCGTCGACGAAATAGACGCCTCCAGGCACGGCGAGCAGACCGAAGAGCGCGCCCGCTCCCGGAGGGGGACCGCCGGAGCTGTCGACCAGGTTGGTGGCGACCTGCCTGCCCGTGAAGGGATCGATCTCGACGAGATTGCCGTCGTCGCCATTGGCGGCGATGAGGCGATTGTCGGGGGTGAGCGCGAGGCCGAGCGGCGCATTGAGCGAGCCGCCCTGCGAGACAGTGGCGCCGATACCGGCGGGCAGGAAGCGGAAAAGCGCATCGCTGATCGCAGCGATGCGGTTGTTCAGCGTGTCTGCAACGTAGAGAACCCCCGAGGCAGTGTCGAAGGCCACGCCTGTGGCCCCGATCACGAGAGCGTTGGGATCGGTGCGCTGCGGAAAGCCGAAAGCAATGACGCTGCTGTCGAGCAATTGCGGCGCAAGGCCTTCAGGGAAGTCGAGCAGCAGGCGGAGCACGGTGCCGCGATTCACGACATCGCCGTTTGCGGCGACGGTTCCGTCGAGAACGTTGGTGACGAACAGGACGGCGACGCCATCGAGGTCGAGAGCGGTCATATCCCATGGGCCGCTGATGCCGTGGCCACTGAAGGTCTCGACGACGTTACCCCAGCTGTCGAGGACAATCAGGCAACCGGCCTCCGCCGTGGAGGATGCCCCGCCGACGGTGGGGAGGCTACCGACGATGACATATCCGCTGCGCAGAGCGACCAGAGCCGTTGTCAATCCGATGCCGCCGAGGCAGGAGACTTTTGCCGGATTGATTTCGGCAAACTGGCTGAAGGCGCCGTCGGGCGCGATCTCGACGATGGTGGTTCCGGTTCCCTGAGCGTTAGACGCGTCATTGAAATTACTGATGAGAAACCGGCCCGCAACCAGCCGACCTTTGGTCAGCGGGACTAGGGCCACGCCGTAGGGATTCACATCGCCGTTAGTGGGGACGGTACTGCTGATGGTGGCGATGTGGTGCAGCTGAGCGA
>JBEKIN010000276.1:0-5941 GCA_050011735.1 Acidobacteriaceae bacterium | reverse complement strand
TTGTCTTACGCACGACTGAGGTCGTGCATAGGCCAGGTTCGGTGAGAAGGCTAACCGGCAGCGTTTCGGGCGGAAGATGAGCTCCGTTTCCGATCCCAAAACACGGGATCACCGGTGCAGTAGGGTAATACCTGATTTACGGTACTAAAACATCCCTGCAAAATGAATCACTTGCCACACACCAGGGGAGGGGGGGTGGGGGGCCCGGCCACTCAGCATGATCGCCAGGAGCTACCGGCTACAGGCTACTTTTCCGTCAGCGACGGATCAGCCACATCAGCCAGCTGGCGGCAATCACCGAGGCGACAAATAGGACCCAGCAATAAATACCATAACGGGCCATGGCGCGCGGAGTGGAGCGCTGCGTAACGCCGAACACCACCGAGGTACAGGTGGCGAAGAGCAGGACCGCAGTGAAGTGAGAGGGGGCCAGCACCTAAACCTTCCTCCCGATGCGCAGGTTGTGAGCGTCGACTGCGGCAACGAAGTTGAGCAGTCCCGCGACCACCACAAACTTGGTGCCGTAATCCGCGGTGACCAGCTGTACCGTGCTCTGGCCGAGCGAGAAGATGCGGGCGACAAAATAGAGAGCTCCGGCACCGATGTCGCCGGCGAAGCCGAGCATGTCCAGCGGATCTCCGGTGTTGGGCACGTAGACCTTGGCCTGCATCGCCAGGCCAAGCGAGAACATCGCCGTGATGGCGACAAAGAGCAGGAGGGCGCGAATCCAGTGGCGGGTCAGCAGGTGACCCGCGCCCGGCACGAGCCAGCCAAGGATCAGCGCCGAGTAAGCAAAGCCCTGAGTCTGAGGTTGTGCGGGGGTCTGCGCTTTCGAGGCCATCACCTTATGACTATAAACGAATGCTGGCGGCTAAACGCGCACCAGCTCCCGCTGGATTCTCCCCGTGACGACAGCGTTGTCTTTGGAAGTGATCATGTTCACTTCGCTGCGAACGCCGAATTCCGGCAGGTAAATGCCAGGCTCGACTGAAAAGCACGTGTACGGCAGGATGCGCCGCTCGTCGTGTGTCTCGAGATTGTCGAGGTGCGCTCCGCTGCCGTGCAGCTCCGTGCCGATATTATGGCCGGTACGATGCGTGAAGTATTGCCCGTAACCTGCGTTGCGAATGACCGCGCGCGCAGCATCGTCGGCTTCAAATCCTGCGACGGGGTGCCCTCCGTCGGTGAAGGCGGAGCGCACGGCGTCAATCGCAGCATCGCGCGCGTCCCGCACCACAGCGAAGATCACCCGCTCCAGCTCAGTTGGCTCTCGGTTCACTACGCCCGTCCAGGTGATGTCGTACCAGCAGCTGCCTGGCCGGTTCAGGCGTGCCCAGATATCGATAAGCAGAAACGACCCTGCCTGGATGGGACGGCTGGACTCCGCGGTCGGTTCGTAGTGCGAATCGGAACTGTTTTCATTGATGGATACGTTGGGCCCGTGATCCGTGGTCAGGCCGGCGCGGCGCATCGCCTCCTGAAACCAAACCATCATCTCGTATTCAGTGGCAGGCGCTGCGGAGCGACCGCGGCTGCCGATCGTCTGGAAGCCTTCCGTAAGAATATCGTCGAGGAGCTTCTGCGCGGCGTAGTGGCTGTCGATCTGCTCCTCGGTCAGAACCGCCTGGAATCGGCTGACCAAATCCGCGGAGCTGACGATCTCCTTACCCATGGACCGCAGCAGCTCTACGGTACCGGCATCGACCATGGAGACGTACATGATCGCGTTGTTCGGCGAGTACTGCATGGCGATGCGCCGCCAGGGCCCGAGCATCGCGTCGAGGCCTGCTTCGAGCTCCTGCCACGACGAATAGACCCCCTTGGTGCCGGGAAGGGAGTCCAGCTTACCGGACTCGATGCGGTGAACGAGCTTCCGCGGCTCGCCCTCTGCGGGGATAACGTAGTACCAGCGGCGGCTCACCAGGCCGTGATCGGGCAAACCAAGAATGGCAGCGGCGATCGGGTCGCGATGGTGGTGGTCGTAGAAGAGCCATGCATCGACTCCGGCGCCGCGTAGTGCAGATTGAATTGAGTCGAAGTCCATTATGAACAGCGTATAAGGTTTAGAGATCGAAGGTACAAAAAATGGAGTGCAGGTAATATTCCTGCGGTCACGATGAAGCGATTTCTTGCAATCCTGGAGCTGACGGCGAAGGTAGTAATCGTGGTCGCTGTGGTAATGTGGGTGACCGACTGGGCCGTATTCCGGGTGCGCTCGGCGCGGGGAACCGCGTTCGACTCGGTGCAGGTTGAGGAGTATCTCTCCACGGCTCTCAAAGGCAACAAGCAGGAGTTCGACTACATGGGGGCGGCGCAGGTGAGCTGTGCCCGGGCGCTCTTCCCGCACGCCGGCGCTCCCGCCTGCTGGTGGCTGCGCCGGCATACCACGCAGTGGGAGTGAACATCATCAGTTCGACCGGGTCCAGGTCTGTCGCCCCTACTTTTTCTCTTCGTGGTATTCCTGCTCGGTGTTGATTTCCCATAGAGCTGCCTTATCGATCTGGCCGGCCACAATCTGATCGACGGCTGTCATCGCGGTGAGCATGGAATGATCCTGGTTGTTGTATTTGTGCATGCCGTTACGGCCGACCAGAAACAGGTTCTCGAATCGGTCCATATAGCGAACGATTTCGTCGAATCTGTCATAGGTTCCAAAATAGGCAGGATAGGTCTTCGGAACGCGAACAACGTGCGAATCGCGTACCTGGTCGGCTTTAAGAATGCCGATTTTCTCAACTTCAGCAATCGCGAATCGTGCGATCTCGTCGTCGGCCATATTCCACAGCCGGTCCGTTTCGTAGCAGAAATATTCGAGGCCGATCCAGACCTTCGATGGGTCGGCGACCATGTATGGGCTCCAGTTATTGAAGATCTGCAGGCGGCCCACCAGCACATCGGGCTCCTGAATGTAAATCCAGGTGTCTTTCAGCGGACCACCATCAGGCTCGGTGACGGTGAGGCGATCGACGAGCAGGCCCACGGTGATGAAGTCGCGGTAAATCAATCCGTCGGCGATCGCGCGGATGTTTTCAGGAACATCGACATCGAGGCCGTGGATCAGCTCCCGCACTGGCATGGTGGAGAAGACATAGTCCGCCGGAATGGTGTGCGGAATCCCCTGGGCATCGACGGCGTCAACTGAAACCACACGGGTGCCTTCCACGTGCAGCTTGCCCGCGCGCCACCCCATGCGAACCTCGCCGCCTTTGCTCTTCACCAGCGCGGCGACATATTCCCAGAGCTGACCGGGGCCGTATTTTGGATAGAGAAACCTCTCGATCAGCGATGTCTCGGTAGATTTCTGCGCAATGCCGCCTGCCTTATTGCGGCTGAATGTCTTTTTGAGGAAGTGTGCGATCGCCGTGCGCAACGAGAGTCCCTTGATACGCTGCGCGCCCCACTCGGCGCTGATCTGGTCGCAGGGGACGCCCCACACTTTTTCGGTGTAAGACTTGAAAAATGTCAGGTACAGCTCAGCGCCGAAGCGGTTGATGAGGAAGTCTTCAAGGGTCTTCTCGTTCCGCCGCGGGAAGAGCCTGGCGCGCAGATAGCCGATGCCGATCCTGATCATGCGCCAGAAACCGAGCTGGCGCAGCGTTCGGGCATTCAGGGCGAGCGGGTAGTCGAAGAAGCTCCGCAGAAAGTAGATTCGGCTCTTGCGCGGCCTCACCAGCATCACCAGATCGGGATCGGAAGCGGCATCCGCACCCGCGGTAATCGGACGTTCCTGGTTCTGGTAGCGGATGGTGTGAAACCCCGACCCGTTCTCGGTGGAGGCAATCGGCATCAGCTCCGCCCACCATTCCATGACGCGATCGGCCTTGGAAAAGAAGCGATGTCCACCGATGTCCATGCGATTGCCATTGTGCCGAATCGTGCACGAGATGCCGCCGATGCGCTCAGTCGCCTCGAGGACGATAGGGCGTATATCGGAGCGGCGGAGCAGCTCGAGGGCAGCAGTCAGGCCGGCAGGGCCGGCTCCGATAATCACAGCCGTTTTCATGCGGAGAGTATCAATGTCAGCGAGCCACTTGCGGCAAGGTGAATTATCGGGCTCGGCAGGTGAGATGCGCCCGAGAGACGTTCAGGAAAGCTCATGTCCTTCTTATGTTCGCGTCTGAACGGATTCAGAGCAACACAAAGTTGCCCTCCACCCGTTGCACCTGAGGCACCTGGACCAATCATGCTAGCTGGGCGTGATGATTTTCCCCGTTCCACCGCACCCGTCGCACTCTTCGTACAGCAGAAGATTCCCGTTCCAGCCGATCGCCTTAAAGCCGCTGCCGTTGTCGTTCAGGCTGATTCCGGTTGCGGCACATGCCGCGCAGAGCCCGTGCGCATGGCAATAATCGCGGTAAGTGGACGGCCTGCCGGCCTCGGCCTCTTTCGCGCGCCACTCTCTGGCCTCATTCCACCTCTTCTGGCCCGCCAGGTATCTGGACAGATATTCGCCCGTAAATGAAACACCGCGTGGCATGAGAGCTGAATTCCTCGCGAAGTTCCAGCTTAACTCTTGATGGGCCTCGGATGGACACCTTGGTCCACGCTCGGTGAAGAAGTTACGCCCGAGAGTGTCTCCCAGCCGCGGCGAGAAAGATCCCACCAGATCAGGTAACCCGCGATGGCGGCGGCAGCCAGCAGGGCTGACGCGGTAAGCCATGCCCCGAAGATCAGCTTGCCAATCCCGAAGAGCGTTCCGTAGACCAGGATGCAGCCCATGATGGTGTCGAACGCGTTGGCGCGAAAGTCGCGCACCCGTGGTAATTCCGGCGCCTGCTGCGCGATGCGCTGCCATCCGTGAACCGTCGGGTGGACGCGGCGATAAAAGGCGAGAAGGGTCGCTTCAGGCTCGGCGGGCGTGAGGAAGGTTGCCAGAATCCAGGCGATGGTCGTGACGCCAGCCGTGATGAGCGTGCTCTTGGCGAAGACGACGACATCGCTGCCGGCGAAGTGAACGTGAGAGAGCAAGAGGGTCACAACCGCGGCGACGATCATGGCGGAGATTTCGCTCCAGGCATTGATGCGCCACCAGAACCAGCGCAGGATGTAGACGGCGCCGGTCCCCGCGCCGAGGTTGAGGACCAGCTGCCAGCCTGCGCCGATGGAAGTGAGACGGCTGGCGACGTATCCGCTGCACAGCACGAGAAAGACCGTGATGATCTTGCTGATGAGCACATAGTGGCGTTCGCTGGCCTTGCGGACGAGGAAGCGGCGGTAAAGGTCGCTGACCAGGTACGACGTTCCCCAGTTAAGTTGCGTGCCGATGGTCGACATGTAGGCCGCGAGAAAAGCGGCGATCATCAGGCCGCGTAGCGCTGGCGGCAGAAAGTCGCGCAGCACCATCACGTATCCCTGCTGCGGATTAGCTGCATAGGCCGCGCTCGGATGCAGGCCGCCGTTGGTGGAGTACATTGCCAGGGCGACAAGGCCGGTGACAATCCACGGCCACGGGCGCAGCGCGTAATGCGCAATGTTGAACCAGAGAGTCGCCCCAAGGGAATGCTTCTCGTTTTTCGCGCTGAACATGCGCTGCGCAACGTAACCGCCGCCACCGGGCTCCGCTCCCGGATACCATGCTGCCCACCACTGCACGCCGATGTACATCAGGAAGGTCAGGACGGGCAGGGTCCACAGGTTGGACGTGGTGAGGCCCGCATGGAAGTCCGGCAGGAACGACAGGATGTTCGACGTCGGATGACCGGCGTGTCGTGTGGCCGTGTCCACGACGGCGAGGCGCAGGCGCAGCGCCGACATCCCCCCAAGGCGGGCAACAGCCACCCAGGCGAGGACGACGATCATCGTCATCTTCAGCGCGAATTGAAATAAATCGGTGACGAGGACGCCCCACAAGCCGCCGAGGAACGTGTAGAGGCCGGTGAAGGGAACCAGGATGAAGATGCAGATGAACAGTGCGGTGTGGCGCGGCTCGCCGAGCGTGTAA
>JBEKIN010000275.1:0-5980 GCA_050011735.1 Acidobacteriaceae bacterium | reverse complement strand
GTCTTCGCCGTGTTCTCCGAAATCACCGCCTCATTCCGCCCCCAGTCGCTCCCTGCAAAGAACCGTCCCGCCGCCAGCCGCAGATGAATCGCCTCGAAATATCCCGGGCTCACCCAGCGAAAATGCTCTCCCGGAAGCTGCGTCCACGGCCGCGTGTCTCCCGGCAGCTGCGCTGAGTCGCCCCATCCGTCTCCGCTGAGCGGCAGCATCGAGGTCAGCGCGGCCCGCTCCACCCCCGGCAGCCCGTTCAGCTTGTCCAGCGCCTCGCGATAAAACGCCGCCCGGTGCGGCCGGTCCGGATACGCCTCCCGCGGCAACTCCACACGCGCCGTCATTGTCCGCTCCACATCGAATCCGCGATCGACATGCAGCAGCTTCACCACGCTCGCCGTCACCAGCCCGGTCATCAGCACCAGCGCCACGCTCACCGCCACTTCCACGCCCACCAGCGCGCGCCGCATTTGTTTGCTCACTCGCGACTCGCTCGCCAGCCGCGACTCGCTGTGCAGCACCTCGTGCGGACCTGTTCGCGAAGCCATCCACCCCGGAGCCGCTCCCGCCGTCAGCGTTGCCAGTGCCGCCACCAGCAACGCGCACACCGCGCCCGTCCAGTCCAGATGCAGCGGCCCGCGAAAATCCAGCGTCGCCGGCAGATAGCGTTGCATCGCCGGCACAATCGCCATCGCCACCAGAATCCCCAGCCCGCAACCCACGCCGGCCAGCAGCACCGTCTCGCGCATCGCCATGCGCAGCATCTCCGCCCGGCTCGCGCCCAGCGCCGACGCCACTGCCATCTGCTGCCGTTGCCCTGCCGCCCGCGCCAGCAGCAAGTTCGCAATGTTCACGCACCCCACCAGCAGCAATCCCGCCACCGCGGCCAGCAGAATCGTCAGCGGTCTGCGGCTGCCGCCCACCAGTTCCTGCTGCCATGGCGTCAGCACCGCCGATAGCGTCGACTTCTCATCCGCCGGCAAACTTGCTGCGATCGCATGCTGCTCCGCATCGAGCTCCGCATTCGCCGCCGCGGCCGAAACACCCGGCCTCAGCCGCGCCAGCCCAAAGTAGTTCAGGTCCCCCATGTCTTCTTCCAGCTGGTCCTTCGTGAAGGCCATCGGGATCAGCGCACCCAACGACACTTTCGCGCTGGAATCTCCGCCGCCAAACATCTCCGCCGGCGGCATGTGGAACGAGCGCGGCATCACCCCCACAACCGTGAATGGAAAACCGTTCAGCGTCACCGTCCGCCCCACGATTCCCCGATCCGATCCGAACTGCTCCCGCCACAGGTCGTAGGTCAGCACCGCCACATGCTCATGCCCGGGCTGCGCCTCCTCCTTCGTGAACGCCCGCCCCAGCCACGGCTGCACTTCCAGCACCGAAAAAATTCCCGGCGTCGCGTCCAGCACATCCACTTCCAGCGGACGCCCGCTCCCGCCCAGCGGCAATGGGTATTCCGACATCACGGCCATCGCTGCGAAACTGCGGCTGTGCTCCTGCCAGAAGGTGAAGTGGTTCGCGCTCACCGGCAGCGTGGGATACATCTCGCTCCACTCCGCCACCTTTTCCTGCACGGTCACCAGCCGGTCCGGATGGGCCAGCGGCAGCGGCCGCAGCATCGCGTCGTAAACCAGCGTGAAGATCGCGGTGGTCGCCCCAATTCCCAGCGCAAGCGTCAGCACCGCCGTCACCGTAAATCCCGGCGACTTCCGCAGTTGCCGCAGAGCCTGTTTCAGATCAGCAAACACGCACCCCTCCTGCGTTTGTGGATTCTGCAGTAGTTATAAGGTGCATGCCGCGCGCCAGTCGTAACTGGGGTTATGCTATTCAAAATAAACAGTTTGTTCTTTCCGAAAAACAGGGCGATTGTCCGCAATCGCCCCCAACTGTTCAGAAACGAACAGTGGCTCGCCCGGCTATTTCATCGGAGAGAAATCCGTCGGACGCATGTACGTCACGTCCAACTTGTCCAGCGTCGGCTCCTGTTGTTCAGCCTTAATCACTTCCTGAAAAGCAGGGTCAGCCCGCATCGCGTCCCAGTTCTTTTTCGCATCCTCCCGGCTGGCATGCGCGAGGAGAAACACGAAAGTATCGTTCCAGCCCGGAGCGTCTGGCTCCGCTGTCCAGTAACCCACCACGTTCAGATCGTGTTTGGCGAGTAGTTTTGAAGTCGTGTCGCGAAAGCGAGCCTCCATCGCCGGCAGCTTGCCCGGCAAACAGTGGTAGATGCGCAGCTCGTAGACGCGTTCGCTCTCCGCCCTCACTTCATGCACCCGCATCAGGCGCGCAGTGACGAGCGACCCGGCACAAAACGAAAGCAGCGCAAGAATCCATCCCCGGAATCCGAGGCCGTTGAGTTTCCAGGTTGCAATAGCCATCGCCTCTCCTTTCCATCGCTATTCCCCTACATTCTTACTCGTAATGCAGCGCCACCAGCGGATCCACCCGCATCGCCCGCCGTGCCGGAATGTAGCAGGCCGCCAGCGCCACTGCGGTCAGCACCAATGTGACCCCCGCGAACGTCAGCAGATCCGTGGGACTCACCCCGTATAGCAGCCCCGCCATCAGGTGCGACACGATCATCGATCCCACCAGTCCCAGCGCGGCGCCGGCCATCGCCAGGCCCAGTCCCTGACGCAGAACCATGGCCATGATCTTGCCTCTTTGCGCGCCTAGTGCCAGTCGAATACCGATGTCCCGCGTGCGCTCGCTCACGATATACGAGATCACTCCGTAGATTCCCAGTGCGGCGAGCAACAACGCCGTCACCGCGAACGCCGCCACAATCTCCATCGAAAATCGTCTCTGCTCCAGCGACGCCGCCACCGCATCGTCCAGCGTCTGCGCCCCGTAAACCGGTAGCTCCGGATTCACAGACTGCACCATCGCCCGCACCTCTCCCGGAATCGCGCTGGCATCCAGTTGCCCGCGAAGAAAAATCGCCAGCTCCTTGGGCGTTTGCTGGTAGAGGCTGAGGTAAATCTGCGGAACCCCCGCCTCCGCCAGCGACTCAGTGCGAGCATCGGCGATCACGCCGACGATCGTGGCCCAGGTCTTGCTCGCAGGATTCACCCGGAATCTTCTGCCCAGCGGATCCTCGCCACGCCAGTACGTCTCCGCCATCGCCTGGTTGATCACCGCGATCTCTGGCGCCTTCTCGTTGTCGCCATCGTTGAACAGACGCCCCCGCAGCAGCGCGATCTGCAGTAAATGAAAATATTCCGGCGTTACGTCCGACCGCTCCACCAAAGGAGCCTGCTTGCTTTCTGTCTGGCGTCCTTCCACGATCAACGGGCTCACGTTCCGGTCGTGCCGCAGCGGAACCGACCCATCCCCTCCCAGCGCCGCTTCCTGCACTCCCGGCAGCAACCCGCCGCGGCGCAGCAATTCGCGCGCAAGCACCGCCTCCTGAGCAGCCGTTCCATAAATGTCCGTCTTCGGATCGTTGGGGATCGGCAGCCACAACTGAACCGACATCACATGCTCCGGACTGAATCCCAGCGGCGCCTTGTACAAATCCCAAAAACTGCGCAGCAGAAGGCCCGCGGCCACCATCAGCACCAGAGACAGCGCAAATTCCGTCACCACCAGCGCCCGCCGCGTCCGCGTTTGCTCCGTGGAACCCTTCGACCCACGCCCCTCCACCCTGAGCGTACTCGCCAGATTCAACCGCCCCGCCTGCGTCGCGGGCGCCAGCCCGAAAATCACGCCGGCTGCAATCGATGCGCCCAGCGCGAACAGCATCACGCCCCAGCTGATGGACAGATCGTTGAGCCGCGGCATGGTCTCCGGAATCAGCCGCAGCAAAAATCCCTTCGTGCAGAACAAAATCACCAGCCCCGCCACGCCGCCCAGCAGCGAGAGCAGCAGGCTCTCCGTCAGCAATTGCCGCACCAGCCGCTTGCGTGCCGCGCCCAGCGCCTGGCGGACCGCCATCTCGCGTCCCCTCGCGCTCGCCCGCGCCAGCAGCAGATTCGCCACATTCACGCAGCCGATCAGCAACACCAGCGCCACCGCCCCCAGCAATAGGATCAGCGACTGCCGGACGTTGCCCACCACGTTTTCCTTCAGAGGTACCAACCGCACCGTCCACTTGCTGTCGGCTGGATAATCGTCCGGGAACTGCTTCCGCAACGAAGCAACCAACGCGTCCAGCTGACTCTGCGCCGCGGCAACCGTTAGCCCGGGTTTCAGGCGCCCGACAGTTTCCACAGTCAACCGCAAACTGCGGTTCGGCGGAGGAGCCGGGTCGGTCGAAAATCCCGCCGCCGCCCACAGTTCCGTATTCCTTTCGTCCGCCGTTCGCCCCGGATCGCGAAAACCCGGTGGCATCACTCCGATCACCCGATACAAATCGTTGTCCAGCCGCAAACTTCTGCCTAGAATGTTCGGATCGCTTCCAAACCCCCGCTTCCACAACCCATCGGTGATCACCACTTCCAGCGTGAACCCCGGAGTTTGGTCCTGCGGATCGAACGTGCGCCCCAGCTCCGGCTTCGCCCCCAGCATCGCGAAATACCCCGGCGAGACCGGCTCGAACTGGATCCGCGATGGCTGCGAGGAACCCGTCAGGTTCACCGACCCAAATCCTTCCAGCACGACAGACTGGAAAATCCCCGAGCGCTGCAGGTCTTTCCACTCCGGAATCGAGATGCCCGCGTCCTCGGCGCCTGAGCCGGGCAGATCGTCCTCGATCCGCACCAGCTCCTCCGGGTGCGGATACCGCAGCGGATGGAGCAGCGTCGCGTTCACCAGGCTGAAAATCGCCGTCGTCGCCCCGATGCCCAGCGCCATCGTCAGAATCGCAATGACCGAAAAACCCGGCGACTTCGCCAGCATGCGGATCGCGAAGCGCGAGTCCTGCAGCAGGTTTTCAAAGAACGGCAGACTCTGTTCCGCGTGGTAATCCTCCCTCACCGTCCCCACCCCGCCGAACTTCAGCATCGCCTGCCGCCGCGCCTCCTTCACATCCATCCCGGCGCGCAGATTCTCCTCCGTCTGCAGGGCGATATGCTCTTGCATCTCCTCGCGCAGCCGCTGGTCATCCTGCTGTCCCGTCGAAAAGTTCCGCGTGCGCTTCCACCACCGCCTGAGGAATCTCATTTCCAGCCCTCCGCATGCACTCTCCAAACCACGCCAGCGCCGCTACTCGTAGTGCAGCGCGACCAGCGGATCCACCCGCATCGCCCGCCGCGCCGGAATATAGCAGGCCGCCAGCGCCACTGCGGTCAGCACCAATGTGACTCCCGCGAACGTCAGCAGATCGGTCGAGCTCACCCCGTACAGCAGCCCTGCCATCAGATGCGACACGATTACCGAACCCACCAGTCCCAGCGCTGCGCCCGCCATCGCCAGTCCCAGTCCCTGGCGCAGAACCATGGCCATGATCTTCCCCCTCTGCGCACCGAGCGCCAGCCGAATGCCGATGTCCCGTGTGCGCTCGCTCACGATGTACGAAATCACTCCGTAAATTCCCAGCGCCGCCAGCAGCAGCGCCGTTACCGCGAAGGCCGCCACAATATCCATCGAGAATCGCCTCTGCTCCAGTGACGCCGACACTGCATCGTTCAGCGTCTGCGCCCCGTAAACCGGTAGCTCCGGGTCTACAGACTGCACCATCGCGCGCACCTCTTCCGGGATCGCACTCGCATTCAGGTCTCCACGCAAAAAGATGGCCAGCTCTTTGGGCGTCTCCTGGTACAGGCTCAGATAGATTTGCGGAACGCTCGCGTTTGCCAGCGATTCGGTTCGAGCATCCGCGACCACCCCGACGATCGTGACCCAGGTCTTGCTCGCGCGTTGGCCAACCCCCGCCCTCCCACGGCCAAGCTTCAGCCGCTTCCCAAGCGGATCCTCGCCCCGCCAGTACGTCTCCGCCATCGCCTGGTTGATTACGGCGACCAACGGCGCATTCTCGTCGTCGCCGTCGTTGAACAGACGGCCCCGCAGCACCGGAATCTCCAGCAAATGAAAATACTCCGGC
>JBEKIN010000274.1:0-6001 GCA_050011735.1 Acidobacteriaceae bacterium | reverse complement strand
TTAAAGACTGTCGCCATCAAACGGGCGGCTGCTAGAACCACCACCATTTGCAGCAGCAGCAGCTTCAGTTCAGGCATCGCCCCGCTCCAGTTTGCGATGCGACTCCAGTCGCGCCAGGCGCTTCCGTTCACTGGCTTTCCAACCGGCATCCCAGTAGAGAAACCGCAGAGCCAGAAGCAGGCAATTAATTCCGAAGAAGATGGCGAGGTCGCTCGAACTGGTTCCGTGCGCACCAAGCCAGAACAGCGGTATCGACGACAGGACAAGGACGAACATCATGAGTCTTCGGTGACGTGACCCAATCGGGCCCGACTCTTCGCTAGACCGAAACTCGGGGTGGACAATCACGAGCAGTGGACGGTTCGCCGGGCCCTCTGCATCGTAGATTTCGCAGCGGACGTGCGGCAAGTGCTCAACTATCGCTTCGCCGAACTGCTGCGCCGCCTCAAGGGAGCGAAATACCACGCAGGTTTCATCGGACGGCTTGGGATAGGGGCGGCCGTGCGGTGCGAGTGATGTGGAATCTGCGCGGTCTTTCAGAAACACAACGCAGTCCGCCGGATCAATTAGGTCGGTCCAGTCCTGCGGCTTACGCTTTGGATCGTACAGCCGGATCTCAGTGCCGTCGAGCAATTCTAATGGTATCCCAGGCGGGGCCGTTGGGTTTCCCCATTCCAGCCGCAGCTCCCGGTTGACAGGCTCGATGAGGGCGCCCAGATCGTTCGAGCGCGGCTCCAGCGGGGCGCACCGCGGGATGCGTCGATGCTTACAAATTTCGACCAAGAAAGGGTGAGTGTGCGATGGCGCGTCGTTCGTCACTCTCTGGCTAAGTACATTCTCATCTGGCCCACCGTCACTCGAAATTGATGACCGTCGTAAACGAAGCGCCTGGATTCAGACCTGGCAAATCACGTTGCACGAATTGAGGACCGGGAACCCGGCAGCTGGCCGACCGTCGGACACACGTATTCTCTGGACATCCTAAAAGCCTCTCCGGACCGACCGCGCAGGCGCGAGGAGTCGACCCTACTCTATGCCCAAAGTCTGTCGTACGTCGGAAGTCCCGGCGCGCTACCCCGCAGTTGACATGGCCGGCCGGGGTCCGGCAGGTCGCCTTATCGTGCAGGCCTACTACGACGCGCTCGAATGGTCGTTGAGGGAATCCCCCAGACCTGTCGCGCTAGCTGATTTCCACTATTCCGCCCTTGGCGAGGCGATGATACCCTTCCTGTACGTCGGAATGCAGGAGGGGTCGGAGCGGAGAGAAGTTACGGTGATCGGCGGCGGCCTGGCCGGAATGGCAGCTTCCCTGAACCTCGCCAGAGCGGGATACCGCGTCACTTGTATTGAGCCCGCTACCGTGGCGGAGCAGCCCGTTGGCGAGTCGCTGGACTGGTCCTCTCCGGCTCTGCTGGAAGCCTTGGGATTGCCCATGGATGGCTTGATTAGAGACAACGTCGCCACTTACAAGCGCCACGTAACGGTGAAGTTGCGGGACGGGGCAACCCGGCATTACGAGCCAGGCGCCTGGCTGGCCCGGTCTCCCTACAATATCGAACTGCGCACCCTGCACGTGGATCGCCTGCCACTCGACCGGTCGCTCCGTGAGATGGTGCTGCAGAGCGGAGTGGAGATGGCGAGTGACCGCGTGGTCGATGTGGAAACAGCAGGAAGGAAGGTAAGCGCGGTAAAGACGGCGTCGGGCCGGAGGTTGTCGTCGGACTGGTTCATCGACGCCTCTGGCACCACCGCCTTGTTTGCGCGGATCTTCCGTCTACCGGTCTACCAATACGGGCCCAAAAAGGTCGCCATGTGGACCTATCTCAACGTCTCGCAAGCGAGCGAGGGCACCACACTCTACATGGATGGCCAGCCACCGTACATGCAGTGGACCTGGGAAATTCCCATTCACTTGAACGTCATTAGCGTGGGCTGCGTGGCGGCGGGCGAGGCGATCCGGCAAAAGCGACAGCAGGGGCTCACGGTGGAGGATATTGTTCGCGAACACCTCGCCCGCTTCCCGAGATTTAGCGGATTGCTGCCGGCGCCCGGCGCCCTCTCACCCCACGTGACGTCATTCCAATGCCGCACGCACGGCAGACTGGCCGGGCCCAACTGGTTGATTGTGGGGGAAGCGGCATCCCTCGTGGATCCCATGACATCGAACGGAGTCACGGCGGCGCTCAGGCACGCCCGCGAGGCCTGCGCTGTGATCGTCAGCTCGGGCCGCGGAAAGCGCTTGCCGTTTGTAGCCGGCGCGATGTACAGCAAGCGGATTGTCGACCTGGGCAGGTTCTTCAATTGCGGGATCGAGAAGACGATTTACGATTCGGCCGTCCGCAACCGCGTCGGAGTTTTGCGGGCGGGGCGGATCTACACCGTCCCGGCCTGGGTCTTCAACGCCGTCTATTCCCGGACCAGGCCAGAGGGCGTGGCCGGTACACTACTGTTCGGCTTCGTACTGAACCTGTTTCGAACCGCAGCCATTGTGTTGAGCGCAGTCTGCTTGAGACTGGGTGCTCGCCAGGAGGCGGGTTAAATCATGCATCTCGTAACCCGCGGGTCCGGATATCCGGTGCTGTTTCTTCACGGCATTCCTACCAGCAGCATTCTATGGAACGGCGTGATCGCAGGGCTGTCGAGCGAGTTCCAGTGCATCGCGGTGGATCTGCCGGGGCTTGGCAAATCGGTGAATACGCCTCCTGCTTTCCGAAACCTGGCGGCTCTGGCTGCGAGTATCGAAGCCATCCGGATGGAACACCGAATCGAGAAGTGGCATGTGGTAGGGCACGACGCCGGCTGCGCCATTTCGGTGCACTATGCCCACCACTTCCCACACCGCGTCGGGCGTCTGGCGCTGCTGTCGCCATCCATCTTTCCGGAGCTCAAGCCGTTCTATCTTTTTGAACTGCTGCGGAAACCGGCGATCGGCGAATTGCTGGCGCCTGTCGTCAACCTGCTCTTCTGGAACGTCGCGATGCGATTGGCCATGGCGGGTGTTCCCAACCGCCACGAGATGGTCCAAAACCTCCACGCGCCTTTTCGCGGTTGGCGTGGTTCATGGCGCTTGATGTCCGTGCTGCGTTGGGGGCATCCCTCTGAAGTGCTCGCGTCCATTCCGAGCTTGCTTCCCGGGATCCTGGCGCCCACGCTGGTGGTTCATGGCTCGAAGGACCCGGCAGTGCCGGAAGCCTTTGCCTGCCGCACTCGGGATCTGATGCCACACTCCGAATTGCTATTGTTGAACTCCGGCCATTTCCTGCCCATAACGGAGCCCGCAGCCGTAGCGAAAGCACTGGCGCGCTTCTTTGGAGATGCAGGTGTGCCGGCGGTTGCTTCGGTCGACCTCGCGGCGGCCTTTGCTACGCGATAAGCTGTCACACTCTTCAGCGCAAGAGCTTCACTAGCGCGCTTTCCAAGTCAGATGGTTTGAATCCAAATGGACCGGGCGCGCTCTTGAACACCAGCCTGCCCTCGATGTCGATTAGCATCAGGCGATCCGGCCAGCCGGTATATTGCCGCTCGACCGAATTGTCCATGCCATCGATCAAAGCAGGGAAACGGATTCCCAGGGTGCGTACACAACTCTGCGCAATCTCCACCCGCTCTCCCGCGGTTCGAGGGGTAGCGAACACCACGCCTTCTTTGACGTTGCTGCGCTGTTGCCAAATGTCGCTGGGGTGCGCCTCCTGAATATACACGGCGTAGAACGCAACCCGGTCGCAATAGGAATCGTACAGCTTATTGAGCGCGGGAACCTCCCGGCGAAATGGCGGTCAAGTATAGCTGCCGAATACCAGGACCACGGGCCGCGAGCCGCGGAAGGACGAGAGCTGGACGCTACTCTTATGGTCGAGTGCCGGCAGGGTGAAGTCCGGTGTCAGATCGCCGGGGTGCAAGCTTCCGGCCCGAGCGCGCATCCAGAGCGGCTCGAACGGCAAGACCATTCCGACCACTGGGGGGAGCGTGGTCAGCCTCATCATGACCCGTCCGAAGACGTCGGGGGGCTGCCGCATGGCCCAGTAAAGTACCGCGCACAGGGAAAGATACGCGAGCGCCAGGAAGCCAAGGGACAGAACCAGCCATCGCGCTATCCGGCGGGACCAAGGGCGCCGCAGCGGACTGGCAACCGCACTGCTCACAAGCCCAGCTCCCGTTCCGCCAGGCGAGTGCCTTCTACGCGCGCTCGAATCTTCGCGAAGGCCGTGTCACGAGCGGTGGAGACATCATCGGCGAAGGGCGCGAAGCCACAGTCGTCCGTGGTGCCTAACCGTTCGGGAGGAATGAAAGAGGCCGCCTCCCTTACAGCGGCACAGATCTCACGCGGCGATTCGATCCGCGAAACCAGCGGATCCACCACCCCGATAAAGACCGTCTGGTCCGGCCGGAGATGCTCTTGGATCAGACCCAGCACATACCGCCGATCAGGTTCGCTGGCCAACTGCAGGTAGAAGCGGCCCGCGGCCAGCGAGAAGAGCGCGGGCAGCAGTTCCGCATAGTCCACGGAAGCGCTGTGGGTGGAGTCCCTGTCGCCGCCCGGACAACTGTGGACCCCGATGCGCGATCGCTCGTCCGGTGTGAAGCGGTGGAGAACCTGGTTATTCAGCTCGATGAATCGCCGCAGCAGCCCTCCGCTCGGGTCCAGCTTCAGCGACAATCGTCCCTCCGTAAAGTCGATCTGAACGCAGTGCGCTCCCGCGAGGAGACAGCGGCGGATGTCTGACTCGGCTTCGTTCAGCAGATCCTTCTCGAACTGCTCCCGCGAGTAACCCGGGAGGGACTCATCCGCATACAGCAGGCTCAAAGCGGAAACGGAAATGACAGCCTGCTTCACCGGAAGGCTCGTCAACTGCATGGCCCGTTTTAGGTAGGTTTCGGAGTAGATCCCATACCGGAAAGGCCCGCCGGTAAGTCTCGGAAGCTGACGCGTATGCCCGTCGGCAAAGGGAATCGTAACGCCGTCCGCGGCGAGACGATTGTCTGTAAGGGGATAAGTAGCAAAACTCGGTTTGCCCTGTTCCCCGTCGGTGGTCACGGGCGATTCCGTCTTCTCGAATCGGCGGATGGTATCGAGCACCGCGGCGTCGAGCACTTGCTCATATTCGGACTGCTCCAATACGCCAGCGCCCAACTTCCCCAGAGCCTCGATGAGTTCATGAGGACGAGGAATGCTGCCGATCGGCTCAGTCGGTATAGGCATGATGCGCGTTCTCCTGCCAGACGGATCCTTTAAATTAGAACAGAAACTTCACCGCCAGTTGTAGCAGGCGCGGTGGGCCGGCTTGCAGAATCTGGCCGAACGCGGGAGACTCCAGGTCGTTCTCGGGCAATCCCAGATTCGCATGATTGAGCAGGTTGAAGCACTCGGCCCGGAACTGGACGCGTTTTGTCTCGCTCATCCTGAAATTCTTGAACAATGACAGATCCACGCTTTCAATGCCCGGTCCGCGCACTACATTGCGGCCCTCGTTGCCGAATTGGCCGGCCTGTGTTGCCGGATTCAATTGCCGGAAGGGCGCACGGCTCACCCATTCGTTGGCGGTGTGCGGCTGCCCCGCATTGGGATTGGAAACCAGATTCGGACGGCTGGAATAGAAGCCGCTGATTTCCGGTGCGCTGCCCTGCAGGGAAACGTCGGCGCTATCGTAGACGGTAAACGGTGTCCCTGTGGAAAGACTGCTGATGACGTTGAACTGCCAGCCATTGAGCAGGAAGGCCGCGGCGCCGCTGACGCTTTGCCGGCGCGGGAGCGCCCAGGTTCCGCTGAAGACGAACCGCTGGGTGGCATCGAATAGCGACGGGCCATGCTCCGCCGCAAGGTTGAAGGGATTTTGCGCCAGGTCATTCTCACCGGCGACCAGCGTGGGAGCCGAACCGGCAACATTCAGCGACGAGATATAATCCAGACTCTTTGAATACCAGTAAGACGCCAGGAAGCTGAGGCCGTGCGCGTATTGGCGGGAGAAGGCCACTTCCAGCGCATGGTAAGTGGAGCTGGAGT
>JBEKIN010000273.1:0-6011 GCA_050011735.1 Acidobacteriaceae bacterium | reverse complement strand
AGCATGCGCTGTGGCGTGTCGGCGTGGGTGTCGATGACGATGGCGGAGCGGTGGACGGCGGTGGCATTGGCGGGAGCAGTTTTGTGGGTCACGGGTTTTCGCGCGGCGGTTGAAGTGGTCTGAGCAACAAGCGGCGAAGTGGCCGCGAGGAGAAGCAGGGCAGCGAACACAGATCTCATGGGTTGGACTCGATCCTGTAGGGGGATTGTAGCAACGGTACTTCACCGCCCTGGGTTCTCATCGGGGAAGCTCTGAGAAATCAGCCCAACCACCCCTCCGGGGCTGAAGCCCGCTTCATTTTCAGGTTTTTCGGCACGGCTGAAGCCATGCCCCTTCAAAACAGCGATTTACTCAGACGTTCCTGGACCTACTTCTCTCCGAAATTCCAGTCGGTCACGGGAGCAATCGCGGTGACCACCTGGTGCCGCTCCCGCCATGCACCGAGCAGGTAGTCGCGGTTCATCTGCGCGATCGATTCCAGCGGGATTTCCTTGGGGCATACGCCGGTGCATTCGCCGATGTTGGTGCAGCTGCCGAAGCCCTCAACGTTCATCTGCGCGACCATGCGGACGGCACGCCGATCCTGCTCCGGCTTGCCCTGCGGCAGAATCCCGAGATGCGCGATCTTCGCGCCGGTGAACAACGCTGCCGATCCGTTGGGGCAGGCGGCCACGCACGCGCCGCATCCGATGCAGGCTGCTGCGTCCATCGCGCGATCCGCGATCTCCTTGCCCACCGGAATGGCGTTGCCGTCGGGCGCGTTGCCTGTCGAAACGGAAACGTAGCCGCCCGCCTGAATGATGCGGTCGAAGGAGCGCCGATCGACCACGAGATCCTTCACGAAGGGAAACGACCGCGAGCGCCACGGCTCCAGCACCAGCTCATCGCCATCTTTGAAGTGGCGCATGGTGAGCTGGCACACCGTCGTTGCCGGCATCGGCCCATGCGCGATGCCGTTGATCATGAAGCCGCATGATCCACAGATGCCCTCGCGGCAATCGTGCTCGAAAGCTACGGGCTCTTCGCCGCGGTCCACCAGCGTTTCGTTCAGCACGTCGAGGCACTCCAGCATCGACATCTCGCCGTTCACGACGTCCACGGGGTAGGTGACGAACTGCCCCTTGCTATTGGGATTCTTCTGCCGCCAGATGGTCAACTTCACTTTCATTACTTGTAGCTCCTCTGGCTGGGATGAACGTAGGCAAACTCCAGCGGCTCCTTCGTCAGCTCCCACGGTTGGCCCGCGCCGGTGTAGCCCCACGCTGCCACGTAGCTGAAGTGGTCGTCGTCGCGCTGCGCCTCGCCATCCGGCGTCTGATACTCCTCACGAAAGTGGCCGCCGCAGGATTCGTTGCGCTCCAGCGCGTCGATGCACAGCAGCTCACCCAGCTCGAGGAAGTCTGCCACGCGCCCGGCTTTCTCGAGGCTCTGATTCAGATCGTCGCCCGAGCCGGTGACATTCAGGTTCTGCCAGAACTCCTCGCGGAGCGCGCGGATTTTACCGATCGCATCATTCAGGCCCGCGGCGTTGCGCGACATGCCGCAGTCGTCCCACATAATCTTGCCTAGTTCGCGATGGAAGGAGTCGACGGTGCGCTTGCCGCTGATCGCGAGCAGCTTCGCGACGCCTTGCTGCGTGGAGTTGAGAGCGGCTTGCGCTTCGGGATGCGTCGCTGTTACTTTGCTCAGCTTCGTTGATGCGAGATAGTTGCCGACCGTGTAGGGAATGATGAAATAGCCATCCGACAATCCCTGCATCAGCGCGCTGGCGCCCAGCCGATTCGCGCCGTGGTCGGAGAAATTCGCCTCGCCGAGCACAAACAATCCGGGAATCGTGCTCTGCAGCTGGTAATCGACCCAGAGGCCACCCATCGTGTAATGAATCGCCGGATAGATGCGCATGGGCACCTTGTAGGGATCCTCATCGGTGATGCGCTGATACATGTCGAAAAGGTTGCCGTAGCGTTCGCGGATGGTCTCCACACCCAGGCGGGCAATGGCGTCGGCGAAATCGAGATAAACGCCCAGCCCCGTCTCGCCGACACCGCGGCCCTCGTCGCAGACTGCTTTTGCGTTGCGTGAGGCCACATCGCGCGGCACCAGGTTGCCGAAGCTCGGATACTTTCGCTCGAGAAAGTAGTCGCGCTCCTCTTCCGGAATCTGGTTTGGCGGGCGCTTGTCGCCCTTCTTTTTCGGCACCCAGATGCGGCCGTCGTTGCGCAGCGACTCGGACATCAAAGTGAGCTTGGACTGATAGTCACCGGAGACCGGAATGCAGGTGGGGTGAATCTGCGTGAAGCAGGGGTTGGCGAACAGCGCGCCCCGCCTGTGCGCGCGCCAAATCGCCGTCGCGTTCGATCCTTTGGCGTTCGTCGACAGGTAGTAGACGTTGCCGTAGCCGCCGGTGGCGAGAATCACCGCGTCGGCGATGTGGACCGTGAGCTTGCCGGTGATCAGGTTGCGCGCGACGATGCCGCGCGCCTGGCCGTCGATGACGATCAGGTCCAGCATTTCGGTGCGTGGAATCATCGTCACCTGGCCCGCGTCTACCTGGCGTTCCAGCGCCTGGTATGCGCCCAGCAGCAGTTGCTGTCCGGTTTGGCCGCGCGCGTAGAAGGTCCGCGAGACCTGCGCGCCGCCGAACGAACGGTTCTCGAGCGACCCTCCGTATTCGCGCGCAAACGGCACGCCCTGCGCCACGCACTGGTCGATGATGTGCACGCTGTTCTGCGCGAGCCGGTAGACATTCCCCTCGCGCGCGCGGAAGTCGCCGCCCTTCACCGTGTCGTAGAAAAGCCGGTAGATGCTGTCGCCGTCGTTTTGATAATTCTTCGCCGCGTTGATGCCACCCTGCGCGGCGATGGAGTGCGCGCGCCGCGGTGAATCCTGGAAGCAGAAGCACTTGACGTTGTAGCCCAGCTCGCCGAGGGTCGCCGAGGCCGAGGCTCCGGCCAGGCCGGAGCCCACCACGATGAGCGAGTGCCGCCGCTTGTTTGCGGGATTCACGAGCTTCATCTCGAAGCGCGCATTGTCCCAGGCCAGTTCGATGGGGCCGGTTGGGATTCTTGCGTCCAGGTTCATGGTGGCCGTCACCTTATCCATCCCGCGAGCACGCCGATGGGGATCGAAATATACCCGGCGATGATCACGATGGTGATCCACAGGGCCGCCTGTTTCAGCACCGGCGTGTGACGCGGATGGTTCAAGCCCAGGGACTGAAACATGCTCCACAGGCCGTGGCGCAGATGAAAGCCGAGGAGGAGCAGCGAAAAGATGTACCAGACGGAAACCCACCACACGCTGAAACCCGCCACGATGTTGTGGTAGATGTCGCCCTCGATATACTGCGACTCGGGGTGGATGTAGCCGGCTGTGAACTGCAGCAGGTGAAAGATGACGAAGGCCAGGACGATGGGGCCGCTCCAGTACATGGTGCGGTCGGCGTACGAGGAGTTGATCGCCTTCTTCCGCGAGTAGCCCACGGGACGCGTCTTCCAGTTGAGCAGGGCCAGCTGCACGGTTGCCACGATGTGCAGCACCACGCAGACGATCAGGATGATCCGGACGGCCCAGAGGATTTCGCCAATGGTGCGAAGAAAGTGGCCGTAGGCATTGATCTTCGCGGGGCCCTCGAACACCTGGAGATTGCCGGCCAGATGCCCGACGACGAAGAGGAACAGGATCGCCCCGGTCACAGCCATCACGGCTTTTTTGCCATTCGTGGACTGCCAGAAACTCGGTGCGCGGTTTTCGCGCGGGCCAGCCACCGCAGTGCTCATCGCGGCTGCCTGCCTGGGTTGGTTTGGATCACGTCGGACGTTTCCTTCTCTTTAAGGATGCTGAGGTTCTTCAAGGCGAATCTTTATTATTCGTTTCCGGAAGAAGCGGCGTCAACTTTGAGAAGCAGCCAGCAGCCAGCAGCCGGTAGCGGTCTCCTGCCAGGGAAATTGCGGTCTATTGGCGCAGGCGGCAGACGATTCGGGCAATCTGCAGCTCTTCTTCGCTGATCAGGACCCGCACCTTCGCGCAGAGGGCCGGATCGCCGCTGGTGATGCCGATGAACGCGAGCCCGTCGCAGATCCAGTTACGGACTGCCGCGCTGTTCTCGCCGATGCCGCCGGTGAAGACGAGCAGATCGAGGCCGCCCAGTTCGGCTGCATAAGCGGCGATCTGTTTGCGAACGGCGGTCGCGAAGACGTCGATCGCCAGAATGGCTTTCTGGTCGCCTTTGGCCGCACATTGCTCCAGCAGACGCATGTCGGATTCGCCGCCGGAAAGCGCGCCGAGTCCGGAATCGTGGTTCAGCAGGGATTCGAGCTGGTCGGCGGACAACTGTTCGGTGCGCATGAGGTAGAGGACAACGCCGGGATCGAAGTCGCCGCTGCGCGTGGCCATGGGAATGCCGCCGACTGGCGTCATACCCATGCTGGTGTCAATGGACTGACCGTTGTGGAGTGCGACGAGGCTGGCGCCTGAGCCGAGATGGGCGCAGACCGCGCGCTCTGGGATGTTGGGGAGGAGCCGGACGACGATGGACTCGTAGGAGAGGCCGTGAAAGCCGAAGCGCTGGATGCCAAGGTCATAGAGACGCTGCGGCAAAGGGAAGTGGCGAGCCTTCTCGGGCATGGTGCTGTGGAAG
This sequence comes from Acidobacteriaceae bacterium, assembly GCA_050011735.1. Taxonomy (GTDB): domain Bacteria; phylum Acidobacteriota; class Terriglobia; order Terriglobales; family Acidobacteriaceae; genus Palsa-343. The sequence goes on along the minus strand of JBEKIN010000273.1, from coordinate 1,372 downwards.
GCCGTATCGAAGCACGCATACTGTTTTGCGTCGGGCAGCAGCTTTTCGGTTTCGCGGATGAGTTTGAGGGCTGCGGGGATGTGGATGGGGGCGAACTGCGTGGCGGCCTCGAGCTTCTTCATCAAGGCTTCGTCGATGAGCTGGTGCTCGCGCAGATGCGGTCCGCCATGCACCACGCGATGCCCGACACTGCGTGGACGGCTGTGACCGAGGCGTTCGATGACGGCGAGGATTTCTTTCAGGGCATGGCCCTGCGAGGAAAGCTTGTAGGCCTCGTCGAGTTTCGAAGCGCCGCGGGCGTCGGTGATCTGCAGTCGGCCGTTGGGGTGACCGATGCCGCTGGCTCCGCCTGCGAGCAGCGGTGCTGGATTGCAGTCGCCTGGCGGTTGGCGGTAGAGGCCGAACTTCAGCGACGATGATCCGCTGTTGACGGCAAGGATCAGCTCATCGTCAGCGCTCACTGCGGCCAGGTCCAGTTGCGGAATTCCGGCTTGTCGATGCCGTTGGTATGCGCGTAGTTCAGGCTTTCGGTGATCTGGTCGCGCAACCAGTCCTGGGTGTGCGCTCCGATGTTGCGCAGGCGGGGCACGCGGTCGATGATGTCGATGGCCAGATTGAAGCGATCGACGTTATTCAGGATGGCCAGCTCCAGCGGCGTATTGATGCTGCCCTTCTCCTTGTAGCCGCGCACGTGGAAATTGTCGTGGTTGTGGCGGCGATAAGTGAGCCGGTGAATGAGCAACGGGTAGCCGTGGAAATTGAAGATGACCGGCTTATCCGCGGTGAAGAAGGAATCGAAGTCAGCGTCGGAGAGGCCGTGGGGGTGCTCGGTTGCCGGTTGCAGACGGAAGAGATCGACGACATTCACGAAGCGAAGCTTGATGTCAGGAAAATGCTCGCGGAGAATCGCTGCGGCGGCCAGCGCTTCCATGGTTGGAATGTCGCCTGCGCAGGCGAGAACAGCGTCAGGCTCAACGCCGTTGTCGGTGCTCGCCCAGTTCCAGATGCCGATGCCTTTCGTGCAGTGAAGGATGGCCGCATCCATGTCGAGATACTGCAGGTGAGGCTGCTTGTCGGCGACGATGACGTTGACGTAGTCGCTCGAGCGCAGGCAATGGTCGGCGACGCTGAGCAGGCAGTTGGCGTCGGGCGGCAGATAAATGCGGGTGACCGAGGCGCTCTTGTTGGCGACTACGTCGAGGAAGCCGGGATCCTGATGCGTGAAGCCGTTGTGATCCTGCTGCCAGACGTGGGAGGCGAGCAGATAGTTGAGCGAGGCGATTTTCCGCCGCCAAGGCAGTTCCAAGGTTACCTTCAACCATTTGGCGTGCTGGCTGAACATCGAGTCGACGATGCGTATGAACGCCTCATA
>JBEKIN010000272.1:0-6060 GCA_050011735.1 Acidobacteriaceae bacterium | reverse complement strand
ACCTGATCGGGCTGGCTGCTGAGGCCTGCCACATCGGAGAGAGCGGAGCCGTTGTCCGCCTCAGAAGACAGGCTGGGCTGCGGAGTTCCGACAGGAGAGGGGTGAGCCGGAGACGAAATTCGCGGTGAAGGCCGCTGCGCGGTGGACCCGGGCTGGGTGGCGCTCGCGACTTGGCGCGGCGGCATGGCTCCCCGGGTGCCATGCACGTCAATGATGAGCCGTGGCGGGTTCTGCAGGAAAAAGGCGGAGTAGTCGCTGAGGCTGTTCACGTCGAGAACGACGCGCGTGGTGTTGGCCGAGGACTGCGCGGCGCGGATGCGGGTCAGAAAGCCGTCGTCGGTGACCTCCACGGCGCGCCCGGAAAGCTCCGGCGAGAGCCGCGCACCGTAAAGGTCAAAGAAGATGCGGTCGGGATCCGACACACGAGCGGCCTGATAGCGAACCTCCTGCTGGAGGTCAATGGCCACGCGGGTGTAGTCGGGCGTGGACCAGTGGCGAATGCCGGTGATGAGAGGGAGTTTGCCGCGGCGCGGAGGCGGAGGGGCATTCATCAGCCGAGTGTTTTCAGTGGACGCGGGGGTTGCGCTCGGCGTCGGCTCGGGGGCGGGAGAATTCTCCGCAAGCTCGGAGTAAGGCTGTGGCGGGGGAAGACTGCGCTCTTCGATTCCTGGGTTCGCTGTGGACCTGCTCGGATTGTTGCGGCTGGGCGCGGGTGGCGCCGAAGCAGTTCGCGACGAGACCTGGGATTGCGGCTGCGATGCCGCTGCCACGACCGTGTTTCGGTGCATGCCGGAACGGGGGGATCCGTGCCCGGGTTGGGCCCGCGTGGCGGCGACCTGGTCGCGGCGGATGTTGTTCAGCTCGCTGCGGGCCTCTGCGCCGAGCGGATTCTGCGGATAGAGGCGCAGGAAATTCTCGTAGACAGTTTTCGCCTGCGGCAGGTCGCCCAGGTCGCGCTGGTAGATTTCGCCTTCGGTTAGCAGGGCGCTGAAGCGGTAGCGGCTGCCGGGATACTGGCGGCGCAGAAACTCATATTGACCGATGGCGTCGTGGAGAGCCTTGTCATCCTGAAAAACGCGCCCCTCTTCAGCGAGCAGATCGGCGACAGCGGCGATCGACGCGTCGGCCCTGGGCGCCGCGGGGTAGCCATGGTAGACGGCTCGGTATGCGTCGAGCACTCGCTGGTATTGCAAACGCGTCCGCTGCTGCTCGGGACGGCCCTCCAGCCCTTCACGAAGTCGCTCGGCGTGCGCAAAGGCTGCCGGCCGAGAGGCCGCATATTGAGAAGCAGCGAACGCCGACGAAGCCAGGGCCGCAAGAGACAGAAGAAAGCCGCACGCACGCGCCGCGCTCAGACGGGGAGACCACATCGGGGATCGGACAGCGCGCTCCATAAACGGCCGAATCGGCCGAGATCATCGGCCCTGCCTCCCAAACGCGCGGGAGCCGTTCGTCACTCCGCCGAAGACACTCTCGATTATAGGTGCGGCGCAACAACCCAGGACGACGCACATTACGCCGGACAGTGGAGCGAACCCGGATGATCACACCAGGTTGCGATTCCCACCGCGGACTCGGCGACCGCTCGGCGTGCGGGCGTTCGTTATCTTGCGTCCTCGCTGTCACATCTGAAACACTGGCCCTGCTTTCCTATGGTTTGCCACTACCTCGTCAAAGGGCGCGTGCAGGGCGTCGGTTTCCGCTGGTTCGTCCATCGCGAGGCAGCCGCTCTCGATCTGAGTGGGTGGGTGCGCAACACCGAAGACGGCCACGTGGAAGTGGTGGCCACGGGAGAGGCAGAATCGCTCGCCGAACTCGCTCAGGCCCTGCGCAAAGGATCGCGGGGCAGCCGCGTGGATGCGGTGATCGAGCACGAGCTGGACGCAAAAGAAAGCGAGGACCTCGGTCCGTTTCGCATTGACGGAGCCTGGTAGAGATCTATGACCCCATGTGCCACTGACTGCGAGCCGCTCAAGGCGCTTGTCCGCACCATTCCGGATTTTCCCAAGCCGGGCATCCTCTTTTACGACATCACCACGCTCCTGAAAGATCCGAAGGGTTTCGCGACCCTCATCGATGCGCTGGCGCAGTACTACATCGACAAGAACATAGACCTGGTTCTCGGGATCGAGGCGCGCGGATTCATCTTCGGTCCGGCGCTCGCGTATCGGCTGAATGCGGGTTTCGTGCCGGTGCGCAAGCCGCGCAAGCTGCCGGGCCCAACGGTGCGAGTCACCTACGACCTCGAATATGGCTCCGACACCCTCGAAATTCACGCCGACGCCATCGAGCCCGGCCAGCGCGTCGTGCTGGTCGACGATCTCCTCGCCACCGGCGGAACGATGGAGGCGACCATCAAGCTGGTGCAGCAGCTGGGCGGCGAGATTGCCGGGCTCGGATTCGCGATTGAGCTCGATTTCCTAAAAGGCCGGGATCGCTTCCAGGATTTCGACGTTTTCAGCCTGCTCCACTACGACGAATAGCCTCCCGTCTCCTGCCTTCGAGACACCGCTGCCGCACCTCGGCATATACTGCGGTTTGCTTTTCGAGGAGGCGTTCTATGCGGCGGCGAGAATTTTGCAAACTGGTGGCGGCTGCGGCCGCAGCAACAGCCGTTCCGGGGTCCGAACTAGTTTCAGCCCAAACCGCCGAACCGGCGCCGCCAGAAACGATGGCCCCGGCGCAGGCGTCAGGTGATGCGGCCGGGTTCGGCGCCTACACCCAGGACTACGCGCGATTTTGCGCGACGCCGGAGAGCGAACGGGTTTTCTATGCGCTCGAAGGCGGCAAGATCGTCAGCGAAAAGCTCAGTGAAAAGGACTGGACGCCGACCGACTGGGGTGAGCCGCCGGCGCTGCCGATTCCCGGCGGCTCGTGGGATGGCGTGCCGATGGAGTCGCCGCTCCCGAATCTTGCGGGCGAGGGCCCCTACAAGCCCACATGGGATTCGCTGCTGCAGTACGACGCTCCCGAGTGGTATCGCGACGCGAAGTTCGGCATCTGGGCTCACTGGAGCCCACAGTGTGTGCCGGAAGCCGGCGATTGGTATGGCCGCCAGATGTACATCGAGGGCCATCGGCAGTACAAATACCAGCTCGATCACTACGGCCCGCCGTCGCGCTTCGGCTTCAAGGATCTCTGCGCGCAGTGGACGCTGCTGAATTGGCAGCCGGATGAGCTGATTGCGCGCTACAAGAAGGCCGGGGCGCGGTTTTTCATCAGCCTCGCGAACCACCACGACAGCTTCGACGCGTGGAACTCAAAGCATCAGCCGTGGAATGCGGTGAACCTCGGCCCCCATCGCGATGTGGTGGGCACCTGGGCGAAGGCGGCTCGGGATCAGGGATTGCGCCTGGGCGTGACCGTGCATCAGGCGCGCAACTGGTGGTGGTACCAGACCGCGCACGGCGCCGACAAGGCAGGCCCGTACGCGGGCGTTCCCTACGACGGCCGCATGACCATGGCGGATGGCAAAGGCCAGTGGTGGGAGGGGTACGATCCGCAGCGGCTCTACGGTGCGAAGCATCCGCACAATGCGCTGCCCGATCCGTCGTTCGTGAAGAATTTCTACGACCGCACACGCGATCTGATCGAGCAGCACAATCCTGACCTGCTGTATTTCGACAATCCGCTGTTTCCTCTGGGGTGGGGCGGCATGAACGCCGGCGCGTTCTACTACAACCACAATCTCCAGACCCACGGCGGCAGGATGGAAGGCGTGATCACCATCAAGGAAGTTCCGGATAAGTGGGCGAAATCGGCGGTGGTCGATTATGAGCGCGGCCTCACCAACAAGATCATGCCGTACGCGTGGCAGTCGGAGACCTGCCTCGGGGACTGGCACTACGATCGCGCCCTCTTCGACAAGCCCGGCGAATACGGCGGCTATCTGCAGCCGCGTGACGTGATCCATTGGCTGATCGACACGGTCAGCAAAAACGGGACGTTCATTCTGAACGTACCGGGCAAGCCCGACGGCACCATCGACAGCAAAGAGATCGCGGTGCTCGATCGCATTACGGACTGGATGCAGACCAACGGCGAGGCCATCTACGAGACCCGTCCGTGGAAGGTCTACGGCGAGGGGCCGGACACGGTCGATACCGGCCGCTTCAAGGGCGACAGTATCCGGGCGCTTGGCGAGAAGGATATTCGCTTCACGCAAAATAAGGCGGGGAAGGGACTTTACGCGATTGCTCTGGGTTGGCCGGCCGGGGAGTTCGTGGTGCAGTCGCTGGGCACTTCGGGCCCAACGCAGCCTGGGAAGATCGAACGGGTCGAGCTGCTGGGGACCGGCGAAAAGGTTCGGTGGCGGCAGGCGGCGGATGGGCTGCGGGTGACGCTGCCGGCGGCGTACAAGCCGGCGGTGGATTATGCGGCGGCACTGAAGGTCTCGCTGGCCTGAACGGCCCGGCAGCGCACCGCACCAGATTCCGGCTCCAGGTATCCGTGACGATCCGCGGATCAATGGGTACCCCCCTCCCCCCCGGGGTGGGGGTGTGGCAAGTGGCTGCATCCGAATGGGTTCGCGGAGGGCCCTTTTGGACTGTGGCAAGTTGTTGAAACTGAGGGGCTTTGCCTGGGGGTTTTGGCACGGGGTCAGGGGGGTGACCGGGTGGGATGCGCGGCGGCATGGGCTCACTCCTTTCCGAAACAGAAAGGCCGCCCGACGCCGGGCGGCCTTTTTCTTTTTCTACTCTATAAGTTCAGAATATCACATGGAGAGAATAAATCGGCCAAAAATGATTTGGTTGTAAGTGGCTTGTTATCACGGAAAGTTACTTTGGGTAAGTGGTGGAAACTTGACAAAAACGGCGGACAGCCCGCGGCCTGCAGGCTGTAGCTGGGAGGCCGGTGGCTGGGAGCTGGGAGCTGGGAACTGGGAACTGGGAACTGGGAACTGGGAACTGGTGAAGCAAAACATGCGGAGGCCGGAGATGCAAGGGACAAAGAATTCCGATCCGAGACTCGATCGAGTGGCGGCGATTTGCATGGCGCTGCCGGAGGCGGTGCGGTCGGACGGGGGCTCGCACGCGTCGTTCACGGTGCGGAAGAAGGTGTTTGCGTATTTTCTGAACGATCATCACGGGGATGGGATCGTTTCGGTGTGCACGCGGGCGTTTCCTGGCGAAAACAAGAAGCTGATTGAAGCCTATCCGAGGAAGTTTTATTCGCCGGCTTACATTGGGCCGCGAGGATGGGTGGGGTTGCGGCTGGATCGCGGCAAGGTGGACTGGGATGAGGTGCGGGATCTGGTGACGGCGAGCTATTTGCAGGCTGCGCCGAAGAAGCTGGCGGAGAAAGTCAGCGTTTAGCTGTTAGCGGTTAGCGTTCGACTGAGGTTTCACTGCGGATGCGCCAGGCGAGGTAGCCCACGATGGCAAAATTGAGCATGAGAATGAGGATTTTGGCGATTGTGGGATGGTGGTGAAGCTCGTACACCTCGAGCGGGAGAAGTGAAGCTGTGAGAATGACGGTGAACCACTCCGCCCAGCGCTTCAGAAGCCAGAGACCGATGCCCTCGGTCATGAACAGGGCTGCGTAGACGAAGCTGACCACTCCGAGTTCCCTGATGCGGCGCGGCGATAGGTTGGCAGCCTTCGCGAGGGCGTGCTCGATGTAGTGGTTACCGGGATCGAGACCGAGCCTTACGACCCAATGCTCCAGGACCCCGCCGATGTTGGCGTGCATGAGCCTGAGGACGCCGGCGCCGACCAGGATGAGGAGCGAAGCCTTGAGCAGCTTGAAGACCGCGATGAGGCGAAGCAATTTGGTGTTGGAGGTGTTCATAGGCGGTTCAGAGCCACAGATTACGATGCGGGCTGGCGCAGTACAGGACGACGGCAGATGGTACTCAGGGGCTGAAGCCCCCAATTTTTGGGGGCTGTAGCGGCACGACTGAAAGTCGTGCCCTGACACAAAGCGGCGGGTTCGGCCAGCGTGGATTGGGATGAGGTGCGGGATCTGGTGACGGCGAGCTATTTGCAGGCTGCGCCGAAGAAGCTGGCGGAGAAAGTCAGCGTTTAGCTGTTAGCGGTTAGCGTTCGACTGAGGTTTCAC
>JBEKIN010000271.1:0-6172 GCA_050011735.1 Acidobacteriaceae bacterium | reverse complement strand
GATGATGTCCTCGCCGGGAAAGCCGACCTCGTCGACGAGAATCCGGTAAGCGCGCCCACAGACGCGAATTTTGTCTTCGTACGTCGCAGCCTGGCCCTGTTCGTCGAAGGCCATTACCACCACCGCCGCGCCGTACTTCAGCACCGCGGCAGCGTGCTCCCGGAATTTCGCTTCGCCCTCCTTCAGCGAAATCGAGTTCACGATGCCTTTGCCCTGAATACATTTCAGGCCGGCCTCGATGACCTCCCATTTCGAAGAGTCGACCATGAAGGGCACCGCGGCGACCTCCGGCTCACTGCCCAGCAGCTGCAGGAAGCGCGTCATCGCCTCCACGCCATCGATCATGCCCTCGTCCATGCAGATGTCGATAACGTTGGCCCCGTTCTCCACCTGCTGCCGCGCGATCGAGACGGCTGCCTCGTACTTGCCTTCCTTCACCAGCTTTGCGAATTTCGGCGAGCCGGCCACATTCGTCCGCTCGCCAATCATGATGAAGACGCCAGCCTGCTGCGTAAATGGCCGCGATCCCGACAGCCGCAGGGGCTTCGGGTTGGCGATCGCCGCCGGATTCTCGGGCGCGCTCATCGGCTGACCTCGCTCAGCACGGTGCCGGGTGCCCCATATCTGGCCGGGGTTGCCAGATGTGGGCTTTGCGGAAGCCTGCGCGGGGGCTGGCCTTCCAGCGCTTTCGCAATCGCCGCAATGTGCTCGGGCGTGTTCCCGCAGCAGCCGCCCGCAATATTGATCAGCCCTCCTCGAGCAAATTCGCCCAGATACCTGGCCATATCCGACGGCCCCAGATCGAAACCCGTCGCCGACAGCGGATTCGGCAACCCCGCATTCGGATAACACGAAATCGCAACGTTTGCCTTCTCGCTCAGCTCTTCAAGAAACGGATACATCAGGTCGGGCCCGAGCGAGCAGTTGAGTCCGATCGAAAATGGACGGGCGTGCTCCATCGCATTCCAGAACGCCCCCACCGTTTGTGCCGAGATCATCGTCTCGCCGCCACGCCCCACCGCCGCGGAGATCATGATCGGCAGTTCCCTGCCGCTCGCAGTGAGGCCGTCCTCATCGAAGACCTCCCGAATCGCGACCAGCGCCGCCTTCGCATTCAATGAATCGAAAATTGTCTCAACCAAAAGTAAATCCGACCCGCCCGCGATCAGCCCCCTCACCTGCTGCTTGTACGCCGTTTTGACCTGATCGAAGGTGACGACCCTGAACCCCGGATCATCGGCATCGGGGGAGTTGGAAAGAGACACCGTCAGCGGCCCGATCGCCCCGGCCACGAACCGCTGCCGCCCCGTTGCACTCGCAATACGATCCGCCCATTCGCGGCACTGTCGCGCCGACTGCTCATTGATCTCCCACGCCAGATCGCCCAGAACCCGATCGTCGATCACCTTCTGGTAGAACGCAGGATCCTTGCGCCCCCCGTGCTCGCGCGGATCCTCGACGAAAAACTCACTCTGGGCAATGCTGGTTGCCCCAAATGTATTCGTCTCGATGATGTCGGCGCCCGCCTCAAGAAACCGCCGGTGAATGTCGCCGATCATCTTCGGCTGCGTCAGAGTAAACAGATCGCCGTTGTTCAGCAGATCCTTCTTCGCATGCGCGAAGCGCTCGCCGCGAATATCGGCTTCCTTCATTCCATAGGTGCGAATGGTCGTACCCATCGCGCCGTCGATGATGGCGATGCGGTCCTCAAGGATCTTGTGAAGCGGATGTTGGAAGTCTGTCATCTGCATGGGGTTCGAACCTTAATCACTCTGATGGTAGCCAATCTTCGGCGAATCTCGAACCGCCCGGCGGGCAAGCGGCTAATCCAGCCATCGGAAGTAGCGATTTGCGGAGTAAATGGAGGGCCCTACTACTTCGCGTCCGGATCCATCAGATTCAGCCCTGTCTTCTCGTCATACTTTTTCAGCAAAGGCGTCGGATCCACGGTCACCCATACCTCCAGCAGCGGCGAGACGTGCCCACCCAGCACATGCCCGCCGCGCGTTGTCCCATCCTCCACAGACACCACACAGTGCATATGCACCGAGGGCTTCCCGTTGAGCAGCGCAATATCCCCCACCAGCGAGTCGACCTCCGACTGCCGTTCGACCGGGATCACCCGATACGCCTTCCTCGACTCGTCGTACCACGACAGGCGCGCGTCATGCAGCCCGCCCACCGCGGTCAAATGCGCGCTCTGCACGTGGTATTCCTCGGCGAACTGCGTCAGCCCCGCGAAAAACTCATCCCCGGGCTGGAACACCACCGCATAGTCTTTCTGCCCGTTGTTGTCACTCAGCAGTTTCACCTTCATTCCCGGCGCCGTCCCATGCGGTCCCGCCTGCGAGGTCGGCACATACTCCGGCGCACTCTGCGCACCGGCAAAAGTAGAAAAAGCGGTCATCGAGACCAGCAGAAGTAAGGTCTTCATCGATTGCTCCTGTTTTTATGGATGCAGAGCCCGAGCCGAGGCTGCGAAAAAAGCGACTCTACTTCACCGAATCCGACTGCGCCGCCATCTCTCCCGGCATCCCCACGGTCGGAACCAGCATGTCTTCCTTGCGCATCACCAGATTCGTCGCGTTCAGGCTCGCTAATTCGAACCCATGCCCGTGCGTAATCGCGTCCGTCGGGCAAGCCTCTACGCAGTAGCCGCAAAAGATGCAGCGGTTGTAGTCGATGTTGTACGTCTTCGCGTAGCGCTCGGCACTCGAAATCCGCTTCTCGGCGGTGTTCTCCGCCGCCTCAATAAAGATGCAGTTCGACGGACACGCAGCCGCGCACAGAAAACACGCCACGCACTTCTCCAGCCCGTTCTCGTCCCGCTGCAACACGTGCGCGCCGCGAAAACGCTCCTGCAGCACCGCGCCCCGCGTCGGTCCCTTACCGTCCGGATAGTTCTCGACCTCGGTGGGCTGGAACATCTCGCGAAAGGTGATGCTCATCCCCTTCGCAATCGCCGCCGCATTGCGCACAATCGACATATTCTTAGTATACGGAACTCCAAACTCCGTTCTTTCAGGCTACGCAAGCCCTCAGCTGTCTATCGAATCGTCAGTACCCCATGCTATCCTCAGGTCGAGCAGACACTATGCGCGCCTCTTCCATCCCGGCCGTTTTCAGCCGCAAAAGCTGGAACGAGGCCTTCGTGCGCGCCATCGCCCCACGGCGATACAGCAGGATTCTGCCCACTCGTACGCGACCGAGTCTCTTCGGCAGCGACTAGTCATCGCGGCCCTCGACGCCGCTCATTCTGCGCGTCGTGTACGAAGACGACCTCTCTCATCAGCAGCGCCGTCCCGATCTTCGGATCAGTCAGCCGCTCCACACCAGCGCAGGACCCGTAAGGAGAGAACATGACCGTCGCATCCGCAATCCTCGCCCAGTACGGCCCCAAATTGAAGACCGCCCTCCCCGGTCCCGAGGCCCGTCGCATCGTAGAAGCCGACGACCGCCTCATCTCGCCCAGCTACACCCGCTCCTATCCCATGGTCGCGAAACGCGGCCGCGGCCTGCGCGTCGAAGACGTCGATGGCAACGAGTTCCTCGACTTCGCCGCCGGCATCGCCGTCGTCTCCACCGGCCATTGTCATCCCGAAGTCGTCGCCGCCATTCAGAAGCAGGCTGCCGAGCTGATCCACATCTCAGGGACCGACTTCTACTACGAAGCTCTGGTCACCCTCTCCGAGCGCCTCTCCTCCATCGCGCCCATGCCCGGCCCGCATCGCTTCTACTACGGCAACTCCGGCGCCGAAGCCATTGAGTGCGCGCTCAAGGTCGCCCGCTACCACACCGGCCGCCAGAACATCATTGCCTTCTTCGGCGCCTTCCACGGCCGCACCATGGGCGCGCTTTCGCTCACCGCTTCCAAGCCGCAGCAGCGCCGCCGCTTCGCCCCGCTCGTGCCCGGCATCACCCACGTCCGCTACCCCTACGCCTATCGCGGCTGTACCGGCGGCCCGCAGGAAGAGGAAGCCTTCGCGCTCGGCTGCGCCCGTTACATCGAAGAGAAGCTCTTCCACACAGTTTTGGCGCCCGAAGAAGTCGCCGCCATCTTCGTTGAACCCATCCAGGGCGAAGGTGGCTACGTCGTCGCTCCCACCATCTTCATGCAGGAGCTGCGCCGCATCTGCGACAAGTACGGCATCCTCCTCGTCGCCGATGAGGTTCAGTCCGGCGCCGGCCGCACCGGCAAGTGGTGGGCGATCGAGCACACCGGCGTCGAGCCCGACATCGTCTGTATGGCCAAAGGCATCGCCTCCGGCATGCCCCTCGGCATCTGCATGACGCGCGCCGCCATCATGGACTGGAAGCCCGGCTCCCACGCCTCCACCTTTGGCGGCAATCCCATATGCATCGCCGCCGCACTGGCTACGCTGGACATCCTCGAACGCGAAGGCATGGCCAACGCCACGAAGCAGGGACAAAACATCTTCGCCCGACTGCGCCACTGGCCCGCCAAACATCCCATCATCGGCGACGTCCGAGGGCGCGGCCTCATGATCGGCATCGAAATCGTCAAAGATCAGCGGACCCGCGAATCCGCGCCCCTGGTCCGCGATCGCATCGTCGACCTCGCCTTCGAGCGCGGTCTTCTCATCCTCGGCTGCGGCGAAAACTCTATCCGCCTCGCTCCGCCGCTCATCGTCAACGAGCACGAAGCCGCGATCGCCCTCGATATTCTCGAGGAATGTGTCAAAGTTGCCGAAGAAGAACTGGCGCATCCGCCGGCAATGGCCGGCTCAGCGGTCTAAAGTCAGCAGCCCGGCGGCTGCCCGTAGTCGCGGGATCCGGCAACGCGATCCCGCACGCACCTACTCCAGCGGTCGCCGCCCGTTGCCCCGCCTGGGCCTTTTCGCCTGGCGCCCAAAGAAGATCCCCGCGGCAAGGAACACGGCCGCGATGAGTGCGTTGGTCAACCCCATTCGCAAATTGCCGTGGCGCATCGCCAGCGCGGCGTTCAGGAACCAGACCGCCGCCCCCAGATACCAGATCCAGTTGAAATTGCGGCTCACTCTCTTATGGGATGCGTCGCCCAGGACGCACGCCACCTCTCGCCTTCCTATAGTAAAGCGTCAATTTTGAGACACCGCAGTAGTCCCGTTTGTTCCGCCTTGTGGTCGTGACTCTCAGTCGAGGTCCGGTGCCGTTTGTGCTACACTGAGGACAATGCTGTAGCACAGAGGTACTGGACCAATGCCCAGCCTGGTGGAAAACCCGAAACGCCGTGAGATTCCGCGCGGCATGTCTCGCCGCAAGATCCACGACATGCAAGCCATGGCTGCGGAGCAAGGTCTCCTCCAGGGCAAGACTGAAGTCGTCCGTGGCCGCATGCCAGGGACCCTTGTCTCCGCGGCGAAAAAGAACACCGGCATCCGATCCCAGACGGAACTCCTCAAGCTTGGCCTCGCGATGCTTGCCCTCGAAGACAACTATGCCGATTGGCTGATCAGCCGCCGCGGACGCCTTCCTGCGGATCTCGACCTTGAATTCTGATCTCTCGGAGTCCGTCAGGCAACTGAATGCCGCTGCCGGAAGGCTGCAAAGAAGGCGCGACTCTGACCTTCATTTTCTCCCCCGCCTTCCCCTTCTGGATGAGATTTTGTATGACACTACCGTCTACATCGATCTTGGCCGATCGAGGTTCCCGAAGGATCTCGACGAGTTGCTTGCCCAACAAAACCCCTGGCACTCTACCGTCGTCGAATCGGAACTGGTCTATTTGTGCGGACGGCTCGACCCACTCCACCCAGGAACAGCCACCGTCATCCGCGAGATCGGAGCCATCGTAGACCACTGGCCTCCAACCCGCATTCTCACCCCCGACCGCGAAATCTGGCGCGAAGCCGCCATCCTCACCGGCATCCTGTCGCGCCTGCATCGGACAAACGACGAAGATCGCGGCCGAACCATGAACGACGCCCTCATCTTCCTCTCCGCCCTCAAGCACGGCTGCGCGGTCCTTAGCCGCAATGTCCGCGACTTCGACTTGCTGATGCAGCTGGTTCCCGCAGGACGGGCCGTCTTCTACCACGTGAATTAGGCCAAACCGCAGCCTGCCCACCCCCACCCCCGCTGTGCTAACATCCCTGTTCCTGCGGACCAGGCCCCGGGACATCCCCGAAATCCTGTACCCGCCCGAACGTCTCGTATGCCGGACCAGGATCCC
>JBEKIN010000270.1:0-6251 GCA_050011735.1 Acidobacteriaceae bacterium | reverse complement strand
CACGCCCGTCGCTCGCGACCTGCCCAGTGGCCGCGTTCCGCTGGAGCTGGCCGGATGACGAGACTCGCCAGGAGACGCCCGTGACCCTGCTTCCCATTTTTCTTCGTCTCGAACGCCGTCCCTGTCTCGTGGTGGGCGCGGGCACGGTCGCGCTTGCAAAAATCGAAAGCCTCCGCGCCGCCGGAGCCGCCATCACCGTCGTCGCCCCCGCAGCGATCCCGGCGATTCGCCAACTCGCAGAGGAGAGATCTCTCGCCTGGCATCGGCGCGTCTTCGAGCCTGACGATCTCAGCAGCGTCTTCCTCGTCATCGCCGCCACCAACGCATCCGATGTGAATCACATGGTCTACGAAGAGGCCCTCCGCCGCAACATCCTCTGCAACGCGGTCGACGATCCGCCCAACTGCGATTTCTATTTCGGGTCCGTGGTCTCCCGGGGCGATCTGCAAATCGCCATCTCCACCGCAGGCGAAAGCCCCGCGCTCGCACAGCAGCTGCGGCGCGAGATCGACGCGCAACTGCCCGCCGACCTCGGATCGTGGCTCGCAGAACTGGGCGAGCTGCGCCGCGAAGTTCGAACCGCAGCGCCTGCCGGAGAGCCCCGCAACCTCCTGCTGCACGAGCTGGCGCAGCGTCCGCTGTGCAGCTCACCCGCGTGCCCCACACGCCAGTTTGCTCAGGAGCAAATCCTGGCCATGCAGAAAGCCGAGGTGCCCGCGTGACAGCATCTCAACCTCGCTCCGTGTACCTGGTCGGCGCGGGACCCGGCGATCCCGAACTACTGACCCTCAAAGCCGCCCGTCTGCTGGCGACCGCCGACGTCGTTCTCCATGACGACCTGGTTCCCGCCGCCATCCTCGCCCACGCGGAGCGCGCGCTCGTCATCAACGTCGGCAAGCGCTGTGGCCGCAAAAACATCTCGCAGGAACAAATCAACGCGATGATGATCGATTACGCTCGCCGCGGCATGTCCGTTGTGAGGCTCAAATCCGGAGACCCGCTGGTCTTCGGCCGCGCCGGCGAAGAGATGGATGCGCTGCGCGCTGCCGGCATTCCCTTCGAAGTCGTCCCAGGAATCACCGCAGCCTTCGCCGCTGCTGCCGCCCTGCGCCGTCCGCTGACCGATCGCCGCAGCGCCTCCAGCATCAGCTTCTCTTCGGGCCACCACGCGCCCGAATCATCGCACCAGCCCGCCTCGCATTCCGGCGCAACCCGCGTCGTTTACATGCCCGGCCGCGATCTCACTGCAATCGCCGCGCAACTCCGCAGCGAAGGCCTCCCCGCCGATCTGCCCTGCGTCATCGTCTCGCGTGCCGGTCAGCCCCAGCAGCAGATTGTGCAGACCACACTCGCCCAGCTAGAGCGCGTTCCCGCCGTGCCTGCGCCCGCCATCCTGCTTGCCGGCGAAGCGTTGCACGACACGCAACCCGGCAAACTCGACCAGATCGCGGGCTACGCTCTCACCGCCGCCAAACACCCGGATTCGCTGGAATTTTGAGGAAACGCCGCAGCCCGACTCAGTGCCCAGAATCGATCGCGTACTCAAAATCGTAAAAGTGCTGCCCGCCTTCGATCCGAATCGTCATCGAGCCGGAGATTCCGGTCAGTTCGCCGGTGCCTGAATCCGGCACGACGATGATGTTGAGGTACGGCACCCCGTGGTTCATCGTGGCGTTGTGCTGCAAAACAAAGCTTCCGCTTTGCCCCTGCAACTTACCTGTGACCCGCTCCATCGCCACGTAGCCGCCGGAGCCTTTCTGCCGGTCGAGAACGCTCAGCATCTCTCCCTGGCTGGTCCCTTCCAGGTCGCCGTGGTACTGCTTGTCGAGCGACATCCGGCCCAGCCCGGCTGCCTCCGCCTGCGGGTTATCCGGCTTCTGCGGAGCCATTTTGACGTCGAAGTTCCCTGTTGCCTGATGCATGACCGATGCCTCCCGGTGCTCCGGCGTTGGATTTTGAGCACGAACCCGCGTGATCCCCGCCTGGCTGAGCGCCAAAGCCAGCCCGACACTCGCCAGACCAGCCGCAATCTGTCGCATCCAGGCAGCATAGCAGTTTCCCCATTGTGCCAATCCGGCATCAAAACCCTTATGAGCACGTTCGGCAAGCTTCTCCTCTCGATATTTCTATTTTTGGCATTCGCACTCGCCGGCTGCCGCAGCAATCAGAATCAAACGCAGCCCGTCAGCAGCGACGACCCGGCGTCCGCGAATCTGGCCAACGCCAGCAACGTCACGCAGACGGCCAGCAACGAGAACCCGCCCCCTCCGCCGCCGGATCAAGGCGCGAGCAGCGAGGCGCCTCCCCCCCAGGATCAGGACTCAGACCAGGCCTCGGATCAGGATGCCGGCCAACCCGGCTACTCCGACACGGCTTACGATGTTGCGGCCGATCCCCCGCCGGATTTGCCCGACTACGATCAGCCGGAGTGCCCCGGCGATAACTACATCTGGACCCCGGGCTACTGGGGCTACGCGCAGGCAGGCTACTACTGGGTTCCCGGAGCATGGGTCATGGCGCCGTATGTCGGCGTTCTGTGGACGCCCGGCTACTGGGGCTTCTATGGAGGCCGCTATCGCTGGTATCACGGCTACTGGGGCGCTCACATCGGCTACTACGGCGGCGTCAATTACGGTTTCGGCTACGGCGGCAACGGTTATGAAGGCGGCTACTGGCGCAACAACGCCTTCTACTACAACACCGCCGTCACGCGCGTGAACGTTACCGTGATTCGCAACGTGTACAACTACCGCATTACGAACGTCTACAATTCCGCGCACGTCAGCTACAACGGCGGCCGCGGCGGACTGAATTTTCGCGCCACGCCGGCTCAGGTTGCGGCCCGCAACGAGCGCCACGTCGCACCCTTACCTGCCCAACATTCAAACGCACAGGCGGCGATGCAGAATCGCGCCCAGTTTGCCAACCAGAACCACGGTCGCCCACAAACCGTAGCCGAGAGCCGTCCGGTGAACGATGGGCGTTCCGCTCCCGCTCCCCGGGCTGAGGATTTCCATCCGGCTCCGGCGGCTCGCCCGGAGGCCGATCGCCCCGCTCCCGTGGCTGTGCCGCGACCCGCACCGCAGCCTGGAGTCCGTCCGCAACCCGGCCGACCAGCTCCGGAATCAAGACCCGCGCCCGAATCCCGTCCCGCTCCGGCATCGCGACCAGCTCCACAACCAAGACCGGAATCAAGGCCTGCACCTGCGCCCCGTACGTCGCAGCCACCGGCCCCTCGTCCAGAATCCCGTCCTGCGCCACAACCGGTAAGACCGGAGTCACGTCCTCAGCCTGAATCGCGCCCCGCTCCCCAATCCACCCCTCGACCGCAGCCGGAATCGCGCCCCGCGCCGGAGTCCCGACCCGCCCCGCCGCCCGAATCGCGCCCCCAGCCGGAGTCCAGACCCGCACCTGAATCGAAACCCGCGCCTCCACCAAAACAGCAGCCTCGCCCCCAGAGCAAACCTGGCGACAAACGCCCGCAGTGAGTCTTGAGGGACCGGATCAGGCTGCTCGTCCCGGCCACAGCGCGGTCCGGGAGAGCAGCTCGCGCAGCCGAAACGCGCGCTCCAGCTGGCTGGCCACCAGCAGCAGCTGGCGCCGCCGGTGATCCGCATTGTCCAGCAGCGGCAGAACCCGCTCATCGCGCGCCGCCGCCGCTTCGAGGTCGAGGATCGCGGACTCCAGCGTGAGCCGGAATCGTTGGCTGACATGAATCGCATCAGGAGCAGTGAGCTGCCGCATTATTTCCTCGCCCGAAAGCTAAAGTCTGTTTGTCTGCCGCCGATTCTAGCGAGGAAGGGCTGCACCCCGTGAGACCAGTTCGTGAACCTCCGGGAAAACTTCCGGGGGAGGACTGCAGCGATCTGGGACAGAGCGCGCCGGATGCGGCCGGAATCACAGCTCGCTCGTCCTGCTCCCAACGGTTTCCTGCGCCCGCGCCACAAATTGCTCCAGAGGCATCGATCCCTGATCACCCTTGCCCCGCGTGCGCACGCTCACCGCTTCGCTCGATTCCTCCTTGTCCCCCATCACCAGTACATAAGGAATCTTCTGCAGCGTGAACTCGCGAATCTTCGCGTTCATCTTCTCGTTGCGCCCGTCGATTTCCACCCGCAGCCCGGCATTCTGTAACCGTTGCTGTACTTTTTTTGCGTAGGCAAGATGCCGCTCGCTGATCGGCACCAGTCCCGCCTGCACCGGCGCCAGCCATAGCGGAAACGCACCCGCGTATAGCTCGATCAGGTACGACACCATCCGCTCCATGGTGCTGACGATGGCGCGATGGATCATCACCGGCCGAGGCTGCGTGCCATCGGCCGCCGTGTACTTCAGCTCAAACTGGCTGGGCAGATGAAAATCCAGCTGGACGGTCGAGTAAGTTTCCTCGTGGCCCATCACGTCGGCCAGCTGGATATCCAGCTTCGGCCCGTAAAACGCCGCGTCGCCCTTGCTCTCCCGGTACTCGAGGCCGAGCGAATCGAGCGCCTCGCGCAGCACCCGCTCACCCAGCTCCCACATCGCGTCGTTGTCGACGTATTTTTCCTTGTTGGCGGGATCGCGCAGCGACAAACGATAGCTGTATTTCGTGATCCCCAGATCGCGATACGCGCGCTCGACCAGCTTCATCACGCTGGAGAACTCTTCTTTGATCTGATCGGGCGTGCAGAAAATGTGCGCGTCGTTCAGCGTCATGCAGCGCACCCGGCTCAGCCCGCTCAGCACCCCCGATCGCTCGTAGCGATACATCGTGCCCAGCTCGGCCAGCCGCACCGGCAGATCGCGATAGCTGCGCAGCCTCGACTCATAAATCAGAATATGGTGCGGGCAGTTCATCGGCCGCAGCACCAGCTGCTCCGTCTGCAGGTCCATGGGCGGGAACATGTCCTCGTGATAGTGCTCCCAGTGGCCGGAGCGAACATACAGGTCGACCTTCGCCAGACTGGGCGTATAAACGTGCTCGTAACCCATCTCGCGCTCGAGGCCCAAAATGTACTCCTCCAGCAGCCGGCGAATCGTCGCGCCCTTCGGCAGCCAAAGTGGCAGCCCAGCGCCCACCTGGTCGCTGACCGTGAACAGCTCCAGCTCCTTGCCCAGTCGGCGATGATCGCGGCGTTTCGCGTCTTCGATTCGCTCGAGGTATTCGTCCAGATCCTTCTTCGAGAAAAACGCCGTCCCGTAAATCCGCTGCAGCTGCGGGTTCTTCTCGTCGCCCAGCCAGTACGCGCCGGAAATGCTGATTACCTTGAATGCCTTTACGCGGCCGGTTGACGGTACATGGGGGCCGCGGCAGAAATCCACGAACTTGCCGTTGCGATAGAGCGAAATCTCGTCGCCCGGCTTCGTGAATTTCTCCACGAAGTGCACCTTCATAAAGTCGTTGCCGGTTTTGAATTTCTCCAGACCCTCCTCGCGCGGCTCCAGTTCGCGGACGAATGTCTCGTCACGCGCCGTCACTTCCGCCATGCGCCCCTCGATCAGCTTCAGATCCTCAGGCGTAAATGGAGTCGGCCGCCAAAAATCGTAGAAGAACCCCACATCCGTCGCCGGTCCGTGGCCCAGCTTCGTCTCCGGAAACAGTTCCGTCACCGCAGTCGCCAGCACGTGCGCGGCGGAGTGGCGCAGAACCTTCAGCGCCTCTGCGTCTCTCTCCGTCAGCAACTGCAGCGCGACGTCCTCCTCAAGCGGCGTGGTCAGATCGACCAGACGCTCGGCGTGGGGGTCCCCCGCCCCATACATCGAAGACTCACTGCCTTCGGGCGAGACGGCCGTAACGGCGCCCGCCTTCAGAGGCCGGATGCGCGCGACCACAGAAGCCTGCGCCAGTCGCGGCGAGATGCTCTCGGCAATGGCCAGAGGTGTCGTGCCGGACGCGACCTCGCGCACCGATCCGTCGGGAAGCTGAACCTGAATCGAACTCATAAAAGCAGGGTAACGGGTTTAGCTGGCAGGGTACAGATCACCGATGGGTTCCAGTTAAAGCTCCCGGCTCCCGGCTCCGAGCTACTTCAGTCCCAGATGAGCAGTCGTCTGCATGTTGCCCCAGTCGACGATGGCACCGTAGGTCTCGAAGTCGGTCTGATACGCGCGCGCTCCACCCAGCTGCCGCGGCGTCATCTGCGCGATGCGCTGCCAGAGGGCGGGGATCACTTCCTGCGGCGGTCCCGTTTCAGAAGCAACCACCGAATATTTCCCGGCGCGCACCGTCCTCGCCACCATGCCATCCGGAATCTTGTCGGCCGACGTCACTC
>JBEKIN010000269.1:0-6287 GCA_050011735.1 Acidobacteriaceae bacterium | reverse complement strand
TGGTATGCGACGCCGATCACGGGGTCGTAGATGTTGTAGTAGACGTTGGTGCGGAAATCATTGTTTTGATAATTGAAGGTGGGCGTCTTCATGACCAGGCCGCGAAATTCGGCCCGGATATCGAAGCTGGGGCTGATCTCGTAGGCGATCCCGGCGCCGTACAGCGCACCGACATTGGTATTGCGGCTAATGCCGAAGGTGTCGGTTTTGGCGTCATCGATCGGCGAGATGAGGAAGCCAGCCGCACCGCCCTCGATGAAGGGATTCCAGTTTCTGAAATTGAAGCTGTAGACGTACGCTCCGGAAATCTCCTCGAACCGGTCATGGATGTTGTAGCTGCCGCCGGGGTAAATGAAGTGTTGGACGTTCTGGTTGTACTGGTAGTTGAGCTCCAGACCGCCATGTGGGGTGAGCAGATAGCGGTAGCTCACGAGGGCTCCTGCGTATCCGACGGTGGCATGAAGCTGGACAGCGTTCCCTGAGGCAAAGGGCGGGATAATGGCGGTGCCGCTGATGCTGATATCCTGGCGGCTTTCCTGCGCGAAGAGCGGTGCAGCCAGCAGGGGGAACAACAACAGGAACAAGAACAACGATTTCTTCATGCTTCGGTCAACCTCTTCACAACGCCGTATTAGACTTGCGGCGGCCAAAAATGGAATGGCGCCTCAGAAGCCCAGGCTCCTTGAAATAGCAAACATCACGGGGATGTCCACCTGGTCATTGTACCTGCCGCAGGCTATTTCGACAGCCCAGGAGTGCGATCGTGAGCGCGGGCCGACGGGTGCTCGGATCGAAATGCGAAGGGATGGCCGCGGTCTGTGGCCCGGTCTCTGACCATGTCAAGGAAAGCCAGCCCGGCGTGGGAGAGCGTGGCGCGGGCGCGATGCACGAGCCAAAGGCGGCGAGTGATTTTCAGTTCGGGGACTGCGACCTGTACCAATTCTCCCCGGGCGAGCTCGGGCTGGACGGTGAGGCCAGGAACCAGCGCAACGCCCTGGCCGCGCGCCACGAAGCGCTTGATGGCCTCGAGGCTGGGCAACTCGACGCCCATGTTGAGGGGCGTTTGGTGGCGAGCAAAGGTTTCGATCACGCGCTGGCGGAGCGGCGATGCGACCGTGTGCGCGATGAAATTCTGTGTGCCCAGCTCGCGGATGGAGACCTGTTTCTGCTTCGCCAGAGGATGCTTTGGGTCCACAACGAAGGCGACGGAGTCGGTGTAGACCGCGATCGCGTGGAGACGTGCGTCCTCGGGGCGGAACGAAAGAATGCCGAACTCGACAGCTCGCTCGAGAAGCTGATCGGGGATCTGGCTGGCAAGGGATCGCTGCACGGTAATGCCGATCTGGGGGAAATTCCGGCGAAATTCGTCGAGCACGGGAAGAAGCCAGAGGCAGGTGTATTCATTGGCGGCTATGGTGAGGCGGCCACGCTCGAGGGAGCGCAATTCTTCGAGGGCGGTGATGGTTTCGCCGCGCAGGCGCAGCAGGCGCTCGGCATAGCTGCGCAGCAGCTTGCCGGTGGCGGTAAGCGTGGCATCGCGCGAGGCGCGCTCAAAGAGGGGTTGGCCGATTTCTTCTTCCAGCTTGCGGATAGCGTGGCTGATGGCGGGCTGGGTGCGCCGCATGCGGATGGCCGCGCGGGAAAAGCCCTTTTCTTCGGCAACGGCGAGGAAGGTTTCTAGTTGGTAGAGGTCCATAAGGTGCGAGCCGGGGGAGAGCTTCGAATTGCTGCATGAATAGTATTTATGTAAATGCAAAGAATTACAAATTTGCTTTATAGTGGCAGCCTTTGCGAAACTGAAGGAGCACGAAGCAAAGGCTGGCGCTAAAGCCGCTAATGGCGGCTTGCGCACGCAGGTTCGATTGAGGGAGAGACCCTGTATGCCCCAGGATCGCATTTACTTTTTCGACACGACGTTGCGCGATGGCGAACAGTCGCCGGGATGCAGCATGACGCACCACGAGAAGCTGGCGCTGGCGCATTCGCTGGCTGACCTCGGCGTCGACATTCTTGAGGCGGGATTTGCGATCGCTTCGGACGGCGACTTTGCCGCGATCTCGGCGATTGCGCAGGAAGTGCGCGGGCCGAAGGTGGCATCGCTGGCGCGGGCGCGGCAGGAAGATATTGAGCGGGCGGCGAAGGCGGTGGAGAGGGCAGCGCGGCCGAGGATTCACGTGTTCCTGGCCAGCTCGGATATTCATCTCGAATACAAGCTGAAGATCACGCGGGACGAGGCGCTGGAGCAGGCGGCGAAGATGGTGGCTTTGGCGCGGACGTATGCGGACGATGTGGAGTTTTCGCCGGAGGATTCGACGCGGACGGATCCGGAGTTTCTGTGCCAGTTTGTAGGTGCGGCAATCAGCGCGGGTGCTACGACGATCAACCTGCCGGACACGGTTGGCTATGCAACGCCGGAGGATTATGCGGGGATGTTTCGCATGATCCTGGAAAAGGTGCCGGGAGCGGAGCGAGTGATTCTCTCAACGCATTGCCATGACGATTTGGGGCTAGCGGTGGCGAATACGCTGGCGGCGATTCATGCAGGGGCGCGGCAGGTGGAGTGCACGATCAACGGCATTGGCGAGCGGGCGGGCAACGCGGCGCTGGAGGAGATTGGGGCGGCACTGAAGGTGCGCGCTGATGTTTTCCCGTACGAGCATGGACTCAATCTGGAGAAGCTGTATCCGGTGAGCCAGCAGCTGGCGGGGACGATCAGTTTTGGAGCAGCGCCGAACAAGGCCGTGGTGGGCGCAAACGCGTTTGCGCACGAGGCCGGGATTCATCAGCACGGGGTGCTCTCGAATCCGCTGACCTACGAGATTATGACGCCGGTTTCGGTGGGGGTGCCCGCGAATCGCATGGTGCTGGGCAAGCATTCAGGGCGGACCGCGTTGCGGTCGCGGCTGAACGAGCTGGGATATCGGCTGTCGGCGGCGGATCTGGACATCGCCTATCGCGCGTTTACCGAGCTGGCGGACCGGAAGAAGGCCATCTACGACCAGGATCTGATCAACCTGGTGGCGCATCATCAGCGGCACGAGGATCTGATTTCGACGCTACCGGTGGAACAGAGGTAAAGCGGCCAAGGATGGTGCGGCCAGCGCTCAGCAGGCCGCCGCGAGATCCTCAAAGGGAATCGATGACGAAGAAGATGAAGATTTTGATTGTGGCCGGCGATGGCATCGGGCCGGAAGTGACCGGCGAAGCGGTGCGGGTGCTCAAGTCGGTCGCGGAGACGGGCGGATACGACTTTCAGTTTCGCGAGGAGCTGATTGGCGGTGTGGCGATCAAGGCGCATGGTTCGCCGCTGCCGGATGGGACGCTGCAAGCGGCGCTTGAGAGCGATGCGGTGCTGCTGGGCGCGGTGGGGAGCAACGAGTTCAATGCGCTGCCGCCGAGCCAGCGGCCGGAAGCGGGCCTGCTGAAGATTCGCGCGGCGCTGGGGGGATTCGCGAATCTGCGGCCGTCGTTTGCTTGGCAGGGGCTGAGTGGGAATTCACCGCTTAGGCCGGAGATCGTGGAAGGTGCGGACATTTTGTTTGTTCGCGAGCTGCTGGGCGGGCTGTATTTTGGCGAGCCGCGGGAGTGGGACAAGCAAGCGAATGCGGCGTGGAACACGATGCGCTACACGCGCGACGAAGTGGTGCGCGTGGCGAAGGTGGCGTTTGAGCTGGCACAAAAGCGGCGGAAAAAGGTCACGTCGGTCGATAAGGCCAACGTGCTGGAGGTTTCGCAGCTGTGGCGCGCGACGGTGACCGAGGTTGCGCAGTCGTACCCGGGAGTGGCGCTGGAGCATCAGTATGTGGACGCGATGGCGATGCACATCATGAACCAGCCGCGCAGCTACGATGTCGTGCTCACGGAGAATTTGTTTGGGGACATTTTGTCGGATGAGGCGGCAGTGATTACGGGGTCGCTGGGGATGCTGCCGTCGGCGACGATCGGCGGGAAGGTGAATTTGTACGAGCCGGTGCACGGATCGGCGCCGGACATTGCGGGGAAAGGGATCGCGAATCCGTTGGGTGCGATTTTGACGGCAGCGATGCTGCTGCGGTATTCGGCGGGGCTGGATGAGGAAGCCGCGGCGGTCGAAGCTGCGGTGAAGAAGGTGCTGGACGAGGGGTATCGCACTCCCGATCTGGCGCGTGGGGACCAATCTGCCAGGGTTCTGTCGACGGGGGAAGTGGGAAGTAAGGTACGCGAGGCGCTCATCGGAGCGAGGGCAGGCGTGGTGGCAAGATAACGCGGGGTCCTTCGCTCCGCTCAGGATGACAAGGTTGGTGGAGATGGCTGGAAATCCGAAAACACTATTCGAGAAAGTTTGGGAATCGCACATCGTGGCGGAGCCGGCGAATGAGCCGGTGCTGCTGTACATCGATCTGCACCTGATCCACGAGGTGACCTCTCCGCAGGCATTTGAGGGACTGCGGCTGGCAGGGCGGAAGGTGCGGCGGCCTGATCGGTCGATCGCGACGGTGGATCACAATGTGCCGACGACCGCGAATCGGCGGGTGATTGAGGACCCGATTGCGGCGAGGCAGATTGAGACGCTGCGGAAGAACTGTGCGGATTTTGGCGTAACGCTGTACGACGTCGAGTCGCCGCGACAGGGCATTGTGCACGTGATTGGGCCGGAGCTGGGGCTGACGAAACCGGGGATGACGATTGTGTGCGGGGACTCGCACACGTCGACGCATGGGGCACTGGGCGCTCTGGCGTTTGGGATCGGGACGTCGGAAGTGGAGCATGTGCTGGCGACGCAGTGTTTGCCGCAGGGGAAGCCGAAGACGTTTCGGATTTCGATTGAGGGCGAGCTGCCGGAGGGCGTGGGCGCGAAGGACATTGTGCTGGGGATTATTGGGCGGATCGGGACGGATGGCGCGACCGGATACGTGGTCGAGTACGCGGGGTCGGCGATTCGGTCGCTGAGCATGGAAGGCCGGATGACGATCTGCAACATGAGCATTGAGGCGGGTGCGCGGGCGGGAATGATTGCGCCGGATGAGACGACGTTTGCGTGGCTGAAGGGGCGGCCGTTTGCGCCCGAGGGCGCGGCGTGGGACGAGGCGGTTGCGGAGTGGCGGAAGCTACCGACGGATTCCGGCGCGCAGTTCGATCGCGAGCTGACGATACCTGCCGTGGAGATCGAACCCTATGTCACGTGGGGGACGAATCCCGGCATGGTGGTATCTGTAACAGCCACTGTGCCTGATCCGGCAGCGGAGCAGAGCGATGCGAATCGGCGGGCATTTACGCGGGCGCTTGAGTATATGGATCTGAAGCCGGGAACGCCGATGGAGGAGATTGCCATCGATCGCGTGTTCATCGGGTCGTGCACGAATTCGCGGATTGAGGATTTGCGCGCGGCGGCGAAGGTGGTGGCTGGGCATCATGTGCACGCGAACGTGCGGGCCATGGTGGTTCCGGGATCGCAGCTGGTGAAGGCCCAGGCGGAGCGCGAGGGGCTGGATGCGATCTTTCGCGAGGCGGGATTTGAGTGGCGCGAGCCGGGATGTTCGATGTGTTTGGGGATGAATCCTGACATTCTGCAGCCAGGCGAGCGGTGCGCGTCGACCAGCAACCGGAATTTTGAGGGGCGGCAGGGGCAGGGCGGGCGAACGCATCTGGTGAGCCCGATGATGGCGGCTGCAGCGGCGGTCAAGGGGCACTTCACGGATGTTAGGACGTGGGAATTTAAGAACGCAGAGGTGCTGGCGTAATGGAGAAATTTCAGACACTGACTTCGAAGGTGATGCCGCTGGATCGGGTGAATGTGGATACCGATCAGATCATTCCGAAACAGTTTTTGAAGCGGATCGAGCGCACGGGCTACGAGGATTTTCTGTTTTTTGACTGGCGGAAGGATGCTGGGTTTGAGCTGAACAATCCGCGGTACAAAGGCGCGCGGATTCTGGTGGCGGCCAAGAATTTCGGATGCGGGTCTTCGCGGGAACATGCGGCGTGGGCGCTGAGCGATTATGGGTTCCGGTGCGTAATCGCGCCTTCGTTCGCCGATATCTTTCATTCGAACGCGGGCAAGAACGGAATTCTGCTGGTTACGCTGCCCGAGGACCAGGTGCAGACGATGCTGGATCGGGCAAGTAGCCGTGACGGTTACACATTGACCGTGTCGCTCGAAGAAAACACGATTCGCGATGAGCAGGGGTTTGAAACCAGCTTCACAATGGATCCGTTCCGGCGGGATTGCCTGCTGGAGGGGTTGGACGATATCGGGCTGACGCTGCGGTATGCGGCGGAGCTGGATCAATTTGAGAAGCAGCACGATG
>JBEKIN010000268.1:0-6296 GCA_050011735.1 Acidobacteriaceae bacterium | reverse complement strand
CGAGAGCAGGCCAACGATGAGGAGGATGCGGGCTTTGCGGTTGGAGCGAAGAAGGGACATGGTAAATCTCCTTACACAGGTTGTGCTGGGTTAGTCGGTGAAGTGGTACCAGGCCATGGCGGCGAGCTTGGCGGCGACCATGGTGGCGCCGATGGCAAGGAGTTCCCAGTGGCAGACATGCTGGCGGAGGAGGTGATATATGAAGAGGCCGATGGCGAGGACGCCGGCGGCTTTGCCTCCGAGAGAGGTGGAGCGGAGGCGGTGGTCGAGGAAGCGCTCGTCGATGGTGGCGCCGAGGATGGGGAGCTTCATGCGTGGTCCTCTTTCAGGGGGTGTTTCTCGAGTTTGAAGATTTGGTCGACGGGGCAGCGGAAGACGCGTGCCAGCAGAAGAGCCAGGGGGAGGCTGGGGATGTAGCGGTCGCGCTCAATGGAATTAATGCTCTGGCGGGAGACACCGACCGCGCTGGCCAGTTGCTCCTGGGTGAGATCGCGAGCGATGCGGAGTTCGCGGACGCGGTTGTGGACGATGGGATCCATATATAAGGAGCCGATGTTGAGGTGGTGATGGAAAGTCGGCTTGACATCACCGTAGCAGGGGTGACGAGGGATGTCAAGCCGGCTTTACGTTGAAGAGGGAGACAGCGGGATCGCTCGCCCGGGGAGTGCCTTGGCACGCTGGCGGCCGGTCCAGGCGACCGCGCCAGTCAGCGCGAGTACGAACGCAACGTATGTAACGCTGATGGCAAAGTAGCAATCGTCCCAGCCGGGAAACGCCAGGCCGAATTCGCAGGTGGCAAAACTGAGGAGGGCCAGGGGAGTGCCGCTGCGGGGAAGCCACGGCCAGAGGAGCGCAAACCCGAGGAAGATAATGAAGTAATAACAGGTGAGCTGTGCCGCGAAAAGGATGAGCCCGATGCCCAGCACCAGCGCCACCCAGTCCTCGTGACGTTCGACGGCTGCCCCCAGCAGGACAACATAACCGAACAGTCCGGCCAGGAATACCAGGCGCATGGCATGGAAGTTGTCGCGCTGCGCCTGTCCCCAGCGCGCGTATGGATCGAGCGCCTGGTTATCGTGCTCCACCTGCTCCCGGGTTGAAAGGCGCCAGGCGACGACGGTGTGCCAGCCCATATTGTTCGTGAGCGGAGTGGCAAGATGCTTCCTGCTGTTGGCGATGAAACCGCGCCAGGAGTCGTTGCCGCCGTAGACGGACGCGACCGGCACGAGCACGGCGATTGCCACCGCGGCGCCAGCCAGGAAGCGGCGTTGCGCCGTGGTCCAAACCAGCCGTCGCGCACGCACCGAAGCAACAACGATCTTCAGTACCAGGGCGGCCACAAGAAAGCCGGGAAAGATCCTGAGCAGGGTAGCGTAAGCGATCGCCAGCCCGGCAGAAAAGGGCCGCTCGCGCTTCATCAGGCAGATGCCCGCGATGGCGGCGAACAACCAGTCCATGCGCAGGTATGCGCCGCCTGTCCAGAGGTAGCGGGCCGGGTAGTTGGTGCCGAAAAACAGGAGCGCGACACACAAGGTGCGCCAGCCGAAGGCCCAGGCGATGGCGATCATCATGGCGAACAGCAATACCGGATCGATCAGAGCGAGGCGGAAGGCTGATGTTGGGTTCAGCTCGCCAACCCGGTTGGCAAGGAAGCCGCCCAGCAGCCGCCACGCCGGCGTGCCGTTGTAGCCATGGTCCTTGAGAACGTCCGACATTTTCGCCCAGGATACGCTGCGCCAGAAGAAGTGCGAGTCGCGCGTAAACGCCTGCCAGCGTTGCGGCGAGAAGTGCTGCTGACAGTCCTGGGGATGCGCCAGGGCAGGCGCGGCCGGGACGAGCACATTGGTGCGGAGATCGCGGATGGTGAGCTGGGCGAGGCGAGGCCCGGGGTGCGCGTACTCATCCTCGGCCACGAGCGAGCATTCGTAGAGCCGCGTATAGCCGAGTTCCGGCGCGTACTTGCCGCCGAGGTAATAGTGATAGAACTCGTGGTAGTGGATCACGTAAGACGGGGTGAAATGAAAGCGCCCAAGGTTCCACCACGACGCGCAGGACACGATTCCGATGACGATCAACAGGCCGTCGCGCAGGCGCCGCCCGCGAGGATCCTGCTCGGCGAGCCAATACCAGAACAGCAAAAGAGCGCCGGCGGCGGCAAGGCCGGCCTTGAACTGCACCATGCGCATATCGTCAAGGTGCAGCCAGAGATGGAGCATGAGCGCATTCTAGCGTGGCGTCTCAGGATCGGGATCGGCCGATAGGCGCTGGGAGTGTGGGAGGCCCCGCTGAGGACAGCACCGACGATTCGGGGCGGGACGGGTTGCGGATTTTGACCGATACGCCAACTATGCTATTCTCAAAAAGCTGTCTGTAACCTGCTTTTGCGCCAGTGCGATGTGCGGCGGAGTGGGGAGGCGGCGCGGATCGTGAGGGGTTGCGCAGTGCGACTCCAGGTAGTTTCACGACCGCTGGAACTGGATCGCAACGGGCCTCGCGACACTCGTCACCTTGGCGAGCTATGCGGGCCGGAACTTCGAAACGGAATCGGCTGTTCCGTGGGCCCTGCAGGGTTGCGGGGCTGAAGGCACGCTCGGTCACCGTCGCAGGTTCTCGTCTGACGCAGGGAAGTGTAAGCGGACGCGAAGCAGATCGGGCTTCGTGCGGACCGAGTCCGGGATGGATTCGGGATCGCAGACGAAGACGGCGGATTTGCGCGCGCGTGAGTTTGAGCAGCGGTTTTGGGAAGAAGGAGTTTGGTTTGCCGACATTCAATCAGCTGGTGAGAAAAGGACGGACGGCGCCGCGGTACAAGACGGCGTCACCGGCGCTGCAGGGATCGCCGCAGCGGCGCGGAGTGTGTACGAGGGTGTATACGCAGACGCCGAAGAAGCCGAATTCCGCGCTGCGCAAAGTGGCTCGCGTGCGGCTGACCAACGGGATTGAGGTGACCACTTATATTCCGGGGATTGGGCACAACCTGCAGGAGCACTCGATTGTGCTGATCCGCGGGGGGCGCGTAAAGGATCTTCCCGGGGTGCGGTATCACGTAGTGCGTGGCACGCTGGATTCGGTCGGGGTGGCGGGGCGGAATCAGAGCCGGTCGAAGTATGGGACGAAGCGGGCCAAGGCCGCGAAGAAATAGGGAATAGCCAATAGGGAATCGGGAATAAGGAATAGAGCATGCCGAGAAAAGGACATATCGCGAAGCGGGAAGTGGCGGCGGATCCGGTGTACAACTCGACGCTGGTGACGAAGTTCGTTAACTCGATGATGTATGAGGGAAAGAAGTCGACCGCTCAGGGCATCTTCTATACCGCCATGACGAACCTGGAGCAGAAGGGCGGCGCTGAGGCGCTGACGCTCTTCAAGAAGGCGGTGGAGAACTGCAAGCCGCTGCTCGAGGTGAAGACGCGGCGCGTGGGCGGCGCGAACTATCAGGTGCCGGTGGAAGTGAATCCGGAGCGGCGGACGTCGCTGGCCATTCGCTGGCTGGTGAGCTACGGCCGGGCGCGCGGCGAGAAGGGCATGATCGACAA
This sequence comes from Acidobacteriaceae bacterium, assembly GCA_050011735.1. Lineage (GTDB taxonomy): Bacteria > Acidobacteriota > Terriglobia > Terriglobales > Acidobacteriaceae > Palsa-343. Next base: position 2,760 of record JBEKIN010000268.1, on the reverse strand, counting down.
GCTGAGCAACGAGCTGCTGGATGCGGCCAATGGGCGCGGCGCGGCGATGAAGAAGAAGGAAGACGTTCACCGCATGGCGGAAGCGAACAAGGCGTTCGCGCACTATCGGTGGTGAAAAACCAGGGTACAGGGTGCAGGGTACAGCGTTCAGAAAAACAAGCCGGTAGCTGGTATCGGGTAGCAGAGACAGGCAAGAGTCTGGATTAGAGGTTAGGGATTAGGGATTAGAAAAACAAACCTGATCCGCAGAGAGCAACACAAAGTAACCGCGGGCTGATGAGGTCCGCAAGAGCAAAGAGAGAAGATTGTGGCTCGACAGGTACCACTAAATCGTTGCCGGAACATCGGAATCATGGCGCACATCGACGCCGGAAAGACGACGACGACCGAGCGCATCCTCTATTACACGGGGATTACCCATCGTCTGGGCGAGGTGCATGAAGGCACCGCGACCATGGATTACATGGAACAGGAGCAGGAGCGCGGGATCACGATTACGTCGGCGGCAACGACCTGCATCTGGAAGGACATCCGCATCAACATTATCGATACGCCGGGGCACGTGGACTTTACGGCCGAGGTGGAGCGCTCGCTGCGGGTGCTGGACGGCGCAGTGGCGCTGTTCGATTCGGTGAGTGGCGTGCAGCCGCAGACCGAGACGGTGTGGCGGCAGGGCGATAAGTACAAGGTTCCGCGCATTTGCTTCGTGAACAAGATGGATAAGGCGGGCGCGGACTTCGAGCACGTGATCGAGACGATCCGCAAGCGGCTGGGCGCGCGGCCTGTGGCGACGCAGATTCCGATCGGCGCGGAGGCCAAGTTCAAGGGCGTCGTCGACCTGATCGAGATGAAAGCCATCCTGTGGCACGACGAGACCCTGGGCGCGGAGTACAACGAGGAGCCGGTGCCGGCGGAGTTGAAGAAGAAGGCGGAAGCATTCCGGATGCAGCTGATCGAGACGGTCGCGGAGAACGACGATGAGATGCTGCACAAGTTCCTCGAGGGCGAGACGCCGACGGCCGAGGAGCTGAAGGCGGCGCTGCGCCGGGCCACGATTGAGATGAAGGTGTTCCCGGTGTTGTGCGGCTCGGCGTTCAAGAACAAGGGCGTGCAGACGCTGCTGGACGCGGTGGTGGATTTTCTGCCCAGCCCGCTGGATGTGCCGCCGATCGAGGGCATCGATCCGCATCATCCGGGGGTGGTGCTGAAGCGCGAAGAAAAGGACGAGGAGCCGTTTTCGGCGCTGGCGTTCAAGCTGATCAACGATCCCTACGGCAAGCTGGCGTTCATCCGGCTGTACTCGGGCTCACTGAAGACCGGCGACACGATACTCAATCCGCGGATGGGACGCACAGAGCGCGTGGGGCGACTGGTGAAGATGCACGCTAACAAGCGTGAGGAGATCACCGAAATCTACGCGGGCGACATTTGCGCTTGCGTGGGACTGAAGGAAATCAAGACGGGCGACACGCTGTGCGATCCGCATCATGCGATTGCGCTGAGCGCGATCGATTTTCCAGAACCGGTTATTTCGGTTGCGGTCGAGCCGAAGACGAAGACGGACCAGGAAAAGATGGGTGTGGCGCTGGCGCGGCTGGCCGAGGAGGATCCGACGTTCAAAGTGCGGACCGACATTGACTCGGGACAGACGATCATCAGCGGGATGGGCGAGCTGCATCTGGAGATTCTTGTGGATCGGATGAAACGCGAGCACAAGGTCGAAGCGAATGTGGGCGAGCCGAAAGTGGCGTTCCGCGAGACCATCCGCAAGGTGTCCGAGGCTGAGGGCAAGTACATCCGTCAGACGGGCGGCTCGGGCAACTACGGTCACGTGAAGATTCGCGTGGAGCCGAACGAGCCGGGCAAGGGCGTTGAGTTCATCAACGAGATCCGGGGCGGCGTGGTTCCGAAGGAGTACATCAAGCCGATCGAGCACGGGATCCGTGAGGCGGCGCTGGGCGGCATTCTGGCTGGCTACGAAATGGTGGACTTCAAGGCGGCGCTGTACGACGGCAGCTATCACGAGGTCGACTCGAACGAAATGGCCTTCAAGATTGCCGGGTCGCTGGCCTTTAAGGAAGCGGCGCGGAGAGCGTCTCCGGTATTGCTGGAGCCGGTGATGGCGGTGGAAGTGACGGTGCCGGAAGAGCACATGGGCACGATCATCGGGGACATCAACTCGCGGCGCGGCCGGATCGAGGGCATGGAGCACGTAGGCGGCTCGCAGGTGATCAAGGCGATGGTGCCGCTGAAGGAGATGTTCGGATACGTGAACGATATCCGGTCATCGACGCAGGGGCGCGCCTCCTACAGCATGCAGTTTGCGCGGTACGAAGAGGCTCCCAGGATGATTTCGGAAGAAATTATCGGGCGGAATCAGGGAAAGTAAGGCGGGAACAGGTTTTTGGGGGCTGGAGCCGGACAGCCGGCGCTCCGAGATGAAACTGGCAGTAAGAGCTACGAAAGGGAATCAGGACTTTTTATGGCGAAGGAAAAGTTTGACCGGTCGAAGCCGCACGTGAACGTGGGGACGATCGGGCACATCGATCACGGCAAGACGACTTTGACGGCGGCGATCACGAAGGTGCTGCAGAAGCACAATCCGAAGAATCAGTTTCGGTCGTTCGATTCGATCGACAACGCGCCTGAGGAGCGGGAGCGCGGCATCACCATCGCGACCGCGCACGTGGAGTACGAGACGGCCAACCGGCACTATGCGCACGTCGACTGCCCGGGCCACGCCGACTACATCAAGAACAT
>JBEKIN010000267.1:0-6795 GCA_050011735.1 Acidobacteriaceae bacterium | reverse complement strand
GCCTTGTTCTTGGCATCGTCGTACTTGATGGCGATGATGGTGTCCAGAATCTCGGGGTGAATCTTGTGAAAGGTGCTCATGGGGAAGACGGCTTTGTTGTCCTCGGGATTGCTGCCGCCGCCGAAGAGCTGCTTGTATTTATCGAGGACGCCGATGACGGTGAAGACGTCGCCGCCAATCACGACGTCTTTGCCGATGGGATCTGCTGTGCCAAAGAGCTTCTCCGCCGTGTCATGGCCGAGGATGGTGACATCGGCTCGGCGAAATTCCTCGTCTTCGGTAAAAGGACGGCCTTCCTGGAACTGGATATCGTCCACGATCGCAAAGGCAGGTAAGGTGCCGATGAGGATGGAGTTCTGGACCTTTTTGTCCCGGTATTGAATCGCGACATAGCCGACGCCGAGCTGCCAATTGGCGAATCGCCGGGCGGCGTTGACGGCGACGACGTGAGGCAGCGTCGTGATGGCCTACGTTGGTGCCGAACTGGCTGGCCAGATCGGCGACGCGGTTGTTGACGCCATTGATGAGCGAAGAGATGGTGATGACCGTGGCGATGCCGATGACGATGCCGAGAATGGTGAGGCCGGAGCGGAGTTTATTGGCGCGCAGGGTGTCCAGCGCCATGCGGACGGATTCGCGGGAATCGCTGAGGGCCATGGTTTATAGCTCCGCCCGCAGGGCCACGATGGGATCAAGCATAGCCGCCTTGCGCGCCGGATAGACGCCGAAGAAAATGCCCACGCTGGTGGCGACAAACAGGCCCAGCAGCACCGACCACACCGCGACCGAAGAGGGAAATCCAACCAGGCGGGTAACGACCTCGGCGATGGTGACGCCGCTGAGGACGCCGAAGACGCCGCCCAGCAGAGCCATGGCGGCCGCTTCGATGAGGAACTGCAGCATCACGTCCTGACGCTTGGCGCCCAGCGCTTTGCGGATGCCGATTTCGCGGGTGCGCTCGGTGACCGACACCAGCATGATGTTCATGATGACCACGCCGCCGACGACGAGCGAAATGGCGGCAATGCCGACGATGACCGTGGCGAAGGTATTGGTGAGCTGATGGAAGAGGCTAATGAACGTGTCGTTGGTATAGATGGAAAAGCTGTCCTCGACACCGGGCTGGTCGTGACGACGGGAACGCATGAGCGCCCGCACCTCGTCGATGGCGTTGTCGAGGGCGCCCGGGGCGATGCCCGCCTTGGCCGAAATGCCGACGCTTTCGTGCTCGCCGTGGGTGTGCAGGTAGGTGCTGAGCGGCATGTCGACATAGTTGTCCTCGCTCTGCCCGAAGACTTCGCCCTTGCGCTCACCGACGCCCACAACCGAGTAGACCTCGCCGTCGACGCGGATGTCCCGGCCGATGGGATCGACGTTGGGAAGGAGATTGTCGACGATGTCATAGCCGACGACCACATCGTGGGTGCCCATCGCGTCGTCCATGGGAGTGAGGGCGCGGCCCTGGACCACGTTGAGGTCGGAGATCTCGGCCATGCTGGATGTCCAGCCGTTGATGATGGTGTCAGTGGTGGACTGCTTGCCGCTGACCACTTTGCCCGCGGAGGAAAGGTCGGCGCCGAGCGTCAGGCAGCGCGTGCAGGTCTGTTGCAGGTACAGGTAGTCGTCATAGACGATGTTTTTGCGCTTGTTGACCCTGAGATATTCTTCGCCGGTAAAGATGACCGCCGGCAGACGGCTTACGGTCAGCGTGTCGGAGCCGTGAGTGGCGATTTTCTGCACGACAAACATATTGGCGCCGTTGGCCAGGGTGATGACGGCGATCACCGACGCCACGCCGATGACCACGCCAATGACGGTCAAAACCGTGCGCAACTTGTTGGCCCACAGAGACTGCAGTGCCACCCGGATTGCTTCGGCAAAGCCCATGCTGGAAGTACGCCTCTGCCGGTCTCGCCGGCGCACACTTGTCTGCTGGTTCTCGGTTTAGTTTACGCAGTTTCCCGGCGGGCGGTTCCGTGGTGTGATGAACCGCCGCCAGAAGAGGATCATTCGTAACGCAGGGCTTCGATGGGGTCGAGGTTGGCCGCTTTCCAGGCCGGATAGATGCCGAAAACCAGGCCGATACCGCAGGAAACCACAAAGGCGATGATGGTCCACATGGTCGACATGGTGGCCGGGAAGGTAACGCCGTAGCGGATGGCGAGGGTGATGATGGCCCCGAGAGCAATGCCGATGACGCCGCCCAGGGCGCAGAGCGCCATCGCTTCAAACGTGAACTGGATGAGGACATTTCTCCTGGTCGCGCCGATGGCCTTGCGCACGCCAATCTCGCGGGTGCGCTCGGTGACCGAGACCAGCATGATGTTCATTACACCCACGCCACCCACCAGCAGGCCGACGCTGGAGACGGCGAACATGAAGATGACCAGGCCGACGGTGACCTGATCCCAGAGGCGGGTGAGCGAATCCGGACTGAAGATGGAGAAATCGTCGTCCTTCTCTACGCGCACGCGGCGGCGCTCGCGCAGCAGCGTCCGCATCTCCTCTTCGACGATGGAGGCGTTCTTCGCATCGTCGTACTTGACGCTGATCCACAGGTCTTTCAGCTCGGGGTGAATCTTGTGGAAGGTGCTCAGGGGCATGAAGGCGGCATTGTCGTTGGCGTTTTTACCGGTGCCAAACGGCTGCTTCTGCTTATCGAGAACGCCGATGACCGTAAACACGTCTCCATTGATCACAACTTGTTTTCCGAGTGGGTCCTGCCCCTGGAACAGGTCGTCGGCCGCGTCATAGCCGAGGTCCACGACGTTGGCGCTGCGGAACTGATCGGAATCGTTGAAGAGGCGGCCTTGAATGACGTTGAGGTCGTAGGTCTTCGCGACGTCGGGCGTATCGCCCTCGAGGATGGTGTTCTGAATTTTCTTGCCGTTGTAGCTGACGGCCACGCTGCCTACGCCGAGTTGCCAGTTGGCGTACTGGATGCCGCCGCTCACCGCGGTGACGTGCGGCAGTTTGGAGAGGGCGTCGAGGTCATCGAGCGTGAGTCGTTTGCGCGCAAGCATCTCCGCGGTGGGGCGCACGTTGATAACCGGCATGTGGAACGCCCAGAGAACATTCGTGCCCAGTGAGCTGACGAAGGACTCGACGCGGTTGTTCACGCCGTTGATCAGCGAGGAGATGGTGATCACGGTGGCCACGCCGATGACGATGCCGAGGATGGTGAGCCCGGAACGCAGCTTGTTGGCGCGCAGCGTATCGAGGGCCATTTGAATCGATTCGCGAGAGTCGGTGAATCGCATAGGTTATAGCTCCGCGCGCAGGGCGACGATGGGGTCCAGCTGAGCCGCCTTATGCGCCGGGTAGACGCCAAAGAAAATGCCGACGCTGGTGGCCACGGACAAACCCAGCACTACCGACCATAATGCCACCGATGAGGGCCAGCCGATGATCGTGGTCACAATTTCCGCGACGCCCACTCCCAGGATGACGCCGAAGATTCCCCCGGCCAGAGCCATGGTCGCCGATTCAATGAGGAACTGCAGCATCACGTCGTGACGCCTGGCGCCCAGCGCTTTGCGGATGCCGATCTCGCGGGTCCGCTCGGTGACCGACACCAGCATGATGTTCATGATGACCACGCCGCCGACGACGAGCGAGATGGAAGCAATGCCGACCATGACGATGGCAAAGGTTCCGGTGATCTGTTTCCAGAAGCTGGCGAAGGTTTCGTTGGTCTGGACCGCGAAGCTGTCTTCCTCGCCGGGCCGGTCGTGACGGCGGATGCGCATCAGCGCGCGGACTTCGTCGACGGTGCTGTCGAGCGCCCCAGGAGCGGTTCCGGCCCGGGCGAAGAGGGTGATGCTCTCGTGCTCGCCGTGGGTGTGCATGTAGGTGCTGAGCGGCATGTTGACGAAGTTGTCGCGGCTGCGCCCCAGCGTCGTGCCCTGGCGCTCGGCTACGCCGACCACGGTGTAGACTTCGCCATCGACGCGAACCTCCCGGCCGATGGGGTCGCCATTGGGCAGCAGGTTGTCCACGATGTCCGCCCCGACCACCACGTCGTGGGTGCCCTCCTGGTCGTCCATGGGAGTGAGCTCGCGGCCTTCCGCCACTTTGATGTTGCTCATCTCCGCCATGGCCGAGGTCCAGCCATTGATGGTGGTGTTATCGGAGGACTGTTTCCCGTTGACCACTTTGCCGGAAGTTGCAAGCTGCGCGCCCACCGACTGGCAGCGGGTGCAGGTTTGCGCGACGTACTCGTAGTCAGAAAACTCGATGTTCTTCCGCTTCTGCTGCTGGAGATATTCCTCGGCGGTCTGGATGATGGACGACATCTGCGTCACGGTCAGCACGTCGGAGCCGTAGCCGGAGATCTTGGTGGCGACGAAACGGTTTGCGCCGTTGACCAGGGTGATGATGGCGATGACCGAAGCCACGCCGATGACCACGCCGACCAGCGTGAGCACTGTACGCAGTTTGTTCGCCCACAGCGACTGGAGCGCCACCCGGATTGCTTCGGCAAAACCCATGCTGGAAGTACGCCCTTTGCCGGGTTTTCCCGGCACACACCTGGTCTGAGGACTGTCTCTAGTTTACGCAGGTTGGGGACGGAACGTTCCGGTTTTGTGACCACTTACACAGGGGCTGAAGCGTACTGTTCACGGTACCAGGCCACGGTGCGGCGCAGACCTTCTTCGAAGCCGACCTTCGGCTCATAGCCAAAGGCTTCGCGGGCGGCGGAGATGTCGGCAAGCGAATTCTGGATGTCGCCGGTGCGCTCGGGTCCGTAGATCGGCTGCTCTTTGAAGTCGAGCAACTCGGCCAGGACGTGGAAGGTCTTGTTCAGAGTGTGGCGCTCGCCGCAGGCGACGTTGAAGACGCGCCCCGCGACCTTTTCCGCTGGCGCTTCGAGGGCCAGCAGGTTCGCGGAGACTGCGTTCTCGACGTAGGTGAAGTCGCGTCCCTGCTCGCCGTCGCCGAAGATGGTGGGCCGCTCGCCGCGCATCATTTGCAGAGTGAACTTCGCCATGACGCCGCTGTAGGGCGAGTCGGGGACCTGGCGCGGTCCGAAGATGTTGAAGTAGCGCAGGCAGACGGTTTCGATGCCGTAGACCTGCCAGTAGCTCTTCATGTAGAACTCGCCGGCAAGCTTTTGCACCGGGTAGGGCGCGATGGGCATGGGCACCATGGTTTCGCGGCGCGGAAATCCCGGCTGATTGCCGTAGGCGGAAGACGACGCGGCATAGATGATCCGCTTAACGCCTGCGGCGCGCGCGCCTTCGAGCAGGTTGAAGGTGCCGTCGAGGTTTGCTGTGTGGCTGGTGCGCGGGTCCTTGACGGAACGCGGGACCGACGGCCGGGCGGCTTGGTGGAAGATGAAGTCGATGCCTTCACAGGCGCGGGCGGTGGCGTCGGCGTCGCGCAGGTCGCACTCAATAAACTCGAATTTGCCAGCGAGCGGGGCGAAGTTGTCGCGTTTGCCGGTCTCGAAGTTATCGAGGCCGCGGACGGTTACGCCGCGCTCGACGAGGGTTTGCGTAATCCACGAACCGATGAAGCCGGCACAGCCGGTGACGAGAAAACGGGGCATTGCTTTCATCGTAGCGGATCGGGTTTGGCGGAGAATCCCAACCTGGTGTTGCTCGTGCATACTAAAGGGTCATGGAGACGCTCGCGCCTTTCCGCCTTGCTCCGTATTTTCGAACGCGTCCCTGGGGATTTAACGATCTCGCTCCGTGGTACGACTACAAAACGGACGGCGAGCCAATCGGCGAGGTGTGGCTGACGGGCGAAATGTGCTCGGCCGACACGGGCCCGCTGCGGGGCGTGAGCCTGGCTGACATTACAACGCAGCACCGCTCCGCGCTGCTGGGCGCGGCTGTCACCGGCCAGGATTTCCCGCTGCTGATCAAGGTCCTGTTTCCGAAGGAGAAGCTCAGCGTCCAGGTGCATCCTGACGATGCGCTGGCGCAAAGCTATGGCGAGCCGCGCGGCAAGACGGAGTGCTGGTACACACTCGACGCGCACCCCGGAGCGCAGGTGGCGCTCGGCATCCGGCCCGGCGTGAGCGTGGAGCAGGTGAAAGCTTCGGTCCACGATGCTTCTCTAGAATCGCTGCTGGCGATGGTGCCGGTGCGGAAGGGCGACCTGATCTTCGTCGCCGCGGGCACCGTACACGCGCTCGGGCCGGGCGTGGTGATGCTGGAAACGCAGCAGACCAGCGACCTGACCTACCGCATGTACGACTACGGCAGCTCACGCGAGCTGCATCTTGAAAAGGCGTTCGCGGCGATGAAGCTGGTTACGAGTGCCGGCATCGTGCGGCCGCGCGACGTCAACGGGCACAGCGTCCTCATCGACGAGCGTTATTTCCGCATCGAAAAGTGGCCGATGGGAGCCGGTGCCGCGGCTGCGCTGATCGCTCCTGCGCCGGTGGTGCAGATGTTGTTCGTCATTCAGGGGAATATTCGCATCTCCGGCGATGGCTTCGAGCCCTTCACGGTGGAACGCAACCAGCTCGCGGTGATTCCTTCCTCTTCCGCGCGCTGGACCCTGGCCGGCGACGACGCAACCGAAATCATCCGGATTCTGCCTGCAGCGGACTAGACCGGCGATGGACTAAATCCTGTAGGATTCCATCCAGAACAACGATGTCAGCGGCGATCGATTTTCGACCTGTCATTTTGGCCGGTGGCAGCGGCACGCGCTTCTGGCCGCGCAGCCGTCGCGCGCGCGCCAAGCAGGTGCTGGCGCTGGACGGCGAGCGGACGATGATCCAGCGGACCCTGGATAGGCTGACGCCGCTGGCCGAGCCGCACGACGTGTGGGTGATCA
>JBEKIN010000266.1:0-6331 GCA_050011735.1 Acidobacteriaceae bacterium | reverse complement strand
CCAGCCCGCCCTATTCCTCCCGCAGCACCTGCATCGGATCCACCCCGGTCGCCCGCGCAGCCGGAACCACGCTGGCAACCAGCGCAATCAGCGTCAAACTGCCCACCGCCACAACCAGCACCAGCGGATCGGCCGGCTTCAGCCCGAACAGCATCGTCTGCGCCGCCCTCCCCGCCGCGACCGCCAGCGCTGCGCCTGCAACCACTCCGATCGCCAGCAGAGTCAGCGTCTCCCGCAGCACCATGCCCAGAATGTTCGCCCTGCCCGCGCCCAGCGCGATCCGCACCCCAATCTCGTTTCTGCGCCGCACCACCATATACGAGATAATTCCGTAAATCCCGACCATGGCGAGAATCGCCGCAAGCACGCCATAGAAGCCAGCCAGCGTCGCCATCAGTCGCTCTCGGGTCAATCTTTCCAGAACCGATCTCCTGAAGACGCTGAAGTTCAGCACGATCCCTGGGCTGCTCTCCGCCGCCGTCCGCTTCAGCGACGCAATCACCGACGCTGGCTCCTCGCTCGACCGCACCAGAAACGTCGAATCCGTGTCGGGGTCCGCCATCTGGTAATAGGCTACGTAGATGATCGGGACGAAATCCTCGCGCAGATCGAAATACTTCGTGTCTCCCACCACGCCGATGATCCGATATACCTGATCGGGCTTCCCGTCCAACTGTCTCTTCCCAAACGTCCTGCCGATGGGATTCCCATCGGGGAAAAAGGTCCGCGCAAACTTTTCGTTCACGATCGCTACCAGCGGCGACGTCGGCGTGTCGTTCTCGTTAAAATCCCGCCCCGCCAGCAACGGCGTCCGCAGCGTCTCGAAATATCCCGCACTCGCCGAGTTGAAGTCCACCAGCTTTCGAGAAATCGAAGTATCCGGAATGTCGATGAATTCGTCCCATCCATCGCCGCTCAACGGCACGACGTTGATCTCCGACGCTGCCATCACCCCCGGCGTGCTCCTCACCCTCGTCAGCAATTCGCGTTTGTAGGCCAGATGATTCGTCGCCGGGAGATGCAGCGGCGAAAAATCGAAATCCGCGACCACCACATTGTCCTGCTCAAACCCGGCATTCTCCGCCAGCAGATTCCTGAACGTCCGCACAAACAGCAGCGCCGCCACCAGTAGCACCAGTGACAGCGCCACCTGCGAGACAATCAGCCCGCGGCGCAGCAGGAACCGTTCCCGTCCCGCCGTCAGCCCGCGTCCGCTCGCCTTCATCACCGTCCCCGGATCGGCATGTGCCGCCTGCAGCGCCGGTGCGACCCCAAACAGCACACACGTCAGCAGCGCAACCCCAAACGTGAACCCGAGCACCCGCAGGTCTGGATAAATCGGCAGGTACACAGGATTCTGCGCGTTGCCGATGAACGCGACCAGCCCTCTTCCCAGCATCTGCGCCAGCGCAGTGCCCACCGCCGCCCCGCTCACCGCCAGCAGCAGGCTCTCCACCAGCAGTTGCCGCACCAGCCGCGCCCGCGACGCGCCCAGCGTCAGCCGCAACGCCATCTCCCGCTGCCGCGCGCCCGCTCTCGCCAGCATCAGGTTCGCCAGATTCGCGCACGCAATCAGCAGCACCAGTCCCGAAATCGTCAGCAGCACCAGCAGCGGAGCCGCATACTGCTTCCGCAGCTCCGAATCGCCCGTCGCCGCCGGCTCGGCCTTCAGGCTGAACCGCAGATAATCCTTCCTTGCTGTTGCATCGTAGTCGGAAGGCAGGGTGGCCGCGAAAATCCCCGGCGCAATCGAAGCCAGTTGCGCCGTCGCCTGCTTCAAAGTCCATCCCGGATTCAGCCGCCCAATCGCCGCCAGCCACCACGTCGTCGAGCTGTTGCTCAGCGCGTCCTGCGCCCGAATCACCGGCTCGCTGCACACCGGCACCGCAACATCGAAGCTGCGCCCGACCTCGAGCCCATAAAAACCCGGCGGCGTCACCCCCAAAATCTCGAAAGGATGTCCGTCGAGCGACAGCTTGCTTCCCACCGCATCGCTGCGGCTGCCAAATGCCCGCTGCCAGAACGCATTGCTGATCACCACGCCCCGCACGCCGCACCCACGAAAGTCATCGCTCGGCGCGATCAGCCGCCCCAGCATCGGCCGCACCTGCAGCACCTCGAAGAAGCCGCCGCTCACCCACATCCCCTCCGCATAACGCGCCTCGCCTCCCTGCCCCAGGTCGAACTGCTCCGTGCTCCACGCCGCAATGCCGGAAAACGCCCTCTGCTGTTGCCGCAGCTGTTCCCAGATCGCCGACGAAAGCATCTGTTGCCGCCCGTGCGTTGTTCCGATGCGTCCGTGATGGATCTCCTGAATATCCGCCAGTTGCTGTGGCGACGCGACCGGCAGCGTGCGCAGTAGAACCGCATCGAGCAGCTCAAAAATCGCGGTGTTCGCGCCGATCCCGAGCGCCAGCGACAAAATCGCAACCGCCGCAAACCCAGGATTCAGCCGCAGCAGCCGCAGTGCCTGGCGCAGATCCCGTCCCAATCCCGCGAAAAATCGCTCCCGCCCGTCCAGCCCAGGAGCAATGCCCTCTGGAGCCGGCGCGAGAATCGACCCCAGCTCCCCAACCAGCTTGCCGTCATTCAACTCCGCCCGCAGCAAGCGGCAAGCGTCCTCATCCTCCACGCCCTCGCTCCGCAGCTCGTTGTAGCGGTCCGCTAGATGCTGCGACAGTTCCTCCACCAGCAGCGCTTCTCGCGCAGGATCGAGGTGCAGCCTCGCGATCGCCGCGCGAATCTCCTGCGGCCAGTCAGGCATGTTCCTCTCCGGTAATGCGATTGATCGCGTTCACAAAATCCGCCCACGAACTCCGCTGCTCCTTCAGCACCGTCCTGCCCTGCGCCGTCAGCTGGTAGTAGCGCCGCCTGCGCTGCCCCGCCTTCTCCACCCATCGACCCGAAATGAACCCCCGCTTCTCCAGCCGGTACAGCAGCGGATAAAACGACGCCACGTTGAACTTCAGCACCCCCTCCGACCGCTGCTCGATCAGCTTGCTGATCTCGTACCCGTGCCGCGGCCGGTGCTCGATCAGCGACAGAATCAGCAGCTCCGCGCTCCCCTTCTTCAGTTCCCGGTCGAACAGTTTCACTCGCATAGGTTGCATAGCAATATATAGTGATCCTACTGGACGCCGAGTGTCAAGGGCGCGCCCGCAGCCGTCGCCGCCGCCCACAATCGTGCGCTGCAGACCCTCTTAGCTGCGCAATACCTGTGTGGGATTAATGCGCGTCGCCCGCCACGCCGGCAGCAGGCACGCAATAATGGCGATCATCGTCATCGCCGCAAGCGCCGACCCGAATGCCACCGGATCGTGCGGGCTTACGTTGAACAGAAGTTTCCCCAGCATTCGCGTCAGCGCGAATCCCGCCGCCGCCCCCAGCAGAATGCCGCCCCCCGTCAGTCGCAGCCCGCGCCCAATCACCATGCGCAGCAACCGCGGGCCGTCCGCCCCCAGAGCCATGCGCAGCCCCAGCTCTCGCTTGCTCTGCGCGACCGAATAGGAAATCACCCCATACAGCCCCACCGCGGCCAGAATCACCGCCAATCCTCCCAGCAGACTGACCAGGGTGACCGCCACCAGCTGCGGTGAGGTAGACCGGTTCACCTGCTCCTGCAGCGTCAGCAATTCATACAGCGCGACATTCGCGTCCAGCGCATGCACCTGACTGACCAGCGCCTCCGCAATCCCCCGCACCGGCCCGCTTGTGCGCACATACAAAACCGGTCCTCGCGCGAAATCCTGCCGCAGCGGCACATAGAAAAATGGCTTCGGGTCCTCGCGCATGCTCTCGTATTTCGAATCGGCCGCCACTCCCACAACCCGCGCCCAACCGCCTTTGATTTTCACGCGGCGGCCGATCGGGTCCTGACCGCGCCAGAACCCCACCGCCATCGTCCGATTCACGATCGCCACCAGCGGCGCGTTCTCGTTGTCGTTCCGCGTAAATTCGCGCCCGGTAAGCAGCCCGATCCCCAGCGTCGCAAAGTAGTCCGGACCCACCTGGTTGTATTCCACCGTCGGCTGATCCTCCAGAGGAACGTCATAACCATCCACCGCGATCGGCGTCGACGAGTAACTGCCATAGCCAAGCGGGGAGAGACGCGCATACGCCGCCGACTCCACCCCCGGCATCGCCCGCACCCGATCCATCAGCTCGTCCTGAAAGTCTCGGGCCCGCGGCACATCGTACCCCGCGGCCACCAGCGACACCCCGGTCTGCACCACGCTGGTCGTCGAAAATCCAGGACTCGTCGTCCGAATCTTCTCGAGGCTCTCCATCAGCAGCGCCGCCCCCACCAGCAGGATGAAGCTCAGAGCCACCTGGAAGACAATCATCCCGGACCGCATCCAGGCTCTGCCTCGTGCGCCAACCACCGCCGACGCTTCGGACCGCAGCGCATCGGCAAGTTGCAGCTCGCGCGTTTGCAGCGCCGGAACCATCCCCACCATCAGCGTCACCGCCAGGCAAATACCCGCGTTCAGCATCATCACGCGCCAGTCGATCGCGCCCGGCAGGTACATCGATACTCCGGAGCGCGCGGGCAGCAGCAGAACCAGCGCATGCCGGCACAGCCACGCCACCAGCAGCCCGCCGCCCGTGCCGAGCGCCGCGAGGATCAGCGTTTCCGTCAGCAGCTGCTTCAGCAAACGAACCCGGCTGGCCCCCAGGGCAAGGCGAACCGTCATCTCCTGCCGGCGCCCAAACGACCGGACCAGCAGCAGGTTCGCGACATTCGCGCACGCGATCAGCAGAACGAACGCCACCACTACGATCATGATTTCGAGCGTCGGCAGCAGAGTGCCCGCATTATTGAACGGAGTCGCCCACAACGGCCACAACCGCATCCCCCGCCCGCGATTCGTCGCCGGGTACTCTCTCTCCAGCCGCGCCGCAATGGCCGAGACTTCCTCCTGCGCCTGCGCCCGCGTCACTCCCGGCTTCAGTCGCGCATACGCTTCAACCCACCGCGCCCCGCGATCCTCCAGCTTGTACCCGCCGCTCTCGAAGGTCTCCTCCATCGAGGCCGGAACCCAGAACTGCATCGCCCAGCCCACGAAGGTTCCATAGAACCCAGCCGGGGCGACTCCGATAATTGTGTGCGGCACGTTATTCAGCCGCTGCACTTTTCCGATGATGTTCGGATCGCCGTGGAACCGCCGCCGCCATAGCTGATCGCTGATCACCACCACCGGATGCGCATTGCTCCCCGTCTCCTCGCTCGGTTCGAAACCCCGCCCCAGTGCAGGACGAACACCGATCGCGTCGAAATAGTTGGCGGAAACAATGCTGCCCACCGTCACTTCCGCGCGCGCTCCGATGTTCAGCGTGCTGGAGGTAATCTTGCTCACGAACACCGCCTCGCACTGCGTGCAGCTCTCTCGCACCGCCAGCAGATCCGGCCATGCAATCTCCGTCGCCCCGCTTTCGCCGCGCGACGTTCCGGCCAGCGCTACCAGCCGCTCCTGGTGCGCCACCGCCGGATACGGCCGGAATAAGACTCCTTCCAGCCAGCTGAAGACCGCCGCATTCGCGCCAATTCCCAAAACCAGGCACAGCAGAGCCAGAGCGGAAAATCCGGGGTTGCGCCGCAGTTGCCTTAGCCCATACCGCAAATCCTCAACAAAATCTTCAGCCGCGTTGAATCGCTTCGCCTCCACGCACTGTTCCCTGATCTGCGTGATCCCGCCCAGGGCGCGCAGAGCCTGCGAGCGCGCCTCCTCGGCCGGCATGCCCGCAGCGACATTTTGTGCGATTTGCTCTTCCAGATGATCCCGCAGCTCATCGTCGATTTCCTGGCCGACTTGCTCCCGGCGGAACAACGCGCGCGTTCGCAGGCACAACGACGAAAACCGTTCGACGAAGCTCATCCTCAGGCCTCCCTGAGATTCACAATCGCGGTGATCGCGTCGGAGAGGCGGCTCCAGGCTGCTGCCTCTTTTTCCAGCTGCTTGCGCCCCATCCGCGTCAGCGAATAATACTTGGCGCGCCGATTGTTCCCGCTCGATCCCCATTCCGCTCGGATCCAGCCTCGCTGCTCCAGCTTGTGCAGCGCAGGATAGAGCGACCCCACGCTGACCCCCAGCACCTCGCCGGAGATTTGCTTCAGGCGCAGGCTGATGGCCCACCCATTCAGCGGCTCCAGCGCCAGGATCTTCAGCAGCAGCATGTCCAGCGTCCCCTGAACCAGTTCCGAAGGCTTGCTCAAGCCGCTCTCCTATCGGTTACCGAGTAAGACTACACCGCTGCCGTTTCGGGAAGCAACACCCCAACCCCAACCCCAAAACCCCTAACCCCAAAACCCAAAACCCAAAACCCAACCCCA
>JBEKIN010000265.1:0-6341 GCA_050011735.1 Acidobacteriaceae bacterium | reverse complement strand
GGATGCAAACCAGCAAGCTACATCCGCTGATCGCCTTCTACCGCGATGGCGCGCCCGACGATACCGGACGAACACTGGCCGAGATCCTCGCCTGGGACGACGACCGCCTCGAAGCCGTCCACGACTTCATCCAGTGGCTCTTTCCGCTACCGGAGCCGAGCGGAGCGAACCCCAACGCGCCCATCCTCGATCCCGCCACCATC
Organism: Acidobacteriaceae bacterium; assembly: GCA_050011735.1. GTDB lineage: Bacteria > Acidobacteriota > Terriglobia > Terriglobales > Acidobacteriaceae > Palsa-343. The sequence goes on along the minus strand of JBEKIN010000265.1, from coordinate 6,138 downwards.
GAAACCTTCCGCGCCTCCCTCGCCATGCGCGATCGTCTCCGCGCGTCCTATGACCGCATGCTGAAGTTCTACGGCCTCTGCCTCATCCCTAAAAAATCCCCGCTGGTCATCGAGCGCGCTCCCGACTTCGCTGCCCGCGCCCAGAACTGGCTCTGGCCCATGAACCACAATCACCTGCGCCTCACGCGCATCCTGCGTTCCACTCTGCTGCTCGGCCTCGAAGCGGAGTCGAAGGCCCTCTTCCACGCCCTGAACTCTATCTACCGCGAATTCCCCGACCGCATTCCCGCCCGCACCCACGCCTTCTGGAGCAACGCCGCCCAAAGCTGAATCGCGGTGGGGTACCCCCCTCCCCAGGGGTATCTGGCATCTGCTTCATTTCATTGGATCGAAAAGTACCGTGAGTTAGGTATTACCCTCCGGGCGGCGGTGACAGGTTACAGGTGACGGGTTGCAGGTGCAGGAGCGACCAATCTCTTCTTCCCATTCCCTGACCGAAAGGTTTACGGCAGACAAAAAAGCTCTGTTCGCGTGCGGCGGACAGAGCTTCCCTTGAAACCAGCGTAGGGTTTTTGCAGGTGAGAGGCAAGGAGATTCGGCAAGGCGAGCGGTACGGAAGTACCAGAAGGCGGACTGGAGAGATGGCGCTCATCGATGGAGGCCATGGTGCTCGAAATGTCCGTAGAGCCGAAAATACGGCCAGAACCCGTCGATGAGCGCATGGGCCTGTTAGTGCCACTTGACAGTCAGTTCCAGGTGCCCGTTGACCCTGGAACTATGACTGGATACCGTCATTGCGTTGGTTGCGATGTCGCGGGCCTGGTGGCCGCGACGCGAGTTTCCTTCCCGCTCACAAACACCTTCATGGAGTTCTCGCTCTCGCCCGACTCATCGGTGTATTCATAGGAGTCCTTTGAAACAAACTTCATGATGTACCGGGTGTGATACAGCTTCCCGGCAAAAGTGCTCTCTCCAAGCCAGGTCCATACGTCGCCGTTCACCGTACCGGTCTTGTTTTCTATTCCTCCTGAACTGTCCACCGCGAGGTACCGGTATGTTTTGGAAGTCGGATCGTAGTAGACGAAGGAAGTCTCGGAGTATTTTCTTCCGGGTCGATCGAGTGCCGCCTCGCAGATCACGGCGAAGCCGCCTGCCCTCCATCTGCAATCGTCAGTGCCATTGAATTTCATCGCTGGCGAGTTCGGGCCCATTGCCCCGGCTTTCACTTCGTCTTCGACTGTGAACGTGCCGACCATGACTGCCAGCTTCTTCACTTCCGGGCCACGCGTTGTCTGAGACTGAGCGCCAGCGATGACGGTCGAAGCGCACGCCAACACAAATGAGACCAACCTTTGGGGGCCACTCATTTCGATCCTCCCTTCAGAGGTGCCACGGATGCTAGCACAAAACACACGGGAATAAGGGAATGCGAATGGTCGACGTTCAATCGCCGAGTCGCTCACCGAACCCTTCCGCTTGTTGCCGCATCACCGGTATCCCCGGAAGTTTCGATCCGCACCTCACAGAGTGCAGCTTCTCCTCGACCCCGATCCCCTTCTGGAGCCCAGCGGCTCAACCCAATACACTGGCACTTCACCCGCCACACACGCCTTCTGGAGCAACACGCAAGGCACGTAACATCGGTCTTCACATGCATGCACATGCATGTACAATAGAAGTATGCGCACCACCGTGGAAATGAAGCCCGAGCACCGCAGCGCTTTGCTCTCGGTTGCCTCACGCCGCGGGCAGAAAGGATTCTCCGCTGTCCTCGGCGAGGCCATCGAGCACTATTTGCGTGCCGAACAGGATCGCGAAAAGCGCCGGAAGTCGCTCTTGTCTTTGGCTGGCTCGCTGTCCGCGCACGAAGCCGTCAAGCTGCGGCGTACTGTCCAGAACGTTCGGGAGCATTGGCGTTGATCCTGGCAGACACGGACGTGCTCATCGATTATCTCGCTGGCGTATCGCCGGTCAGAGAGCAACTCTCGCGCTATATCGCCTCGGACCGCCTATGGACCACTGCCATCAGTTGCTTTGAACTGCTCAGCGGCGCGGCGGAGGGACGACGGGGTGATGCCATCAGGCGTCTGGTCGACTCACTCAGCGTGCTGTCTCTGGATCGCGACGCCGCGCAGCGGGCCGCCGAAGTGCGTCGTCATCTCGACGAGCAGGGTCAATCTATTGGAATGGCGGATAGCTTGATCGCCGGGATCGCCCTGGTCCACGATCTCCCGATCCTGTCGCGAAATCAGAAGCATTTCGCGCGAGTTCCGGACCTGGAGTTGGTGGACATCGAAAACCACCGTTGATATCGCTCACTCTTCCCCTTCTGGAGCAACCCCGCGCAAAGCAGTTAAACTGGCCAGTCTGTCCCAACGCCACTTAACCGATGAGGAAACCCGCATGGCCTCTGGATGCCGCTTTTCTGCTGCCCTTTTCATTCCCGCCCTCGTCCTCTTTGCCGGTGCACTGGTGATCGCAGCCCAGGATTCCAGCGATCCTTCGAAGACCGTTCACGGAGCCAACGGCATCACGCTGCCCTCGCCCCCCGTCGCCACCGTCAACGTCGTCACCGACGACTACAACGGCACGAAGATCGAAGACCCCTACCGTTGGCTCGAGGATGCGAAGAGTCCCGCCACGCGCGCCTGGATCGGCGAGGAGAATGCCTACACGCAGAAATACCTCGCCCAGATCACGACCCTGCCGCAGATCGCCGGCCAGCTGACCTCCCTCATGCGCGTCGACCAGTACTCCACGCCAACGGTGCGCGCCGGAAAGTATTTCTTCAAGAAGCGCCTCGCCGACGAGAACCAGGGATCGATCTACATGCGCGTCGGCTGGCACGGTGACGATCAGCGCCTGATCGACGCCACCAAACTCAGCGCCGACCAGAACACCTCCGCCAATATGGTCGACGTCTCCGACGACGGCAACCTGCTTGTCTACGAAATTCGCGAAGGCGGCGCCGACGAAGGCTCCGTGCACATCCTTGATGTGCGCACCGGCGCCGATCTGCCTGACGTCCTGCCCTCCGCGCGCTACTCGGGCGTCAGCCTCAGCCCCGACAACAGCGGCCTCTACTACGCGAAATTCACTCACCAGGGCACCAACGTCTGGTTCCACAAATTCGGCACGCCCGTCGCCGACGACCCGAAGCTCTTTGGCGGCGAATATCGTGGCAAGCAGCTCGGCGAGCTCGATCTGGTCGGTGTCCGCATCACCGACAACCACCACTTCCTCATCGTCAACATCGCCCACGGCGTCCCCGCCACCAGCGAAGACTTCCTCGTGAAGGACCTGCGCAAGCCGGACAGTGACTTTGTCCCGCTCGTCTACAACGTCGAAGCCCATGTCCGGGTCATCGACGCCCAGGACCGCTTCTTTCTGATGACGGACTATCAGGCCCCCAACACGCGGATCGTCGAAGCCACACCCGGCAGCCAGGCTTCCGACTGGAAGACCATCGTCCCCGAAGGCAAAGAAGCCATCGCCAGCTACAGCATCGTCGGCGGCAAGCTCTTCGTCTCGCGCCTCCACGACGTCAAGACCGCAACCACCATCTACACCCTCGACGGCAAACAGATCGGCACCCTTCTCTACCCAGCCATTGGCACCGGCTCCGTCGTCTTCGGCCGCCCCAACCAGACCGAGGGCTTCTACACCTTCGACTCCTTCATCATTCCGCCCACCATCTATCGCTACGATACGAAGACCGGCCGCTCCGAAGTTTTCGCCGCGCCCAAGGTCCCCTTCGACTCCTCGCAGTACGAAGTTACCCAGGTCTTCTACACCTCAAAAGACGGCACCCGCGTGCCCATGTTCATCGCCGGCAAAAAGGGCATCAAGCGCGACGGCTCCACGCGCCTGCTGATGACCGGCTACGGCGGTTTCGATCTGCCGATGCTCTCCGAGTGGAATCCCGAATACGCCTGGTGGATGGAGCAGGGTGGATTCTTCGCACTGCCCAACCTGCGCGGCGGCAACGAATATGGCGAGGCCTGGCACAAGGCCGCGATGTTTGAGAACAAGCAGAATGTCTTCGACGACTTTACCGGCGCGGCCGAGTATCTCATCGCCAACCACTACACCTCGCCCGAGCACTTCGCCATCCGCGGCCGCTCCAACGGCGGTTTGCTGATGGGCGCCGCCATGACCCAGCGCCCCGATCTCTTCGGCGCAATCTGGTGCGGCTATCCGCTCCTCGACATGCTGCGCTACCAGCGCTTCGAATTCGGCCGGCTCTGGACCACCGAGTACGGCAACGCCGAAAATCCGAAAGACTTCGCCTACATCGTCAAATACTCGCCCTACCAGAACGTGAAGAAGGGCGCGCAGTATCCCGCCATCATGTTCTTCACCGGCGACAACGATACCCGCGTCGACCCCATGAACGCCCGCAAGATGACCGCGCTCATGCAGGCTTCCGCCGGCGGCGATCGCCCCATCCTGCTGCACTACTCAGTCAAGGGCGGACACAGCGCCGGCGTCTCCATGACGCAACTCGTCGACGACTACGCCGACGAAATGGCCTTTCTCTGGAACGAAACCGGCGGGATGTAAACAAAAAGCCGGTGCGGGGAGCACCGGCTCTTCAAACAACTAGCTCGCTCTCAGGCGGCGGGGGCGATCAGCAATGGTTCAATAGCGGGCGCAGCCACAACCGTGGGCATCTGCACGCTCACGTACTTGCCTCCGGCCACTTCGCTGAAAACCCGGTTCGTGGTGTCTTCGGTCCGCGTGGAGTCGATGTGCAGTTTCCGCACCGCCCGCATCACCACGGTGGCCAGGAGAAAGCGGTTTTCTATTTTCAGCCCGGCGGAGTACACCAGATTCGATCGCATTCGCTTCGCCTCATTTTCGGTTATGGAACATGAACAACGAAAGCCAGGGCTCGCGGCAGGAAAATTCCCAGCACAGCGGGCACGATTGTCCGCGGGACGGCAAACGATCGAGAACAGGCCTAAAGAAATCCGGGAGAGCAGAGTTCTCTCTCTGCTTCGAGCATACGCTGCCGGAGTCGTTTTCCCTAATCTAAAAGGCTGATAGGCCCCCACTTGGGCGTCTTCTGATGCGTTTCGCGAGGCAGGCTGCAGTCTGGTCCCGAATTGGGTCCCGAAAGCAAGCCCAAAACAGGCAAATTTTCATCGGATCGAAATCCCTGCCGCTATTGACCAAATTTGCACAGGTCCTCCCCGCGCTTTCCCATTTTGGGACCCCTTCTCCACAACTCCCACACCCATCCACCGAAACTGCACCATCTTCACGCCTTGTGGCGCGCCCACCACGCGCGTAGCCTTTTTTAGTGGCACGTGAATCACTCCCCAGATCCTGCCGGGGCGCGTCGTGCCGCGCAGCCCTCCTGGCGCCCCGGCAGCGTTACAACCCGCCAACCACGCCCCTTTTAGCCATTCTCCACAACCAAAATCCGGCAATTATGATCCTTGATTCCCCCTTCCCCATTTGAAATACTAGATGTTGTGGTTAAGGCTTGACACACACCATTAACAGAGGTACTTTCCCTTCTGCGGCTCCAAAATATCCGTTGAGGTTCTGAAAAGCGGTCGTCGCCTCCCCCATTAACTGGAAGCACACTCGCCTGAAGTCCTGCGGTTCTCTTGTCCGCCATTGGTTAGCTTGCTTTTGTCCTGCCGAGATCAGGAACCTGAGGATTATTCCTCTCAGGAACCCCTGTTCCCGGAAATCCAGTTTTTCCCGGTGCCCTTGGGCGCCGGCCGGGGCCACGACGACCAGAATTACCAGCTGAACCCACGCGATTAGCGTCATCATCCAGAAGAGAGGAACACCATGGCCGAGGCTACCAGGAAATCCGTCACGCTCGCCTCATCCGACTCCGCTACCCACGGCGCCGGCCATCCCGCAACCTCCAGCTCTGCCCAGCAGACCGCGCTCCGTTTCCCGCGCTTCTTCTCCCGCGCCAACGCCTCGCCTTATGACGAGATTCAGTGGGAGCGCCGCACCGCCGCCATTACCGATGCGGGCGGCAAGACCATCTTCGAGCAGAAGGACGTCGAGGTCCCTGTCGACTGGTCGATGACCGCCACCAACATCGTCGCCAGCAAATATCTCCACGGCCAGATCGGCACCCCCGAGCGCGAGACCGGCGTCCGCCAGCTC
>JBEKIN010000264.1:0-6381 GCA_050011735.1 Acidobacteriaceae bacterium | reverse complement strand
ATAGTCCAACCGCTCTGTGCGCGTTGCCGGGGGTGGTTGGATGAGCAATTCGCTCCGCACCAACTGACGGTCCATCAAGGTGCGCGGCGTCAGGCACGCAACGTGGCTTCCCGCCGAGACAGGATGTTTGTATTTGTACGTGGTTCGGTGAACGATTCTGTAAATCATTGGCCTATTCTGATCGGCAAGGTGCGAGCGTGGCTAAAGTATCTACTCGATAAGTTATTCGACCACGAAGGTAGCAATCGCTCCAGCTCTCTGAGGAAACGCTCAAGGCGGGTCAGTCCCTCGGATCCATTTGCCAACATCTCTGCGCCGGGCAACGGGTACTTCAACTCTCGCAGATCGAAACCACGTAACACTGCCAGCGCGTCCCGCATTGCCTTCAAGTCATCCGGCAGGTGTCGAGGAAGCTTTTGATAGAGATCCGCAAGGTGGCTCAGTTGGAAGTCCAGGGACCGGGGATTCGTTTCGTCCGCCATGAGCACATCCAGCACAGCTAACGGCTGCAGAGTCGTGTAGTACCGGGTACGGTAGGTCATGGAGCTGTCCGCGACCTCGAGCAGGCATTCCAAAAGCGACCAGTCCTGCTCAGCAAGCGGGGTGGTGATCTCGCGCAGTTGCCTCGTCAGATAAATCGCGCGCTCCAGACGCCGGCCGATGGTCAGGAACAACCAGCCCAATCCACGATTGATGTTTTCGCGCTCCATCCCGGAGAACGCAGAGAGTAGTTCCAGGCAAGAGGTCAGCATCGTCGGATACTCGAGAAACCGTGTGTCATGCTCGATCTGAATCGAGCCCTGTAACTGGCCGATGAGGAACATCATGTCAGCCGATAAGCGCTCGCGAACATGGCCACCAACCCGGGACACCTCTTTCAGTATGCAAGCCAGGCTGTCCGGCCGCTTGGCATCAGTCAGCGTTGAGATCATTTCCTGCTCGAGTTCGAGGGAAGTCGGCAGCCTGTCTTTAGGCTTTGGCAACTTGCTGTGCCGCGACTCAAGGCACCCGTGCAGACGCAACAGACACCCCAACTCCGCCTTTTCCGCGCGCCGTACGCGAGGAATCATTGTACGCAGGATCCGGGCGATATTCTCCGCTCGTTCGACATATCGGCCCAACCAGAAAACATTGTCGGCCACGCTGCTGGGCACAACCCGCGGGACACGGCGCAGTTCCACGGGTTCATTGCGCGGATGCAGCATACTGAACGTATCCACGGGGCCATCCCAGAGGACCCATGCGTCCTTGCTGTGGCCGCCTCGCTGCATCGAGACGACCGATCCTTCAGTTTCGGCGACCCGCACCAATCCTCCCGGAATCGCGATCCACCCGCTGCCGGTGTTCAGCACGTAGGTGCGGAGCACCACGCTGCGCGAGTTCAGGCCTCCGTTGTCCCACACCGGCGCGGTGGACAATGCGATCTGCTCCTGCGCCACATACTCGTGCGGCCGGCCTCTTAGTTGCTCGGCAAACTTGCCCTTTTCTGTTTGCGGCAGTTCGGCCCCGAAGACCGGCTCCATGCCGCGGGAGGGAAACGCCGGTTTCACCACCACGGAGTCAAGATGGTCGAGCACCCAATCGAGCGCGTATTTCTGCCCGCACCACCAGGTCGCGACGGAAGGAAGTTTGAGCTTCTCGCCAAGCATGTACGTGGAGAGGCCGGGAAGAAAGGGCATGATCGCGGCCGTCTCAATCAAACCACTTCCCAATGAGTTTGCAACCCTCACGTTTCCGGCAACAATGGCGTCGACCAGGCCGGGCACGCCCAGAAGCGATTCGCCACGCAGTTCGAGAGGATCGCAAAAGCTATCGTCAACCCGGCGCAGAATGACGTCGACTTGCTCCAGCCCGTCGACGGTCTTTAGATATACGCAGCGGTCGCGCACTGTCAGGTCCGCTCCCTCGACCAGGGTGAACCCGAGATATTTCGCGAGATATGAGTGTTCGAAGTAGGTCTCGTTGTGTGGTCCCGGGGTCAACAGCACGATTCGCGGATTGTCACGCTCTGCCAGGCTGGTGAGCGCGTCGCGTTGCGCGCGGAAGAATGGCGCGAGGCGCGGTACTTTCGAGGTGCGGAAGAGATCCGGAAGAACATCGGAGACAATGGTGCGGTTTTCTAACGCATAGCCGCTTCCCGAAGGGGCTTGCGTACGATCCGCCAACACCCACCACTGGCCGTCCCGCGAACGCGCAAGATCAACGGCCAGCATATGCAGATAACTGTGCGTGGGAACAACAACGCCTACCAGCGGGCGGAGGAATGCGGGGTTGGCGTAAAGAAGCGCGGCAGGAAAGCGGCCTTGCGCCAGCAACTGCTGCGACCCGTAGAGATCCTCCAGAATCTGGCTCAGCAACTGGGCGCGCTGAATGATGCCGGCTTCGATGTAGCGCCACTCTTCAGCCGGAATCAGCAGCGGAACGATATCGATCCTCCAGGGCCGATTGGCCCCGAGGGGATCGCTGTAAATGTTGTACGTAATTCCGTTTTCGCGAATACGGCGCTCGGCGCGGCCCCAGCGCCGTTCCAGTTCTTCCGGGCCGATTGCCCGAAGCGACTCCATCAGGTGTTTCCAGTGCGGCCGGGGAGTCACGCCATCAGCCGACAATTCGTCATAGGCGCCTCCGAAGCGGAGCGAATTTTGATAAAGATCGACTGTCATGGGAAAAGCCCCGGCTCTTCGGTGTGGGTCTTTTGTCCGGGCGCGGGCAACCGCAGGTCAAGAGTCATCGGGAAGATCGGGTTGGGCTCTTCCTCCAGAACCGTTACCTTGGCGGGGGCATGGTTCGACTTCTCAAAGCGTTTCTGACGGCGGTCTTCGGCTTCCGTTGCGCTGACGGGCCGCGCTGTATACACGTTACCGTCTGGTGGCCGCGCATGGTAGGTACATCGGCCAATCGAACGCTCTTTCCAGCGGTCGATAATGTCGAACACAAGGGGCGTGTGCACGGGAATTGTAGGGTGTAACGCCGCCGACAGTCTTCGGGCGCGATACCGTATGCCCGCTACCGCCTCTCCGGGTTCAATGGGTTCGCCTGTGCCGTGAAGCGGCACCCTGCGGCCATTGCATGCAACCATGTAGCGGGATTCGGTCGTGAACCCGGACATCTTCGCCTGCATCCGTTCAAGCGACGAGTCCACTGTGCGAACCGTTCGGCCGGAAGTCGTCTCTTCCGCCAGTACATTCCAGGGCTCAAGCGCCTGACGAAGCTCGAGTTCGACTCCCTCTGCGGCGATCGAACCGATCTTCGGAAAGCGAAACTCCAGGTGCGAAGCGAACCACTTCTCATCGAAGTTGTAGCCGGACTGGCGCAGTTGGTCGAGCACATCAAAAAAGTCACTTCGGACAAAATGCGGCAGCATAAAGCGGTCATGGAGCGCCGTGCCCCAACGGACCAGGCCGCCTTCGAATGGCCGCTTCCAGAACATGCAGACCAGAGCTCGAATGAGCAACATCTCAACCAGCCCCATTCTCACATGCGGAGCCATTTCGAAGGCTCGCAATTCCAGCAAGCCGAGGCGCAACCCGAGACCTTCCGGCGGATAAAGCTTGTCGATGCAAAACTCGGCGCGATGCGAGTTCCCCGTCATATCGACCAGTAGATTGCGGAACAATCCATCCACAATGTACGGCGGACAGTCAGTTGCGGGCAAATGACGGAATGCGACCTCCAGCTCGTATAAGGCGTCCATGCGCGCCTCGTCCACCCTCGGATACTGGCTTGTCGGTCCTACATACATACCCGAAAACAGATATGACAGCGACGGATGGTTCTGCCAGAACGTCACCATGCTGCGCAGAAGGTCCGGGCGCCGCAGGAAGGGGCTGTCCAGTACCGTCACTCCGCCGAGGACTATATGGTTACCGCCGCCGGTAGCGATATGGCTGCCGTCGTAGGCGAATTTTTCAGCGGTCAAGCGGTTTCGGCGCGCTTCCTCGAAGAGCACTGTGTTCATCTGTTCGAGTTCGTTCCAATTGCTTGCGGGCGGAAGATTTACTTCGAGAACGCCGGGATCGGGAGTAACGCTGAAGGATCGCAGCCGCGCATCGGAAGGCGGAGCGTAGCCCTCCAGCCACACAGGCTTCTGCAGATGCTGGCACGTGTCCTCGACGGCGGCGAGCAGGTCGAGGTAGTCCGCCAGCTGAGATGCATACGGCAGAAAAACATGCAGCCGGCCTTCTCGCGCCTGCACACACAGCGATGGTCGGATCAGCTCCGTCGTCGTTTCAGCGGTGCTCGAGAGAGCCGGCAAGGGATCTGCCCCGGGCTTCTTCTCAAAGAGATCCATGCGCCGCGCCGGGCGCGGGGGAAGCCTCACCCGCTCCGTGAAAGGTGCGGCCTCATACTCGTATGCAATCTCATCCGGGGCCACCCAGGGCATCACCTCCGTAGCTATTCGATAGCCGATGGGCGAGTCGCCCGGCGTCAGGACCAGAGGCTCTGGCCGAGTGAACCACAACTGGCTCGACCAGCGTAACTGGGCCCCCGGCTGGCGGCGGCGAATGGGCAGAATGTAGCCGGCCGGTTCCGTCGAATCGGTTTCGGCGTTGTAAGCCGGCAACACGTTTTCGACGCTCACCTGAAGGCGGCGCGTGAGCGCTTCCATGAACTCGAGAGCATTGGCCGCGCCGAAGCCGCAGTCCTGATCTTCGCGGGCGATGAGATCGATATTTTCCCAGACCGGGATGCCGTCGCCGCGCCAGAAGCAACTCAATGCCCAGCGCGGCAACGGCTCGCCCGGATACCATTTGCCTTGCCCGTAATGAAGCATCGCGCCCGGTGGCGTCTTTTCCCGGAGGCATTGGATGAGAGCCAGACCGCGGGTTCGCTTCATGGCTCCGAGAGCATCGATGTTCCATTGGGGGCTCTCGGGCTCGTCGATGCCGACGAAGGTTGGCTCGCCGCCCATGGTCAGGCGTACATCCTGCGCCTCCAGGTCTGCGTCCACGCACTGCGCAACCTGTTCAACCCGGACCCAATCTTCCTCGCTGAAGGGCCTGGACGGTCGCGGTGCGTCATTCAGGCGGCGAATGGACATGGAGTAGTCGAAGTCCACATTGGCCGGCTCGGTGGTGCCCTCGATTGGCGCGGCTTTTGAAACGTTCGGCGTGCAGACGAGCGGGATGTGGCCTTCGCCAGCGAACAAGCCGGATGTCGGATCCATCCCGATCCAGCCAGCGCCCGGTAAAAACACCTCTGCCCACGCATGGAAATCCGCGGAGTCGGTTTGCAGGCCGCTGGGATCTTCCGGCGCTCTCTCGTCCGACGCCATCTGAATCAGATATCCCGAGACGAAGCGTGCCGCAATGCCCAGATGCCGAAGAATCTGTACCAATAACCATGCGGAGTCGCGGCAGGATCCCATGCGATGTTCAAGGGTCTGCTCGCACGTCTGGACTCCGGGATCCAGACGCGTCACATAGCCGATCTGGTCTCGCACCCTTCGATTCAAGTCGACTAGAAAACCGATCGTTCCGCGCTTTCCGCCGGAAAGCTTGTCAAGAAAAGCCTGCAGGAGAGGGCCAGCCGGCTCGACCGAGAGATAGGGTTCGAGATCCTTAGCCAACTCCGGCACGTATTCGAAGGGGTAGTTTTCGACTCCTGGCTCCAAAAAGAAATCGAACGGATTGAAAGGACACAGCTCCGCGACGAGGTCCACTTCAACTATGAACTCACTCGTTTTGTCTCGAAAAAAGACACGCGCCAGATGATTGTGATGGACGTCGAGTTGCCAATTGAGGAGGTGATCTGCGGGGATGACGCTAAGCGAGTAGCTGAGGATTGGCGTTCGACAATGCGGGGCCGGTCGCAACCGTATAACCTGTGGACCGAGCGAAACCGCCTTGTCGTACCGGTATTGTGTCCGGTGATTCAGAGCAGCCTGTATGCTCATCCACCCTCATGCGGCTCACGCCTGGCGTTCCTGGCTCCTCATCATTCTCTGCTACAAGCCCGTGACGACAACAGGAGTCTCGCGGAAGCCGTTCTTGTAAAGCTACCTTAACGAAGGCGCGAATGCTGCAGTTTTCTTGACATTGCCGTGCGACGGCACCACGCGCGGGCTGTTGCAACAGATGGTGGCGCTGATGCGATGAGTGCATCGGCCACGGACAACCTTTCCCTCGAACTTCTGCGGCAGAGATGCCTTCATGCCTGTGCTTCCCAAGTGCAATATGTGGGCGAGCCGGAGCCAATCGAGGCGATCTGGGTGAAACCCTCATTATGTGCATCGGTCTGTTCGCGCTAGTCGACAGTTCAGGATGCGAAAGGTCGCCGGACTCTGGGCGAATTCCCGATCCTAATTCCCTGATTCAACCTCGGGTTCCCTCATACCGTAGTCGCGATCAGCCTTCTCGAATCCATAGCGGCAATTGGAGC
>JBEKIN010000263.1:0-6398 GCA_050011735.1 Acidobacteriaceae bacterium | reverse complement strand
ATGCACCGCGCCCCGCTGCGCGCCCAGCGCCATCCGCACCCCGATCTCCCGCGTACGCTGGCTCACCGAATACGCCACCACCCCATACAAACCCACCACCCCCAGCACCAGCGCCAGCACCGCAAATCCCCCCACCAGCCATGCCGCAAGCTGATGGATCATCGCCGGCGGCGTCGCGTCGATCAGGTCCGTCATCGTCAGCTCGCCATACACGCCCAGGTTCGGATCGATCCCCCGCAGCGTTCGCACCAGCTCCGGCAGCAGCGCCTTCTCATCGCCTCTCGTCCGCACCGCCAGCGAGAAGAAGTTGTCCGGCCCGCGGTTGATGGGGAAATACTCCGCCGGCAGCGGTAGGTCATCCAGCGCCGCCTCGCGAATATCCGTCACCACTCCCACCACCTGCCGCATCTGCTTCGGATCCAGCTGCGGGCTTCCAATCGTCTTTCCCAGCGGATCCTCACCCGGAAAATACTTCCGCGCCATCGTCTCGTTGATCACCGTCACATACGGATGCTTCGCGTCATCCTGTTCGGTGAACCAGCGTCCCTTCTTGAGCCTGGCCCCCAGCGCGCTCAGATAATCCACGCTCGCGTCCCGCTCCATCACGTCGTTATGTTCGCCGTGGAACGGCCGCCCCGGGATCCGAATCCAGTCCGTGTCGCAGTTGCACCGCACCGGCAGATCGCTCGTGAATCCCACCGCCTCCACTCCCGGCAAACTCCTCACCCGCCGCTCCATCTCCCCATACAGCGCCACCAGTTCCTCCGGTTTCGGATTCCCCGGCGCCATAAGATTCACAGTTGCCACATGCTCCGGGTTCATTCCCAGCTCCACGTGCAGCAGCCGGTACAGGCTCTTGCCCAGCAACCCCGCCCCGGCCAGCAGCACCATCGCCACCGTCAGCTCCACCACTACCAGGTTCGCTCCCAGCCGCCGCCAGAACCGCCCCGCTGCTCCTCGCCCGCCTTCGCTCAAGGCATGATGAATATCCTGGAACGCCAGCCGCATCACCGGCGTCAGCGCCATCAGCATTGCCGCAGCCACCGCTACGCCGCCCGCAAACAGCAGCGTGTGCGCGTTCGTCCCCACATCCCCCAGAAACGTTGCCTGCTGCGTAATCGGCTCCGGGATCATCTTCTTGATCAGCGTCATCGTCAGCGCCGCCACAACCACACCCGCGCCGCCGCCTGCCCCCGCCAGCAGCAGCCCCTCCGTCACAAACTGCCGCGACAGCCGCCCCGGAGTCGCGCCCAGCGCGCCGCGCACCGCTACCTCACGCCTCCGGCTCTCTGACCGCACCAGCAGCAGGCTCGCCACATTCACGCACGCGATCAACAGCAGCAGTCCCGCACCGGCCAGCAGCATCAGCAGAATCGGCCGTATCGGCCCCACAATAAATTCGTCCAGCGTCTGCACGCTCGCGCTCTGCCCCGTGTTCGACTGCGGAAATTGCTTCTCCAGTTGTGCCGCCACTTTCTTCAGATCGGCCTTCGCCTCGGCGATCGTGACCCCATCCTTCAGCCGCCCCATGCCGTCCAGATCGTGGCAGCTCCTGCGCTGCTCGCATCCGTTCTTGTCGCCCATCGGCACCCAGAACTCCGCGTTCCCCCGCGGCGGAAACGCGAACCCGCGCGGCAGTACCCCGATGATCGTGTACGCGTCGCCGCTCAGGCTCACCGTCTCCCCAATCACATCCCCCCGCCCGCCAAACCGCTTCATCCACGTGCCATACGGCAGCATCGCCACCTTCGCTGCGCCCGGCTTGTCCTCTCCTGGCCGGAAATCCCGCCCCAGCATCGGCTGCACGCCCAGCGTATGGAAGAACCCGTCGCTCACCCGCGCCGCCGGCACCGGCTCTGACACCGATCCCATCCGCAGCAGGAAACCGCCGCTCGTGTACACATCCAGCGAGCTCAGCGTCGAATTCATCCGCTTCCAGTCGTCGTAATCGTCGCGCGACAGGTTCGACCGCGGAAACATCGGCGCGCTCTCGTCCACATCCACCAGCCGCTGCGGCTGCGCGAAGGGCAACGGCCGGATCAGCGCCGCATCCACAAAGCTGAAGATCGCCGTGCTCGCCCCAATCCCCAGCGCCAGCATCAGAATCGCCGTCATCGCGAATCCCGGATTCTTCCGCAGCTGCCGCACCGCGAACCGCAAATCCAGCGCCACTGTCTCCGCACGGAACCCCACCACCTCATGGCTCCGCTCGCGCAGCCGCGTTGCATTCCCAAACTGCCGCGCCGCCGCATAGCGCGCAGCTTCCGGCGTCATCCCCTCCGCCTCCAGCTCCCGCGCCATCTGCTCCCGGTGAAATGCCATCTCTTCGTCCAGCTCACCGGCAAACTGCTCGCGCCCAAACAGCGCCCGCACTTTTCTCCACCAATAGCTCGCGCTCATCCTGCCTCCTCCGCATCCGCCAGCACTCGCCCGATCGCTTCGATCATCTGCTCGAACTTCGACAACTCAACCCCCAGCTGTTTCCGCCCCGCCGCCGTCAGCGTGTAAAACCGCGCCCGCCGGTTCGTATCCGTCGTCTTCCACTCCGACTTCACCCATCCCTGCAGCAGCAGCCGCTGCAGCGCCGGATACAGCGACCCCTCTTCCACCGTCAGCACATCGTCCGATACGCGTTTGATCGACTGCGCGATTCCATACCCATGCAGCGGCGCCCGCTTCAGCGTCTGCAAAATCAGCATGTCCAGCGTCCCAGGCATCAACTCCGGCTTATTCGCCATAATTCCGCAACCATAGACCACCTATGCATAGAAAATCAACGCCTTTGTGACGAACTGGGCGAGTGCTCCATGTTGGGAGATTGTCATTCTGAACGGAGTCCCGGCCCGCGGCGTCCCAACACGCAACCTGCAAGCTGGCCGACGCATCTCGGCTGAACGCATCTCGGCTGAACGCTGAACGCTGAACGCTGAACGCTACGGGCTACGGGCTACGGGCTACCGGCTACCGGCTACAGGCTACCGGCAGCATCTGGTCACTCTCTCCTTGACAATCTACACATCCATGCTTTCAATAGGTAGAACGTCTTGGAGAGAACCCAAAATGGCTCCCACAGAAAAAACTGACCTCCTGCAGGGCACCCTCGACATGCTCATCCTCAAAATCGTCGCCCTCGGCCCCGTCCACGGCTACGGAATCTCCCAGCGCATCCGCCAAATTTCCAAAGAAGTCCTCAACGTCCAGCAGGGCTCGCTCTATCCAGCCCTCCATCGCCTCGAAAAACGCGGCTGGCTCTCGGCCGAATGGGGCGACTCGGAAAACGGCCGCGAGGCGAAGTTCTACAAACTCTCCGCCAAAGGCCGCCGCCAGCTCACCACCGAAGAAGCCTCCTGGAATCGCCTTTCAGAAGCTGTCGAGCTCATCCTCCGCGCCGCTCAGCAGGAGGCATAAAAATGTCCTGGAACCCTTTCCGCCGCTCCCCCCGCGACCCTGAATTCGACCGCGAGATCGCCTTCCACATCGACCAGCTCACCCAGGCCGGCATCGCCCAGGGCCTCTCTCCCGAAGAAGCCCGACGCCGCGCCATCCTCGAATTCGGCGGCCGCGAACAAGTCAAGCAGCAGGTTCGCGAAGTCCACGCCTCGCGCCTGCTCGAAACCCTCGCCTTCAATTTCCGCGCGGCCATGCGCTTCCTCCGCCGCTCGCCTTCATTTTCCGCCGCCGTCATTCTCACCCTCGCTCTGGGTATCGGCGCCAACAGCGCTGTCTTCTCCGCCATCGATGCCGTCGTTCTCCGCCCCCTCCCCTACCCGCATGGCGACGAGCTCCTCGTCCTCTACCAGCACGACACGAAGAACCGCGACGCCAACACCTTCGTCGCTCCCACCCGCCTCGAAGACTGGAACCGCCTCAACTCCACCTTCTCCGGCATCAGCGGCTACTACACCGACGACCTCTCTGAAACCTCCGGCTCTCTCCCCGAAAGAGTCACTGAAGCTCTCCTCGCCCCACGCTTCCTGCGGGTCATGGAAGTAGCACCTCTACTCGGCCGCGACTTCACTGCCGAAGAAGAACGCTTCGGTGGCCCCGACGCCGCGCTCATTAGCTACACCTTCTGGCAGCGCCGCTTCCACGGCGACCCCGCCGCGCTCGGCAAAAAACTCCACATCGGCTCGTTTTCGTACTCCATCATCGGCGTTATGCCCGCCTCGTTCGCTTTCCCCAGCCGCGACATCGACCTCTGGGCGCCAAGCCCGCCCGACGCGCCCTACGCCCAGCGCCGCGACTCCACCTGGTTCACCGTCATCGGCCGCATGAAGCCCGGCGTCACCTTCGCTCAGGCCCAGGCCGACCTCGCCACCGTCCAGGCGCGCCTCGGTAGACAATTTCCCAAGCCCGACGCCGATCTCACCATCCAAAGCCAGCCCCTCAAGGAAACCATCGTCAGCGACGTCCGCGACTCCCTCTGGCTCCTCTACGGCTCCGTCACTCTGCTCCTGCTCATCGCCTGCTCCAACATCGCCGCGCTGCTGCTCGCCCGCACCGCCGACCGCGAACACGAAATCTCCATTCGCTTCTCCCTCGGCGCCTCGCGCCGCGCCATCATCGGCCAGCTCCTCACCGAAGTCTTCTCGCTCGCCTCCTCGGCTCGCTCCTCGGCCTCGCCATCGCCGCCGGCGCCACCCGCGCCTTCCATCTCCTCGCCAATACCCTCCCGCGCGCCTCTGAAATCTCCCTCAACGGTGCCATCCTTATTTATTCGCTCCTCTGCGCCATCGCCACCACCCTGCTCTGCGGACTCTTTCCCGCCGTCCGTGGCACCCGCCGCGATCTGGCGTACTCCCTCGCCCGATCCGGCCGCACCCAAACCTCCGCCCGCAACCCCCTGCAGTGGTTCCTCGTCGCCGTACAAGTAACACTCGCTGTTACATTACTCACCGGCGCAGGATTATTGCTCCGCTCCCTCCAGCAGCTCGACCGCGTCCACCCGGGCTTCGATCCCTCCCACATCCTTACTTTTCAGATCAGCGGCTCCTGGGGTGAAACTGCCGACATGCCCGCCCTCAACCGCCGCATCGACACGACCCTCGACACCCTCCGCGCCATTCCCGGCGTCGATTCTGCCGCAACCTCCGCGACGCTCCCCGGCATGCCCGGCCTCTATCAGGTCGAATTCCGCCTCGATGCCAGCCTCGATCCCAACCGCAAAATCCTCGCCGATAATCGCTGGGTTTCCTGGGGCTACTTCGACACCACCCTCATCCCCTTGCTTCAGGGAGAATCCTGCAGAAGAGGCGGCCCGCCCTCTGACGTCCTCGTCAATCGCGCCTTCGCCAGTCTCTACCTCGGCACCACAGCCCTCGGCCATAACATCGCAGCCGCCGCCTACAACGACTTCTCCACCAAAGGCCAGATTCGCGGCGTCGTCGGCGATGCCCGCGAAGCAGGCCTCAACGTCGCGCCCGTCCCCACCGTCTACTCCTGCTTCAGCGCGCCCAATCCCTTCCCGAACTTCCTGGTTCGCACCCACGGCGATCCCATGGCGATGGCCGATACCATCCGCCGCCGCATCCATCAGCTCGATCCCAATCGCTCCGTCTACGCCATCATGCCCCTCGAGCAGCACCTTGACGAGGCTTACTCCGGCAATCGCCTGCGCACCATCCTCCTCGCGCTCTTCGCCGCCACCGCCGTCTCTCTCGCCTCCATCGGCCTCTACGGCACGCTCAACTACCTCGGCCGCATGCGCCAGCGTGAAGTCGGCGTCCGCCTCGCCCTCGGCGCCGCGCGCAGCCGCATCCTCACCCAGTTTCTCCTCCAGGGTCTCCGCGTCACCCTCTTCGGATGTATCGCGGGGCTCGCGCTCTCGCTCGGCGCCAGCCGCCTCGTCGCCGGCATGCTCTACGGAGTCTCGCCCGCCGATCCCGAAACCTACCTCGCCGTCCTGGTCCTCATCCTCGCCGTCGCCACCGCCGCATCCTTATTGCCCGCATGGCGCGCCGCCCGCGTAGACCCAGTCCAAATCCTCCGCCAGGAATAGCCGCGCATTCGTTTTCGCCAACCGCTTTTGATTTTTCGCTAAAGTTTATTGCTAAACGTCTCTTGCTAAAGTTCCTCGCTGGAAGGCTTTCTCTAAAAGGCTTTCGCCCGCCTTTCACTCGCAGTTCTCTCGCTTCTCCCTCGCTCTTCGCGAATAGTTTCTTGCTAACCGTATCTTGCTAAAAGCTTTTCGCTAACAGCTTTTCGCTCGCCGTCAGCTCGCCGTTTTCTCGCTTCTCGCTCGCTTTTCACTGGCCTTAGCTCCCGGCTCCCAGCTCCCGCCTGCCTTAATTCGTCCTCAGCGCAATCATCGGATCAATCCGCGAAGCCCGCCGCGCCGGCAAATATCCCGCCACCAGCGCGACCACCGTCAGCAACGCCACCATCCCCACATACGCCAC
>JBEKIN010000262.1:0-6427 GCA_050011735.1 Acidobacteriaceae bacterium | reverse complement strand
GCCGATGCATCTCCACCTGCCGCAGCTCCTCCGCCGTCCCCTGCACATCCACCAGCACCGGCGCAATGTCGATGGTCCGAATCCGCCGCCGGAATCGCTCTGTCTCCTCGGTGATGATCGCCTCGGCCCGCGCCGCCTCGCGTCCCCGATCCACCTGGTGCGAAGCCGCCACCTGTTGCAGGTCGTCGATGTCGTACAGGAAGATCCCTTCCAGCCGATTCACTGCAGGGTCCACATCGCGCGGCACCGCAATATCGATCACGAACACCGGCTGGTTCTTACGCCGGCGCAGAATCTCCTGCGCCTGCTCCACGCCCAGGATCTGCCCCGCCGATCCCGTTGACGTAATTATGATGTCGGCCTCGTGCGCCCGCGCATGCAGCTCCTCGAACCGGATCGCCTCCCCCAGAAACTGCTCCGCCAGCTGCACCGCGCGCTCGTAGGTGCGGTTCGCCACCATCATCGAATCCGCCCCGTGCTGCATCAGGTGCCGCGCCGCCAGCTCGCTCATCTTGCCCGCGCCGACGATCAGGACCTTCTTGCCGTCCAGCGATCCAAAGATGCGACGCGCCAGGTCCACGGCTACCGACGCAATCGAAACCGATGAGGACCCGATCTCCGTTTCCGTCCGCACCCGCTTCGCCGCCGAGAACGCCCCCTGCAGCAGCTTGTCCAGCGGACCCTTCACCGCGCCCATCTCGCGCGCCACATTCCACGACTGCTTTACCTGCCCCAGGATTTGCGCCTCGCCCACTACCATCGAATCGAGGCTCGCCGCCACGCGAAACATGTGGCGCACCGCCTCTTCGTCCTGATAACGATATAAATGTGGTTCCAACAGAGACCGGTCCAGCCGGAAGTGCTCCGCCAGAAATCCCGGCAGCTGCGGCTCCAAACCATTGTGCGAGACCAGCAGCTCCACCCGGTTGCACGTCGACAGGATCATCGCCTCTTTCACTCCCGGCTCCGACAGCAGCGCGCGTGTCGTCTCCGGCAATGCCTCTTTGGCAATGGCCAGCCGTTCGCGCAGCTCCACCGGCGCGGTGGTGTGGTTCAGACCTGTGACCAGGAATCTCATTTCAAGCCAAACCTGTGAGCAGAAGAGTGAACGGAACCCAGCAGATTCGCGGCCCAAACGCAAAGGATCAGCACAAAAACACCCGACGTCAGCCACGCGGCCCGGCGCCCGCGCAGTCCCGCGCTCCGCCGTATGAACAAAATAGCAACGTAAAGCCCCCACATCACGAAGGACAATAGCACCTTGGGATCGGCGAAATACCCTATGCCCACCTGCTCCTGCGCAATCAGTGACCCCGCGAACAACCCAACCGTCATACACACAAAACCGATTCGTAACGTGCTCGTCGCAATCTGATCCATCGTCGCCAGCGGCGGCAGCCACGTCAGAAATCCTCGCGGCCGTTTTTGCGGCCGGGGCAACACGCCCGCCTTCGCCCAGTCCTTGCCCTTCAGCCGCTTTTCCTGGATCAGATACAGGAAGCTCGACAGCATGCTGAACAACAGCGCCGCGTACGCCGCCAGCAGCATCACGACGTGGAACGCGATCCACCCGTTGCGCACCATCGGCGAGCTGAACGTATAGCGCTCCGGCCCGATCGCCGGAACCACCGTCAGCAAAAACGCCAGCGGCAGGGCGAATAACCCAAGCGTAACCGTCCGGTAAACGAAAAAGGTAAAAAGGAAGACCGCGACAATCGCCAGTGCCAGCGTCGAGACAATCTCATCGGCCATCACCGGAATCAGGTGGTGCGCCGACGCCAGCATCTCCACCGAAGCCACGAGGTGGAAGAACCACGCCCCCAGGGCCACCGGAATGCAATACTTGTGCCCCTTCGGATGGTTTCCGAGCACCGCCGGAATCGCCAGCAGACTGGCGACCCCGTACAAACCTGCCGCGATTCGGAGCCACAGGAGAAACATGGGGAAATCTCAGGGCGGAAGCCGTAACCCGAGGATTACCAAAAGTATAAATACCCTCGGGATGCGCAACCCACCGAACCCCATTATCCGAACCCCGCCCACCCCCGCATGTGAGCCATATCACACCTGCGCCGAATCGACCCTTTCGGTCTCCCACCATGCCGGCTGGCCGTTCGCTCGCTGTTAGCTCGTCGTTCGCTCGCTTTTCGCTAACAGCTTCTCGGCTAAAAGCTCTTCGCTGAACGTCTTTCGCTACCGGCTACCGGCTACCGGCCGCCCTACTGCACCCTCGCCGGAAACAGCCTCTGCCCCTTGCCCCCGCCAAAATCCACCTGGCTCCCCAGCAGCCGGTTGAACAACGCAGCATCGTTGGCCTCCAGCACCCAGCCCAGCACGTGCCCATTCACCGCCGCCGCCGCCGCCCCGATCACCTGCTCCTCGCCCGTCTGCAGATCGCTCATCGTCACCGGCGTCCCCTGCGCCGCGCTAAAGTGCATCCGCTGTCCCGCGAGGTCATAGAACATGGGCGGCTCGATCGGCATCATGCCCATCTCGGTCGTCCCCTGCTGCACCAGTTTGGTCAGCGTGGTGTCCATCACCTTCTTGTTCCGCAGCGCCTGCGCCGGCAAACACCGTACATCCACATCGAACAACCCAACCCGCGCCCAGGTCGTGGCCCCGCTTCCCGCGCCGTTCTCGCCTACCGCCAGCAGCACCTTCGCGCACTTGTCCGCCCGGGGAGGATCCCCTTCGGTCGCAGCATCCGCACCGTAAATCATCCGTTGTTCTGCTGCCAGCACCGTCGCCGCATCTCGCGGCGTCAGCTCCGCCGGATACGAAAACGTCAAATGCAGTTCAGGATTCGTGTAGATCCGCATCGGCGCGCTCGCCGGCGATGGAGCATTCGGCGCCTGTCCGAAGGCAGCTACCGACGCGAGAACCATCGCCATCAGGCCGGCTTTCATCCTGGCCAGCCTACCACCCTGCTCCGGGAATCACAGCGCGTGCCAGGGCTGAAACGGCGCGGGACTAGCCGGGCTCTCCGGACTCGCCGGACCAGACGCGGCCGCGGACGTGACCGCGGGTGCGGGCTGGCTCTCGCCCAGCTCCGCGAAGTGCGCGCAGTTCCGGCCTGCGGCTTTTGCCTTATACAGCGCGTTGTCCGCCGCAACCAGCAGTTCCTCGAGAGACGTAACAGCACGGTCCGGCCGGAACGCCGTCACGCCAAAACTGCAGCTGGCCCGGATATTCTTCCCTGCGCTGGTGAAAGCATGCTCGTGGATGCTCGCCACCAGCCCCTCCAGCCTCGCGGTATTCTCGACCGGATCGCACCCCGGCATCAGGATCAGAAATTCCTCGCCGCCATACCGCCCGATGAAATCGTAATCGCGCAGGCAGCCAAGCAGGCGCTGCGCCGCCTCGCGCAACACCTTGTCGCCGCACAGGTGGCCGCGCGTGTCGTTGATCTGCTTGAAGTGGTCCAGGTCCGCCAGCACCACGCCCAGAACCGTCCCCTCGCGCCGTGCCCGCCCCACTTCCCGCTCCATGTGCTCCAGAATCGCGGCGCGGTTCCACAGCCCCGTCAGCGAATCGTGGGTCGCCTGCAGTTCCAGCTCTTCGCGCGCCTCCGCCAGAGCCAGCGTCTCGCTGCGCAGTTGCGCGGTGCGCTCCGCCACCAGCGTCGCCAGCTGCTTCCGATGCCGAACCAGGCTGCGTGTGCGCAGTCCCACAATGCTCCATGTCAGCAGGATGGCGGCCAGAATCCACAGCAGCCACGCCGACCGCGTGCGGTACCACGGAGGCAGGATGCTGAACTCCACCACGCCCGCGCTGGGGGTCCACTCGCCATTGTGGCGCGCAGCCTCCACCACGAATGTGTAGTTGCCCGGCGGCAGACTCGTGTATCCCGCGCTGCGCGTATTGCTCGCCTCAATCCAGCCGCGGTCGTAGCCCTCCAGCCGATAGCGAAACTTAATCGTCCAGGGAGCGATAAAACTCGCCGTCGTAAACCGGAAGTTCAGCCGGTCCGATCCCGGTCCCAAATGCAGGTTTCCCGCGATCGGCACAACTTCCCCTCCAAACATCACGCTCTCGATTCGCACCCGCAGCGGCGGATCGGGCAGCACCGCCATCCTCGGGTCCACCACCGCCAGACCGTTCAGCGTCGGCATCCAGATCCGTCCATCCGGACCCATCGAGCCCGAACCGGTCCCGCCCTGCATCGTCTCGCGTGAGCGCAGCCCGTCGGAAGTGTCGTACGCCACGCTGTGAATCGCGGAAATTCTGCCCTGCGCGAAGGCATTCAGCTCCTGCTTCGCGACCCGGAAGATTCCGTAATCGGAACCCATCCACAGGTTGCCAAGTTTGTCCTCCACCAGGTTGCCGACCGTCGAGTCGAACAATCCCTGCGCCGGCGTGTATGAAGTGACCCGCCCGTTTTCGATCCGATTCAGCCCGCCCGAGCTGGTGCCCACCCACACCACTCCATCGCCATCCACCAGCAGTGCGATCACGTGGTCGTTGATCAGCCCGTTCGTCTTCGAATAGAGGGCGGTTGCCCCGTTCTGCATTCGCAACAGGCCCTCGCCATCGGTGCCCACCCACAGCGCGCCATCGGGCCCCTGCGCCATCGCCGGCACATCCCCCGTCGTCGTTACATGGTCGAACTGCCCATCCGCGAACCGCGCCACTCCCGACCCGTACGTGCCGATCCACAACTGGCCGTCTTTGTCTTCCAGCAGCGCGTCGATCGCATGATTCGTCGACTGAGGATCCTGATAATGATCGAAGTGCCCGTTCTGGTAGCGCGTCAACACCCCGTGCCGGTGCCCGATCCACAGCGTTCCATCGTGCCCCAGCAAAATCGAATGGATCCCTTCCGCCGGCAGCCCGTCTTTGCTCGTGAACACGCGCAGGCTGCCGTCCGGCAGCATCTCCGTCAGTTCGCCTGTCGCCGTGGCCAGCCATACCGCTCCGTCCGGCGTTTCTACTGAGCAGCAAACAACGGCCGATGGAATTCCTTCCGGCTTCCCGTAGACGGTGAACTTCCCATTCCGCAGTTGCAGCAGGCCGCCGTCGAAGAAACCCACCCACACGTTGTGTTCCGCGTCTTCCAGCAGAGCTTCGACCGATTGCCCCGGCAGTCCGTTACGTGAGTCGAACTGCGTCAGCACTCCATCGTGCAGCCGCGCCAGTCCCTGATTCTGAAATCCGATCCAGAGATTGCCGTCCAGATCGAACAGCATCGCGTCCACATCGTTGTGCGGTAACTGGACCGGCGCCGCGGTGACTGTGCCGCCGGTCTCGCGCGCCAGCTGTCCGTCCGTCGTAGCCGCCCAAATCGCTCCATCGGCGGCGAGCGCCAGCGCCGACAGCGCATTCCCCGGCAGCCCGTTCGCCGTTGTGTAGGCCGTGAACTGGGTGCCATCAAAGCTCGCCAGGCCACCCTGCGTCGCGACCCACAAAAGACCCTTCGCATCCACCTGCAGCGCCGTCACCTGCTCGCCGGGCAGCCCGTCCGCGCTGTGCCACACGCGAATCTTGCCGTTCTGCCATTGGTCCAGACCCTGATCGGTCCCCACCCACACGCTGCCGTCGCTGCCTTCCGCCAGCGCCCCGACATCGTTGCCGGAAAGTCCTGTCGCGGTCGAGTACGTCGTCCAGACCCCGTCCTCGAGATGCGTCAGCCCGGCGTCGGTGCCAATCCACAGGCTCCCGTCGCGCGTCCCCAGCAGCCGATGCACGTAATTCGCCGGAAGCGCCGGCGTGTTTTTCCGGTTGAATACAACGAAGCGCACGCCATCGAAGCGCGCCAGCCCCTGCTCCGTGCCCACCCACAAAAATCCGTCCTTCGTTTGTGCGATGGAATAGACCGACGTCTGCGGCAGCCCCGACTCCGTGGTCCAGTTTGTCTGGATGTACTGCGAAAAAGCTCGGCCGGGATCGAGCCCGAACACACGCCCGGGCCATCCCACGACGAGCATCACCATCGTCAGGCAGGCCCACCGCGCCCTGGCGCAACCACCCACCATGCTGTGTTTTCCCTCCGCCAACCCCGGCTGGCAGCCAAGCGTCGGCGACCCCTCAACCCTGTATCGGAATCTCGTTCCCGAGTGTGAACCAGTGCAGAACGGAAGTGGATACCCCGAAGGAGCCAGATGCAACCAAAGTAACTGTCAGATGGGGCCCAGCGATGAAGTGAAAGACGATAGCCGCAATAAGAATGCAGGGAGAATTATACGCACCCTCACCCGGTTGGTTGACCTTTCGCGGCGGTTTTCCTTGACACCCAAACCTCAAGGTCTGCGGTCCGAATCTGCTACAGTGTTACGAGGTAACACCTTGGAGCACCTGCCATGCCTCACCCGGCCACAACCAGCCTGAAACTTGATGCCGAGACGAAAGAGCGCGTCCAACGCCTTGCCTCGTCACGCCGCCGAACCCCGCATTGGATCATGCGCGAGGCCGTCGAACAGTACGTTGAGCG
>JBEKIN010000261.1:0-8027 GCA_050011735.1 Acidobacteriaceae bacterium | reverse complement strand
GCTCAGGAATCTTCCGGAATTTCGCGGGATGAAACTCATCATGGCAGGAAAGCCCTGGACCAAAGAGCTGCAGGATATCTCCAGGGCCGCTAATTTGGGGGATTCCGCGTTCGACGCCAAAGAAGTTGTTGATGAGGATCTGCAGGCGCTTTACACCGGAGCGAGAGCGCTGCTGTTTCCGTCGCGAGAGGAGGGCTTTGGTTGGCCCATCCTGGAGGCGCAGGCTTGCGGGTGTCCAGTGATTACGACAAACCGCCCGCCGATGACGGAGGTTGCCGGCGATGCCGCCATTTTTATTGAGCCGGAACGACCGGAGGAAGCGGCGAGGATCATCCGCGACCAATGGTGCCGGCTCACAGATCTCCGAGAGGCGGGCTTCAGGAATCTGGAGAGGTTTTCGGAAACGCGGGTAGCCGATGCTTACTGTGAAGTGTACGAGGAGACGATTCGCCAGCATCACCTCGCTTCTGCCCCTGCGACTCGTAGCTAGCGAAGATTGGCTTCCACGGAACGCTTACTCGAAACGCTCCTGGGGCGGCCGCGTCAGGATTGTGCCGACCGTCGAGGGCTTCAGCACCACGAAGCTGATTGCAAGGGCGGTCTCCGAACCGGGCGAGGCTGTTCCGACAGTAACTGAGCCGCAGCCTCAGTAAACGGCGTCAACCGGCGGCGTGTACGGAAACCCCTTCGCGTTGAAACATCTGGCGAATGCCTCGCAAAGCCTGACGGGTGCGCTCTTCATTTTCAATTAGAGCGAAGCGAACGTGACCGTCACCATACTCGCCGAAGCCGATGCCGGGGCTGACGGCGACCCTGGCCTCGTTGAGCAGCCGGGTGGAGAACTCCAGTGAGCCGAGGTGACGCCACGGTTCGGGGATGGGCGCCCAGACGAACATCGTTGCTTTCGGCGAGGCGATTTCCCAGCCGGCTTTGTTGAGGCCGCCGACCAGGCAGTCGCGGCGGCGGCAATAATTGTCACGAATCTCGGTAACGCATTCCTGCGGTCCTTCGAGGGCGAGGATGGCGGCGACCTGAATGGGCGTGAAGGTGCCGTAATCGTAGTAGCTCTTGATACGAGCGAGGGCAGAGACCAGTTCCGGATTGCCGACCATGAATCCGACGCGCCATCCCGGCATGTTGTAGCTCTTGGAGAGAGTGAAGAACTCGACCGCGATCTCTTTTGCGCCAGGGACTTCGAGCACGGAAGGAGCGCGGTATCCGTCGAAGACAATGTCGGCGTAGGCGAGGTCGTGGACCAGCCATATTTGGTGCTGGCGGCAAAGCGCGACGACGCGTTCGAAGAAGCGCAAGTCCACGCATTGGGTGGTGGGGTTGGCGGGAAAATTGAGGATCAGCATCTTCGGACGCGGATACATGAGCGGGATGGCCTGCTCCAGCTCGGCCAGAAAGGCGTTGGCATCATGAATGGCGACGCTGCGGATGTTCGCGCCGGCAATCACCGGACCGTAGATGTGAATCGGATAGCTCGGATTGGGAACCATGACGACATCGCCCTGGTCGAGCGTGGCGAGGCAAAGGTGGGCGATGCCTTCCTTGGAGCCGATGGTGACGATGGCCTCACTATCCGGGTCGAGGCTGACGCCGTAGCGGGTGTCGTACCACTTCGTAATGGCGCGGCGCAGCCTTGGAATGCCTTTGGAAAGCGAGTAGCGATGAGTTTCCGGGCGCCGGGCTGCCTCGATCATCTTGTCGACAATGTGCTGCGGAGTAGCGCCATCGGGATTGCCCATGCCGAAGTCGATAATGTCTTCACCCCGGCGCCGCGCGGCGGCCTTGAGTTCGCCGGTAATGTTGAAGACATAGGCGGGAAGGCGGCGGATGCGGGGGAATTCGTGCATGGGATCCTCGTGTGTTTCCGGTGGCTCAATTGCGGTGGAATTGCCCTGGCTCGGTGGCGGAGCTTCCGGGACCGCCGAATCTTGTCCTCATATTAATGAAAGGCCACGATCCGAAGAGCATCCGGGCAGAGATTCGAACCACTTTCGTCATCGATGAAACGCTGGGGTTATGCAACCAAAGGGGACGACTGTCACGGTCGTAGTGGAGGTCTGCCTCGATCAGCCGGAACAGAGCTTTAAGGCGTGACTGGCGGCCAAACTTATCCACAGGGCCTCGGTGCAACCGGATGCGAAACCTTTGTAACCAGAGGTTCAATGCGGGAAAAAGCGGCACCTCCGGTCAGGAAGAGTCCACAATTCAATCGACACAGTCGCTGCGACGATTTTAAGATCGAGAGAACAGTTGTGCGGCGCAGAACGTCGCCAGTTGGGCCGCCCAGATTCGCGAAAATGCTGCCTGCCTGCCTGCGCGATCCGCCATCAATGCAAAAGCAGGCAAATTAATGTATGGTTTTTATATCGGTAAGAGTCTTTATTTCTTCCATGGGGTTTGCTGCAGGGACACTGGATTCCGCCGGATCCGGAGACAAGAAACGAAAGATTGCAGCCTTGAGTTGCAGGAAGCAACGTAAACCTCAACTTCGCATCTGAGCTTCGAGATCATCGCAATTTCGGTTGGCATCCTTTCCGGATGCCAGTTTAGAGATTTGCTCAGCCTGCCGGAGCGCACTCCGGCCAGCATCGGAAGACATGGCTACATCTGAATACCTGCGGAACGGCGAACCGGCAAAAAGGCACCAGGCACCGGTATTGCAGCTCCCCGCAACCACGCGTCATGCGCTTATTGGACCATCGACGGTAGCGTCGGTGGTCATGATGGCCACCGATGTGGTCATGATTTTGCTGGCGTTTGGCCTGGCCCTGGCGCTCCGCGCGGTCGTGGTAGCGAAGATCGGCACCACTGTCGGCACCGGCGCAACGCATTATTGGCCGACGACGATTGACTTCTTTTTTCTGGGTTGGTTCATGCTGGCCTACGTGCTGGTGGCACGGCGCTACGGCTTGTATGCGACGGTGCCCAGCAGTACCGGAACCCACGAGCTGCGACTGGTGATCCAGGGCTGCATGAACGCGGGCCTGCTGTTGTGTGGAGCGTTGTACATGTTCCACGCGGAAAGCATTTCGCGGATCCTGGTGATGTTGCTGGTGGGTACGGCAACGGCCACCCTTTGCGTGCGCAGGGCAGTGTGGCGCTATTCGCGCCACCGTCAATTCGAACAGGGAATCGAGCTGCGCAACGTTGTCGTTCTGGGAACGAATCAGCTGAGTTATGCGCTGAGCCGCCAAATCCGCGATCACCGCCGCCTGGGTTACCGTTTTGTGGGTTTTGTTTCGGCGCCAGGATCTCCGGTAAGCGCGGAGATTTCGCCGGATCAGATCCTGGCCGGCGTGGATAAAATCCGCCAGGTGGCGCGGCAGCACTTCGTGGATGAGCTGGTGATCGCGGAGTTCTATCCGACCGAAAGCGCCATCCGTCTGGTGCAGGACGCTCGCGAACTGGACATCGATGTGCGCGCGATTTCCGGATACTACGGCGAACTGACCACCAACGCGCCGGTGGAGTATCTGGGAATCTTTCCCGTGGCGCCGCTGCACCGCCGCGAGCCGCGCGTGATCGGACTATTCTTCAAACGTCTGGTGGACATCCTTCTGTCGCTTCTGGCGCTGATGGTCACGGCGCCGCTGATGCTGGCCGTGGCGATTGCCGTGAAACTGGAAAGCGAAGGACCGATCCTCTACGTTTCCGACCGCATCGGCAAGCGCGGACGGGTTTTCCTCTGCTTCAAGTTCCGCACCATGGTCAATAACGCGGACAATATGAAGAAGGATCTGACGGCGCTGAACGAGCGCGACGGAATCCTGTTCAAAGTTTCCAACGATCCGCGCGTTACGCGACTGGGCAGATTTCTGCGCAAATACAGCCTGGACGAACTGCCACAGTTCCTGAATGTGCTGCGCGGCGAAATGAGCATCGTCGGGCCTCGGCCTCCGATCGCGTCCGAAGTGGAGAAGTACGAACTGGAGCATTTCCGGCGTCTCGAAGTGCTGCCCGGTTTAACCGGTCTTTGGCAGGTGCAGGCGCGACACGATCCTTCGTTCGCCAAATACATCGCGCTCGACACGGCCTATGTGGAGAACTGGAGCTTCTGGCTCGATCTGCGGATTCTGGTTCAGACCGCCAACGTGGTGGTGCGTGGAACTGGCGCTTAAAAGCGGGCCAAAACCGCTTCCCAATGGCGCATTCCCGTGGTCTTGCCATAATTTCCGATCTGCGTGAGACTGAATCGGTCGCTGATTCGTCACTGAAACGGTTACCCCAGACCGTTTTCCACGATCATTTGTCACAACTTTCGGAGGTCACGTTGAGCCAGTTCGAGCGCAGGTTCTGCGCCCTCGTTTTGGGCGCGTTGTCGGTTGTCTGTACGGGACAAGCGGTTCGGGGACAGGAGCAGCAGCGGCAGCCGCGCTCCGACGAAGCGCGCACCGGCGATGCCGCAAAGCCCGAACCACCCACTCCACCCATTCCACCTGAGAAAAGTTCGGTCACGCACCACGATCTGACCCTCGACGGCAAAGCCCTGCACTACACGGCGACCGCCGGAACGCTGCTGATCCGTGATGGCGAAGACGACCATCCATACGGCAGCATCTTTTACGTGGCCTACACGCTCGACGGCGCCGATGCGAATGCGCGGCCGGTGACGTTTCTTTACAACGGCGGACCTGGCTCTGCGACGATCTGGCTGCACATGGGCTCGGTTGGTCCCATGCGGGTGGTGACGGACAGCCCGGATGCCACCGGTCCGGCGCCCTACCAGCTGGTGCCGAACCAGTCCAGCCTGCTCGACAAGAGCGATCTGGTCTTTGTCGATGCGCCGTTGACCGGTTTCTCGAAGGCGGTTGGCAAAGGCACGGAAAAGGACTTTCGCGGCGTGGATCAGGACATCAAGGCGTTCGACAAGTTCGTGATCCGCTACATAACGGTGAACAATCGGTGGAATTCGCCGAAGTATCTTTTCGGCGAGTCGTACGGCACGCCGCGGTCGGCGGGGCTGGCGGACGCGCTGCAGGAGGACGGCGTCTCGGTGAACGGGGTGATCCTGCTTTCGTCGATCCTGAACTTCGCCGTGGGGTCGCCCGGGCTGGACGAGAATTCCGTCGGCACCCTGCCTTCCTATGCGGCCATCGCGTGGTACCACAACAAACTCCAGAACAAACCGCCGGACGTGAAGGCGTATCTGGACGAGGTGCGCGCCTACGCGCGGGGCGAATATGCCACGGCGCTGCGCCTGGGCGATCGGATCTCCCCGGAGCAGTTCAATACGGTAGCGGCGAAGGTGGCGCAGTTCACCGGGTTGAGCGTGCAGTACGTGAAAGACGCGAACCTGCGTATCAATCCATCGCGCTTCCGCAAGGAGCTGATGCGGGAGGACGGTGGCATTCTGGGCCGCTATGACGCGCGCTTCGAAGGAAGCGACGTCGATAATGCCGGCGAAACCCCGGGCTACGATCCGTCCGACACGGGCATTGCGGGTGCGTTTGTCGCGGCCTTCCACAACTACCTGGCGAACGACCTGAAGTGGGAGACGACCGATACCTATCACGTGTCGTCGGCGTCGGAAGTGCCGTGGGATATGACCCACCGGATGCCGGGCGCGCGATTCCCCGGCGGCGGCGGCGGACGGGGCGGAGCGCCCTACCTGGCCGGCGACCTGGCGGACGCGATGCGCAAGGACCCGAAGATGAAGGTCTTCTCGGCGAACGGATACTTCGACCTGGCCACACCGTTCTTCATCACCGAGTACGACCTCGAGCACATGATGCTGACGCCTGCGCTGGCCAAAAACGTGGAGTTCGGCTACTACCCCGCAGGCCACATGGTGTATCTGAACGTGGATGCGCTGAAGGAGTTCAAGCACGACCTGGCTGGGTTCTACACGGAAACGGGGCACTGAAAGAGCAGCCGGGAGCCGGGAGCCTGGAGCTTGGAGCCTGGAGCCTGGAGCCAGTAGCCTGTAGCCTGTAGCGTCTCTAGCCAGTGGCCGGGAGCCTGCAGCTTGGAGCTTGGAGCTGGGAGCCGGGAGCTGGGAGCCTGGAGCCGGGACCCTGTAGCCCAGCGGGGAACCACCCCCCCCACCCCCCCGGCCGACCTGAGTCCGGCGGAAAAGAAGGTGCTGAAGGCGGCGATCGAAAACGAGACAGGCAGCGAGCTGCACAGGGCTCGGTCCAGCGGGTTCCACTGCCAAAACCGGGGTGAGCCAATCGGCTCGCCTCGCGGCGCTCGGCCTTCACTCAGGCCAAGTTATGGGGTACCACGGCACGGCTGAAGGCCGTACCCCTTCAAAGAGCCGAGTTTTGGCAAGCTGTGAAGTCGTGCCGAGGCAGGAGACGGTCGCGCGCGCGCGATTCCCACATCCCCGACGGCAGGGATGTGGGGCACCCGGCTCTTCTCCTGGCGGGGTTAAGCGGTGCCGAGATGGGAGGTGCTTCCCGTTTTGGGAGGCATGGGAGAAATGCCTGCGGTTTAGGCGCGCGAGGAGCGTGACTCGGCGCTATGATCCTGGGGAAATGGCAGGGTCAGCGGGAAAAGTGCGAGCTGCGTGGCGGACGGCGGCGGGTCTGATGGCGGTGCTGGCCTGGGCTGCGACTGTGGCCGCAGTCGCCGGTCAGGCTGCTTCCGGTCAGGGTGCTCCTGGTCAGGCTGCAAAGGCGGCACCGGACGGGAAGAAGGGCGAGGAGAGCCTTGGCAGCTATTCGCTGGTGACGACGGTGTTCGAGCCGTCGGCGACGACGCACCTGTTGATGCCGCGGCCGACGATTGCGGTGGATGGGGGAACGGAGCGCGCGCCGGGAGAGTTCGGCGGGGACAAGACGGTTACGGCGCAATATGCGATCGAGGGCTTCGGGAGCCCGTGGTACGAATGCGCGGCGGCGGCGACGGCAGCGAAGATGCGGGGCTGCGATGCGCTGGATCGGGCGACGCTGACGGTGCGGGACGCCAACACGATTGGGTATCACATTGTGAGCCACGGAGCGGCGGTCGAGCTGAGCGTGAACGTGGAGGTGCGCGACATTCTGCCGGTTTCGACGGGGACGGCGGAGATCGAGTGGCATGCGCGCGACGTGATCTTCGTTGCCGTCCCGAAGGCGACTCCGGCGTATCGGTTCTCGTCGGAGGTGCTGGTTGGGACGTGGAACGGCGAGGCGATTGTGTTTGAGGTGGGGAAGGATTTGCCGGCGGGCGCGAAGAAGGCGCTGGAGGATTTGGGGGTGAAACAGGACCTCGGGGACCGGGTGATGTACAGCTTTCGGGTGAAGGAGCCGGGGAAGAACTAGCTGTCCAGGCGGACACGCTTCGCGCGGGATGACAGGCTCATTTCGCGGGTGGGGGTTTGCGCCAGGGAGGGCGGAGGGTGCAGGTGCCTCCGATGAGGAATTGCTGGCGGGGCTGGCCGGGGGTTCCGGTATACGTCTTGTCGTAGGCGGTGTCGAGGACGAGCCAGGGGCGGACGGACCAGGTGGCTCCGAGGAGCGCGATACCGAGGCGGTTGGGGGTGGCGGGCTGGGAGCCTCCAAAGCTTTCGAGGACGACGGAGGTGGTTTTGCCGAGGGCGCGGGTGAGGGCGAGGTCGCCCTGGACGGCGGGACTGGTGGAGTGGGCGGCTCCGGCGAGGGTGCCGTCGAGATTGAAGTCGACGTGGTATTTGCCGAGGTCCTTGCTGGCGAGGAGGGTGAGGAGGTTGTCGGCGAATCCGGAGCCGAGGCCTTTGGCGGGGTTGGCGGCGGGGATTTTG
Source organism: Acidobacteriaceae bacterium (assembly GCA_050011735.1). Taxonomy (GTDB): domain Bacteria; phylum Acidobacteriota; class Terriglobia; order Terriglobales; family Acidobacteriaceae; genus Palsa-343. Next base: position 313 of record JBEKIN010000261.1, on the reverse strand, counting down.
AACTGGTAGAAGACACCGAGCGCGGGGACGCGGTGGGACTGCGCGATGAACATGTAGCGGGCGCCGAGGTACTCGTCGCCCGCTCCCTGGAGGGTGGGGTTGCCGGTTTGCCAGATGTGGTTGACGGCGCCCCAGCGGAGATCGAGGCGCGGGGTGACGCCGTAGCGGAGGCTGACGGGCGCGTAGTTTTGATGGACGCCCTGGCCCATGTCCTGAGTGGTGAAGCCGAAGTCGGCCTCGAACATGCCGCACTGGGTGGTAGTGGCGGGGAAGGTGAAGGTGGGGCGGTTGGGGTCGGCGGCGAGGGACTGCG
>JBEKIN010000260.1:0-6445 GCA_050011735.1 Acidobacteriaceae bacterium | reverse complement strand
CCTGCCGCCCGAGCCGCGCAGAAACGTGCTGCTGGGCATTCGCTGTCACGATGATGGCTGGGCTGCGCGGGACGCTGCGCCGCAGATTACGCGGGAAGGGAAGCCCTCGGCGTTTTCAACCGAATTGGTAGGTAAGTACTCGGCGTTTGAGGAAATCGACTTAGTAGATTATCTGGCGGTGCGCGATCGGGCGGTACGATTGATGGCCGATGAGGATGCCTATGCTGGGTTGTTAATATCGATGCATACCTACAACCTCCTGACGGAACGGGCGGGCCGTTCGACCGTTCGGCCGGAGCAGGTTCCCCTTCTGGATGGATTTCTCGCCGCGCAGCGGAATTTCCAGAAGGAGTTACTGGACCGAATTCGTTCAGACGGCTTCCATGATGATGAAACCAGCGAAGTAAGAATTCGTGATCATTTCCGGCTCCTGCAGGCGACCGATAACTTGTCGCTGGTGAGCTGCGTTGGGTTTACACAGCCGGCGACGTTGCTGCATCCGTTACCCCTGCGAGACGGGAGTTACACGGAGGTTCGAGTAGAGCCAATAGGTGAGCGGCGTTTTCGGTTGAAACCGTATCCTTTTGCCGATGCGCTGCTAGCCTTTGAGTTTCCCGCCCGGCATGTCGAAGGAAAGATCTTCAGCAGTGCGGCAGAGATTCAAGAGAAGTTTGCGAAGGCGCCGGTTACTCAGATGACGGTGACGGTCTGCGCGTAAGGATTAACAGGCGCAGGGCAAAAAGGAAGGCGGCCCGAAGGCCGCCTCCAGTGTTTTCGCTCACATCTTCTCGCTAGAAGTTGAAATGGAGAGACATTTGAATCTGGCGGGGGCTGCCGATGGTGTGCTTCACGACGCCCAGACCCGTAGGGCAGCTGTAGAAAGTGTTGTCAGGGGCGCTGTTGGATTGGCATTGCTGCGGAGTAGGAGCGACCTGGCTATAAGAACTGGCCGTGTCAGGGGCGTTGTTATAGCCGGCGTTCTGCGTCACTTCGTCCGTGGGAATGTCGAAGCTGGTTGTATTCGACACGTTGTAGACATCGAAGGTGTACCGGAGGGCATATTTGTCGCCAAACTGCACGGTCTTGACCAGAGAGGCGTCAGCGCGCTTCTGGAAGGCCTGCCGGAAGATATTGCGCTCGCCCGTGGTGAAGGTGGTTTCAAAGTTGTCTCCTGCGGGAACGCCGTCGGTGCCGGGGGAAACCAAAGGCAGCGTGAAGCAGGATGCCTTGAGGGCGGCGCCACCGCCCGTTGCGTTGTTATAGAAGGCGCCGGAGTGCCCGGTCAAAGCGGTCTTCGCATTGCAGCCCGGGGCAAGGGGAACGATGGGGTTGGTGATGCCGTCGAACGTGCTGTAGTAAAGACTGCCCACCGCGCCGGAGAAATCGATGATGCTGTAGGGTTGACCGCTCTGGATAATAGCAATGCCCGTGAGCGACCAGTTGTCGAGCACCTTACCGGAGAGGGCATTCTCGTTGTAGAGCTTCGGCAGAACGAAACCGTAGGTGAAGTTGAGCACGTGCTTACGATCGAAGTCGGACGATCCGTAGCCGCTGCGAAGGTTATTAGGATTGTTGCCGTTGTAGAAGAGGCCAAGAGCGCTTTGCTCGTCGGTGGCGTGCGAAAAAGTGTAAGAAGCGCCGGTCTGGAATCCGTGGCTGAGGCGCTTTTCGAGATGTGCCTGCAGTGCGTTGTAACTGGAGATGCCGGCGGCCGTGTAGGATTCGGACTCCGAGGAGTAGCCGATGTAAGGGACGCGAAGGTCGACGTTGCCACCCTCGTAGTTTTGCTGCATGGGTCCATAGGTGCAGCTTGCGTCGTTGTTCACGCAGATGGGAAAAAACGTCACGGGACTGTACACCGTGTAGCCGTAGCTGAAATCCTGGGTGGCTGTGCCCCCGGGGTGCGTGGGGCTGCCCGGAGTGGCAAGCTGCGCCTGGTTGAAAGGCAGGGGGATGACCTGGTGACGTCCAAGATTGCCCACGTAACCGAGGTCGATCATCAGGTCGTTGCGGGGCTGCCACTCCAGATCGAGAGTGAAGTTGATGGAGTAGGGCAGCTTGTTAGCGCGGTTGTAGTCGCCAAGAGTGAAGGGCTGGGCGCCGTTGATGATGCTGGCGGCATTCGGCAGAAAGTTGGTGAGGTCAGCGGCGCTCGGGCTGGATGGGGGAGCGAGGGGGTTGGGACCCCAGGGTTGAGCCAGGTTATACGGCAGCGTATTGCCGTCCGCCGGGCTAAACGCCGGGAGGCCGCAGATGGGAATGTAGTAGTCGTAAAGGAAGCTGGTATTGCCGTAAGGCGACGCAGTGTAGGGGCAGGACTGCGCGGTGACAAACGGGGGAGTTTGGCTGACGCCGAAGGGACCACCGGCTACCTCGCCAGCAGCATAGCCTGGGGAAAAGTAGGTGTAGAGCTCGCCGCGATCAAAGTAGAAGCCGGTCCCGCCGCGGACGACGAATTTATCGTGGAGTAACGACGGCTGCCATGCGAAGCCCAGGCGCGGCGCGACGCCCCACTGGCGGCCGGTCAGAGTGGTATTGCTGACGCCCTTGGTCCCGTTGACATTATTGCCGGCGATGATGAAACCCGGGTCGGTAATGGTGTCAGAACCAGTATTGTAGCTATAGGCTGAGGGATTGAAATTATAAATGCGCCCGTATTTCTCAGTGAGGCCACCGTTCCAGTCGTAGCGAACGCCAGCCGTAACGCTGAGGTTGGCCCGCACCTGGTATTTATCCTGCAGGTAGAGCCCGGTCTGATTGGCGCGGTAATAACGGTTGGCGTTTCCCTGCAGGAAGTCGGTAGCCACGAAGCCGTCAGTGGAGTAGGGAGAGACCCAGTTCATGGCGTAAGTGGAGAAGTCGGGAGTAGCCACGGCGCCCTTACCGGTGCGCAGATCGCGGATATTGAGTTGCGTGTACGACCAGCTTCCGCCGAAGGTGACGGAATGGACTCCCTTGGTCCATATCGCGTTGGCCGACGGCTGGATGCGGTTCTGGAAGACGCCGGTAAAGGCGCCCTGGTTCGCTGAGCTGGGTCCGATATTCAGCATCTGCTGGGAAAGACCCTGACTTTCGCCGTAATCGCCGAGAATATCGACGATGGTGATGCCGGGGAAATACGAGCCAAAGGCGGAGGACATGGCGGCTAGCGGTGTTCCGCTCTGCCCCGGCGCCCAGGGCTGTTCGTTGGTGCTGTATGCCTTCTCTCTCAGCACGCCGAGAGTTTCGGTGAGGCTGAAGTTCGGGCGAAGGCTCTGGATGTTGGTGATGGTGGCTACTTGCGATCCGGCGTCCATCTTCTCGGTGAATCCAGGCACGCTGGAGGTTCCGTAGGGAGATGTGTTGGGATCGTGCTGGTAGTAGTACTTCAGGCTCACCAGATCTTTCGACGAGGCGTTCCAGTCAAGGTCGCCGACGCCTTGATCGGCAATGAAATACGAAGTGCCCAGTTCAAAGGCGTTGGAGGGCGAAAGCGGATCGGGGAGGTGGCCATTGTCGTTGGGGATGAGCCACTGCCCGTTGGGGAGCTTTGCCTGGAAGAGCGCAAGGCCAACGGGATTGGCGGCCCAGTCGGAAGCGCCGACGGTAAAACCGTTGAAGGCGTCTTCCCCGCCCCAGTTGCTGTCGACAATCTGGGCGAGGCCTGCGGGCGTGCGATTGGTATCGCTGAGGCCCGGAGGAACGGCGATGAGTGTATCTCCTGTTTCCTGATCGGAGATATGCAGGTGCTGGTATCCGAGGAAGTAAAAAAGCTTGTCCTTGACGAGAGGACCGGCGAGCGTGCCGCCCGCAATATAGCGATGCAGCTCAGGATTCTGATCCGCCGCCGGGATCCCGGAGTTGTTCTTGAAGAAGAACGGCGCAGCGTTGATCCAGTTGGTGCCACGGTGTCCGTAGATGCTGCCATGGATGGCATTGCTGCCGGAACTGGTGCTCATGTCGATGTGCGCACCGCTGGCCGAACCCTGTTGCGCGTCATACATGGAAGCGTTGACGCGAACCTCCGACAGCATCTCCGGTGCGGGCGTGGGAAGGGAATTACCGATGGAGAGATAGACCGACGACGCGCTGGGCTCGACGCCGGCGCTGGTGGTGCCGCTGCTGGCGCCGCCGCCGGTGTTATTCACGACGCGCGCGGACTCTACCTGGCTGGTGCTCTTGCCGTTGAAGAGATTGCTGGCGTCGACGCCATTCAGCAGGAAGGCATTGGAGGTGTCGCGCTGCCCGTTGGCCCAGATAGGTGCGTTCCCGAGGCCGCTGTTGGATCCGGTACCGCCAGGAAGTTCGGCGTTGACGCCGGGCGAGAGGATGGCGAGTCCGGTGAAGCTGCCAGTGGGCAGCGGGATGGTATCGATCTGCGCTTTATCGAGGACGTAGCCGTTGGTGGTGTCGACGGTGTTTAGGAGCGGCGAGGCTTCGACGGTGATCGATTGACTGACCTGGCCGACTTTCAGGAGGGCATTGACGCTGGCTGTCCGATCGGCCTGAACCAGAATCCCGGGAAATTTCTGCGACTCGTATCCCTGATTGACGACGCTGATGGTGTAAGTGCCGATGGGGAGATTGACCACCGTGTAAACGCCTTCCCCGTTGGTTGTTGCGATACGGATGAGGCCCGTCTGCTCGCCCGTGGCGGTGACCGAAGCTCCGGCAACAGCCGCTCCGGAAATGTCGGTGACCTGGCCGGTAATGCCGCCCAGAGTCTGCTGGGCATGGATGGCGGGGGAAACAGCGACGCAAAATGCGAGGAAAAGCCAAAGCACTGGAGCCAAGCGCCTGAACATCGGTAACTGCCTCCTCAAAAGGTGTAGAAAAACTCCTGGCCGCGCCTGAAAAAGCGGTGCGGTGGCTGCGTGATGCAGTCTGCAAGCAAATTGATTGAGACAAGAGCGGCTGCGAGAACTAACAGAGCCGAGTCGACAGGGACTTTCAGGAGAGCATAGCCCAGGGATCGCTCCAGCCCAAGAGAAAAAAAAGGAAGAGTGGAAAAAGTGATGCGGGAGATAAAGTCTGGTTATGGGACGCCAGGCAGGACGGAAACATGCGCGGCGACGATGCGCCATCCTTCCGGCAGCCGCACCCAGGTCTGACTCTGGCGCCCACGCACGATTCCGCCCGGAGTGAGGCGGGAAAACTCGAGGGAGATCTCTCCGAAATCCCGGCCGAAGGTGACGATTTCGAGGCGCTCGATGGTGCGGGCGAGATTCGCAGCCGCCCGGCCTTTGCGGAACGCAACGATCTCCTCGATGCCGTGTAGATTTTCAGTGACTCCGAAGCGAATCGTGTGAGGCGAGGCCCAGAACATCGCGATCAGCGTTTCGACATCGTTGTTGACGAGGGCGGATTCATAACGTGGATAAAGCTCAGCCAGCTCGCGCACGACCGCGGGATCGTTGATGAGCATCAGAACAGGCGCCTTTCGGGAAGGATATTTTTCGCGATAGCCGCGCTGACGGTGATCATCGGTTCGTTCACCACCTGGCTGAGGCGCAAATGCATGGCGACACTGCACAAAATGTAGGCGTGCACGTCGGTGAATCCCCAGAGGCGCATCAGCAGATCGACCATGCGCGAAGTGGCGTTGCGGGCGGCGCGCAGCGGGTCTTCGTCGGATTCAACCGCGATCCAGGACTCATTGCTGGATTTAGGACTCGGGGCCGATTCGATCAGCGGCGCGGAGAGCGCGCGGCCGCGGTGCACCTGAAAGCGGAGACTCACGTCGAGCGGACATTCGATCCCGTTGATGCAGACCTCGCCATCACCCTGGGCGGCGTGGCCGTCGCCGCAGGAAAACAGAGCGCCGGGATTAAGGACCGGGAGGTAGAGTCGAGCTCCCGCACAGAGCTCACGCACGTCCATGTTGCCGCCGAAGGCGCCGGGCGGACGGGTGCGGAATTCGCCATCGAGTGCAGGGGCGACGCCCATAACGCCGCAAAAGGGGCGGAGCGGAACGACGGCCGGAGCCAGAGAGCGAGTTTCGTCCGGCAGCAACTCCCAATGAAAGAGAAATTGTTCACGAAAGCGGTCCTTGAGAAGGCCCAGTCCCGAGATGAGTGTGGAATATCCCCAGCCGTGGTGGGTGAGGTTGAGAATCTCAATCTCGAGCACATCGCCCGGTTCCGCGCCGCGCACGAAAACGGGACCGGTAAGAGCGTGAATCCGACCTCGGTCAATGCCGGAAAGCTGCTCCAGGGTCATGCCGGGACGGACCTGGCCGCCGGCAGCTTCAACGCACTGGAAGTGGACGGTGTCCCCGGGGTCGATTTCGAGGCGAGCCGGCAGAGCGCGATTCCAGCGGGAGTGGGTCGGCTCAGCGGCGAGAACGTGCTCGGTCATCGCACCGCTACAACCATCTGGAGTTCGACCATGGCGTTGCGCGGTAAAGCGGCGACGCCGATCGCCGCGCGCACATGCCGGCCGGATTCACCGAAGACTTCGACCAGCA
>JBEKIN010000259.1:0-6469 GCA_050011735.1 Acidobacteriaceae bacterium | reverse complement strand
ATGCGGGCATCCCTGCCGTATCCACCTGGGCGCACTGTGGTCAGGACATAAGGGGGGACATCGTGCTGTGGCCGCTCCAGACGGGGAACACTCCCAGCGGTGGCCGAAGTTGTTCTCGCTGTTGAGTCTCTGACCTGTTTGCTCTGGTTTCCGGAGCGGCCGCTGAGGCGTGCAAACCACGGTGACTGCCGGTACCGTCCTGGCTCTTACCAGGGCCCGGCGTGGCCGACCGATGGAGACTGGATTGCGCCTCACTCTTTGTCCGATCAACGCCGGTGCGGGCAAACCACGCCCGCAGAGCATCGCCAACGGCGCACCAAGGGGTGATCCAGGGCCCCGGGAGAGGTCCTGGCTTGGGAAAGAGTTACGCCCCGGCGCAAAACGCAGCCGGGGCGCGGGTTCGTTTTCACTGAGGAAGCAGACTCAGTGCTGGCGCGCGTCTGCCTGAATGATCTGGATCGCGCTGTAGAGCGAAGCGCCCAGCGTGAATCCGTCTCCCGAAGCTGTGGCGTGCACGAACTGGAGATGCGGAGTGTCATGCAGGTAATGATTGCTCTGCGACGTGATGGTGAAGCCGCCCGCCCTCAGCGTGTCCTCGACGGGCTGCACCTCTTCCGGACGCAGGGCGAAGTCGACGTCCAGGGTGATGTTGCTTCCACCTGAAAATGGAACCTGGACATAGAAGCTCTGCGCCACGCCCAGTCCCGCTTCCGTTCTGACGTCGCCAATCAGGATCGAACTCGCATCCGGTCGCGGCAGATAGAACGCGAAAATGTCGTCGAACTGCTCCACGAATCCTTCGTCGAACAGTTTGAGGAACTTGGGTGGCAGAATGGTCGCAGGATCGAAGACGTTATCCGTTCCTGGAATCACATTGACCCCGATCTGCGGACTGTGGATGGTTGCAAGCGCGGTGGCCAGCGAGGTGGCCAGGTCCGTGCCGTCGCCAAGCGCTTCAAACTCCACCCAGACCAGTTTCGGCGAATCCAGAATGACGTGGCTTCCGATCGCGGTGATCTGAATATGCTTGTTCGCGCGGAGAGCCGTCTCCAGAGCGGCAACCTCGGTCTCCTGCGCCGGCAACGAGCCGTCGGCGAACATCTGGCCATCGTAGGCACGTTTGAATGCAACGAACCCGTTCGCTCCGGCTCCGGGCGTCTGCGGCTGACCGTTGACGGTTACTGTCAGGTCCTGCCGAAACAACTCGAAACGCAGGACATTTCCGGGCATTTCCGTCCCGGCAACGCCCAGAGCGCTTTGGATCGCGCTCCAGTCCGGGGCTGCAAACGCCTTCTCGCCGAGAAATGAGAAGAACACGAAAGCCAAAGCAAAGGCCTTGGCCACCTGACTGCGGCTAAAGCGCGCAAAACTGAGTGCGGGCATCGGGGGAACGCCTCCACTAAGAAAATGTTTGTCCATTGCGGACCGAGTGAATAGTACGCTCGCGCCTTGCCGCCAGTCATGAAAAACTCGGACTTATCCCTGGGTCAAATGGGGTATTGACAAACAATCGGACTATTCCGCAGTCATTCGGGCTTCAGGGTTGGCCAGCCGCCTGGCTCAGTCGCCGTAGAGGGCGCCGCGGATTTTGATCTTCTCGCACCAGCGGCAGAACCAGACTTCCCTCCCCTGCGCCTGGTCACGCAGGTCGAGCTGCGCCCAGCGGTGCAGGCGCATCCAGCAAAAGAAGTTCTTCAGCCAGCTGGACTCGTGCAGTCGATGCGGCCACAGCTTCGCCAAAGATCGCGCCAATTGGGCATCGGTTGCCGGGGTGGTGGCAGATGGTGGCAATTTCCTGGTCTCTCTTTCGCGTGCCGGAGGAAACCCGGTGCCTACGGTTTCGTCATCTTCAGATCGGTGACGATTACCTCCGTGTTGTGCGCGAACCTGATCCCATAGACGCCATCGGTCGACTTGAGTTTCCCAGTGCCCACCAACTGCGCCTTGTCATAGCTGCCCACCACAGTCCCGTTAATCGCGCATTCCACCTTGTCGCCCTTCACTGACAGGGCGATGGTCTGCGTCACCTGTTGGCCGGGCGCTTCCGCTTTATGGATCGCGGCGTTCGCCTCTCTGCGGCCGTTCATCTGAAAGGGTGCCGGACCAAAGCCGCGCACGATGAAGTTGCCGCTCCCATAGGCCGCGCAGTACAGCTCCGTCTGCTGCGCCGTTCCCATGTCGTTGCCGGCGATCACGATTCCGTAGGGATGCGGATGCGTGTTCAGGTTCATGAATTTCGGCTCAGTGAACGTGGCCGATACCGTGTAGTTCCCGCTCGCAACGTTCGCCGGATTCCAGTAGCTGATTGCCGGACCGGTGGTCACGTGCAGGGCTCCGCCCTCCTCCGTCAGCTTCGCGTCGTTCACGCTCTCCTGCGCGCCCGGGTCGAGTTTGCCCTGCCAGCCGGGAACCGAGATCCCGCCGCCGGGAACCGGACGGGAAGCATCGGCCTGCCCCTGCGCGGAAGCCAGCACGGGCATGAGAAAGAGAACGGCGACGACGAATGCAGATTGGCGGACAAGACGCATTAGGGACTCTCCTTTAGAACACGACTCGCGCATTTTACGTTGAGCCGGCATGATTCGGACAAACTCACTTCTGCATCGTGTAGGCGCTGTTCGGCACCTTCGCGCCCACTTGCGACGGAGTCAGCAGCTGCGAGCGATCCCATCCACCCCCCAACGCCTGCACCAACTCCACCGTCGACATCATCTCCGACACCTGCAGCGAGTTCAGTGTCTGCCGGTCGCCGAGCAGCGTGGTCTGCGCCGTAACCACATCGACGTAAGGATCGACGCCCAGGTTGTAGCGCTGCGTTTCCAGGTCGAGAAACTCCTGCGCCGCCTTCACCGCATCCTGCTGGCGGAGAATTTGCTGAGAGTAAGTTCGCGTGCCGGCCAACGCATCCTCGACCTGCTGGAACGCGGTCAGAGAGGTCTGCCGGTATGTTGCCAGATCCGCGTTGTAGGCCGCCTCATACTGATGCAGCTGGGCGCGATAAAGCCCGCCGTCGAAGAGAACCTGCGAAGCCGAGGGCCCAATCGACCAGAAGCGGCTCGGCCAGTCGAACAGATGTTTCAGCGTCGAGCTCTCGAACCCCCCGCCGGCGGCGATCGTGACCTGCGGGAAGAACGCCCCGTAGCCAATCCCGATGGTCGCATTCGCTTCGGCCAGTGTACGTTCGGCCGCGGCCACATCCGGCCTGCGCTCCACCAGCTGCGAAGGCACGCCCGTCGGAATCGGCGGCGGCGTGTAGTTCATCGGCTTTACCGGGATTGAAAAGTCGGTCGCCACCTTGCCCAGCAGCACCGCAATGGCGTGCTCATACTGCGCGCGCAACAGTCCCACGTTGATGGCCGAAGACTTCGCAGACTCCAGCGTTGCCCGCGCCTCCACCACCGAAATGTAGTCTCCCGTGCCGGCATCGTACGCGCCCTGGTTGGCATCCAGCGCCTTCTGGTCGGCGTCGACTGTCTGGTTCAGGATCACCTGCAACTCATCCTGCCCGCGAATCTCAAAATAATATTCAGCGAGCGAGGCCTGCTCCGTCAGCTTCTCGTTCTCCAGATCCGCAGCACTCACCTGCGCGGCGGACTGCGCCTCGCGCACCTCGTTGCGTATCTTGCCAAACAGGTCCGGAACCCACGAAACCTCAAGAGGCGCGGCCCAAATGGTGCTGGCCCGTCCGGTGTTGGCGGTCGAAGAATTCGTCAGGTTTCCGGAACTGCGCGACCGGCTCCACGAGGGGTTCAGCGTAACCGTCGGCCAGAACTGCGAGCGCGCCTCGGCAATCAGCGCACGCGCTTCCATATACTGCGCGAAATACTGCTTAATGTTCTCGTTGTTGATGTTCAGCTGGTCCTCGAGCGCGTTCAGCTCCGGCTCCTGAAACACCTCCCACCAGTTGCCGCGCAGCATCGCGTCCTGAGGGCTGGCGACCTTCCATCCATCGGCATCCTGGAAGTTCAACGTCGATTCCTTGAAATTCGAAGCTGTCGCCTGGGGTGGGGCGGGCGCATGATACTTCGGCCCGACCATGCAGCCGGTCAGCCACGCGAGCAGCGCCAGAGCGCCGGTGGCAATTGCCTGCGCAGGCCTGCGCCTCTCGATCATGATCGTGTTCTCCTTTGCGCTCATGACGTCGCACCTTCGATTCCCGGACGGAACGTGTCGTGACTCCTGCGCATCGTCGACAAGCGCAGCCGGTCGAGAGCCAGGTAGACGACCGGCGTCGTATACAGAGTCACCAGCTGGCTCAGCAGCAAGCCTCCCACAATCGTAATCCCAAGAGGACGCCGCAATTCCGAGCCGGTTCCGGTCCCGAAGGCGAGCGGCAAGGCTCCGCAAATCGCGGCCATGGTCGTCATCATGATGGGACGGAAACGCAGCATGCACGCCTCGAAGATCGCGTCGTAGGTGGATTTTTGCTCCTCGCGTTCCGCCATCAGGGCAAAGTCGATCATCATGATGGCGTTCTTCTTGACGATGCCGATGAGAAGAATAATCCCTATGATGGAGATGACGTTGAGATCGATGTTGAAGATCATCAGCGCCAGCATGGCGCCGATGCTGGCTGACGGCAGCGTGGAAATAATCGTGAGCGGATGCACCAGGCTCTCATACAGAATACCCAGCACGATATAGACCGCCAGCACCGCGGTGATGACCAGATACTTTTCCGAGGCTAGCGAACTCTGATACGCCTGCGCCGTACCGGCAAAGAAGCCGCGCACCGTGGAGGGCATGCCCAGCCGCGTTTCCATCTGGCTGACTTCGAGCGTGGCATCGCTGAGCGACATGCCGGCGGCCAGATTGAACGATACGGTGACCGATGGAAATAGTCCCGTGTGGTTCACCTGCAGGGGCGTGGTGCTCGTCTGTGCTGTGGTCATGGTCGCCAGCGGACTGATGGTGTCGATTCCCGCGCCGCCAGACCCTCCCGTGTTCAGCCAGATCTGCTTCAAACCCTCCGGGGAGGCCCAATATTGCGGCGCCACTTCCAGCACCACGTAGTACTGGTTCAGCTGCGTATAGATGACAGACACTTCCGACTGGCCAAAGGCGCTATAGAGCGACGAATCGAGCGTCTGCGGGGTCTGGCCCAGCCGCGCCGCCGTAACGCGGTCGTAGGTAAGCATCTCCTCCAGCCCGCCATTTTGCTGATCGGTGTTCACGTCCTGCAGCCCAGGCAGCTTTCTCATGTTTAGCAGCAGAAGCGGTCCCCACTTCGCCAGATCGGGAATGTTGTCCGACTGAATCGTGTACTGATACAGCGCGTTGCTGCCCCGGCCGCCAATGCGCAGGTCCTGCACCGGCTGCAGGAATGCCGACGCCACCGGAAGCCTGTTCATCGGACCACGCAGCTCGTTGATGATCTGCGTGGCGCTGTCCTTGCGCTGCCCCGGGCCGCTGCCCAGCGGCTTCAGCGCGATGTAGATAAATCCTCCGTTGCTCGAGCCGCCGCCTCCCGTGTAGGCGTTCACGTGGGCGATCCCCGGATTGGCCTTGATGACCTTCACCAGCTGCGTGACGGAGTAATTCATGAAGGGGAAGGACGCATCCTGCGGCCCCTGCACGCCACCCACAATCGCGCCCGTGTCCTGTTGCGGGAAGAACCCCTTGGGAATCCGGTAAATCACCACCACATTCAGCGCAATGGTGAGGACCAGCACAATAAGGATCAGCACCGGATTGTCGAGCGCCCACGCCAGCGAATGCCGGTAACCCGTGAGCAGCCAGTTAAAGAATTTCTCACTCGCCCGGTAGAACACATTGTGCTTCTCGCCCTTTTCCTGATGCTTTAGCAGGTGCGCGCACATCATCGGCGTGGTGGTCAGCGAGATGACCATCGAAACGACGATGGCAATGGAGAGCGTCACCGCGAATTCCCTGAAGAGGCGACCGATGATGCCGCCCATCATGAGAATAGGAATGAAGACGGCGATCAGCGACATACTGATGGAGAACACCGTAAAGCCAATCTCGCGGGCGCCCACCAGCGCGGCGTTGAACGCCGGCATCCCGCTTTCCAGGTGCCGCGTGATGTTTTCCATCACCACAATGGCGTCGTCGACTACAAACCCCGTGGCGATGGTCAGCGCCATCAGCGAAAGATTGTCGATGCTGTAGCCGAGCAGGTACATCACCGAAAACGTTCCGATGAGCGAAACCGGCACCGCGACGCTGGGAATGAGCGTGGCGCGCGGGCTGCGTAAGAAAACGAAAACCACCAGCACTACCAGAACCACGGAGGTTGCCAGCGTCCGTTCAACCGTCGCCACCGAAGCCCGGATGGTCGTGGTTCGATCCAGAACCGTCGTTACTTTCACCCCCTGCGGCAGCACCGCAGTCAAAAATGGCAGCTGCGCGTTGATATTGTCGACGGTCTGGATGATGTTCGCGTTCGGCTGGCGAAAAATGATGATGAAAACGGCCCGCGTGCCGTCCATGTACCCCGCGGTGCGCAGAT
>JBEKIN010000258.1:0-6529 GCA_050011735.1 Acidobacteriaceae bacterium | reverse complement strand
TCACGTCGCAGAGCAATCATTACCTGCATGACACTCCGCATCTCCAGTTCGTGCACGCCACAGCTTCGGGAGACGGGTTCACGCTGGGCGGTTCGCTCTACAGCGCGATCCAGATCATTCGGGCAGACGCGCGCCAGCACTGAGGCGACCCTCCTGAGTGAAAACGAACTCATGCACCGGCGCTACCTTTGCGCCGGGGCGTGACCCCTTCCCATCCAGGATCTCTCCCCGGGGCCGTGGATCACTCCCTGGTGCGCCGCTGGCGATGCTCTGTGGGTGCTGTTTGTCGCCGCACGGGCGTTGATAGGACAAAGAAAGGCGCAATCCAATCTCCATCGGACCCGCCACGCACCGTCCTGGTAAGTACCAGCACGGTACCGGCAGTCACCGTGGTTTGCACCCCTCAGCGGCCGCTCCGGAAACCCGAGCAAACAGGTCAGAGCTCAACAGCGAGAACAACTTCAGCCGCTACTGGGAGTGTTCCCGTCTGGAGCGGCGATGGCACGATGTCCCCCTTGTGTCCTGACCACAGTGCGCCCAGGCGGATACGGCATAGATGCCCGCATCACTATAGTGCAGTTACTCGTAACCCCCGGTTTTGCTCACTAAAGAGTCGGCATCAAAGTTCGTTAGTTGTTGATTTTCAATGCTATAAACGACCATCGCACTCAGCAGTCAGACGCAAAAAAAAGTCAGAAGAAGTTAGAAGAGGACGTCTCAATGCTGCCTTATCTGTCGGTGATTCTCTCAGTTAGGAACGAGCGCAAGATGCTCCCCGGGCTAATCGATCAGCTCCTTGAGCAGAATTATCCGCCTGAGCTCTACGAGATTCTCGTCGTTGACGGCGGGTCCACCGATGGCACCGCCGATCTGGTCAGACGACGGTACAGCGATCGCCGAGTGCGCGTGCGGGTCCTCGACAACCCGAAGCGCTGCGTCTCGGCTGGACGCAATGCAGGCATCCGCGCCGCGTCCGGCGATGCCATGGTGTTTCTCTCCGGACACTGCACAATTCCGTCAAAGAACCTGCTGACGGATACTGCGGAAATTCTGGAAACCACCGGGGCCGGATGCCTGTGCCGTCCTCAACCGCTGCTTGCGCCCGCTGACACGCGGATGGGCGAGGCGATCGCCCGGGCTCGATCCAGCCGGCTCGGTCGCGCTCCCTATACCGAGGAGATCGCCGGCTTCGTCGATGCGCCCTGTTCGGGGGGAACTTACCTGAAGAGCGTCTTTGACGAGGTCGGGTTATTCGATGAGAGCTTCGACGCCTGCGCGGGTGCTGAATTCAACGAGCGGGTGCGCCAGGCGGGCATTCGCGCCTACAGCGATCCGCGCCTCACCGTCTGTGAGCAGCCGCCGCAAAAGCTGCGCGGTCTGCTGCGGGAGATGTTCCGCTACGGACGGGGAGCGAGCCATTTCATGCGCAAGCATCCGGACTGCGCTACGGTTGCGGACATTGCCCCGCTGGGCGTTGTTTTGGCGGTGCTGCTGGGCTTGTTCGCCTGGTCGCAGCTGCCGCCGACGATCGCGGGGATCATCACCCTGCCCCTGGCGCTGTTTCCCGGGGCAATCCTGATTGCCGCGATGCAGATCGGCGCAAGTCATGGCTTTCGATCCGCGTGGAGAGCGCCTGGTGTTTTCGCGACAGTTTATTTTGGTCAGGGAGTCGGCCTGCTCTATGAGTACGCTTTTCCCACGGGGTCGAGGCCCAGAAAAACCGCTCCCGTGGTGACGGCCTCGAAGTCGGCCGACTCCATGGGCGAAGCCCATCGCGCCGCCTGAGATTCGCTGGAGTTCGCGGACGATAGACTGGCGGCGTGAGACAGTATCGGAATCGGTACCGGGGGCGCATGGCCCCGTCGCCGACGGGATTGCTCCATGTGGGGCACGCCAGAACCTTCAGGACGGCGTACACGAGAACGCGTGACGCCGGCGGGGTTCTGGTTCTGCGGAATGAGGATCTCGATCCGCAGCGATCGAAAGCGGAGTTCGCCAACGCGATGCTCGAGGATCTGTACTGGCTCGGCTTTCGTTGGCAGGAAGGACCGGATGTCGGTGGGACATTCGGTCCTTATTCACAAAGCGAGCGGCGCGACCAATACATCCATGTCTGGAAGGAGCTCCTGGCACGGGGATTCCTCTATCCCTGCCGGTGCTCGCGCAGGGAACTGAGCGGGATTGCGCAGGCGCCCCATGAGAGCGCTGAGCCCGGGCTCGACGGCGTCCGCTGGGAAGGCGACGAGGGTCCGATGTATCCGGGGACGTGCCGACCCCAGGAGGATATGCGGGCGCTGGCGCAGCGCTATGCGAGTCCAGTGGGTGTGAACTGGCGTTTTCGCGTGCCAGATGGCAAGGCGGTCGCGTTCGAGGACGGGCACTTTGGGCCGCAGCGATTTGTAGCCGGCGAGCATTTCGGGGATTTCCCGGTTTGGCGGCGCGATGGCGTTCCCGCTTACCAACTGGCCGTGGTGGCAGATGACCACGCGATGCAGATCACTGAGGTGGTGCGGGGTGCGGACCTGCTGTTGTCCACCGCGCGGCAGATTCTGATCTACGAGGCGCTGGATTGGCCGACGCCGCAGTGGTATCACTGCCCCCTTGTTCGAGACGATCGCGGAGAGCGGCTGGCGAAGCGGCACGCTGCGCTGGCGGTTCGCACGCTGCGCGAGCAGGGCAAGACGCCCGAAGAAGTGCTGGGACGTTAGCCGGATTTTAACCATGGTTCAGCGCCGGGGCCGCCCGGCGGATCAATGCAAACACCGGCGGTCAGGCGGTTTCTTCTTCCTCGTCCTGGGTGTCCTCGATGGCCATATCGCGGAATTCGTTGGAGTCGAAAACTTCTCCGCAATCGAGGCACTCGACAAATTCAGCGTCATCTTCGCGCGCCACAACGCGTACCTTGGGGTGCTTACAGACCGTATTCATGGGGTGATCAGGGCTGTGAGAGTCGGTATTGGGCAGATTGTACCCGGACGGATGCGTCTGTCAACTGCGTTATTCAGGTCGCCCAGTCGCGTGCCTGGTAAACTGGAACCATGCCTGAAACGGAACGAGTTTCGCCGGCCGATGTGCGGCGCGTGGCCGAACTCAGCAACCTGGAGCTGACCGCGGACGAGGAAACGCGCATGCGGCGCGACCTGAATGCCATCCTGGATTACGTCGCTCAGCTGGGCGAACTCGACACCGCGCAAGTAGAGCCCATGGCGCAGGTTTCGGACGTGCTGGATACGCCGGGCGACGCCCCTTCGGAGAAGCTCTCGGTCCTGCGCGAGGACGAAGTGCGGCCGTGTCTGGACCGTGAGCTGGTGATGGCGGCGGCGCCTGAGACAGATGGGGTGTTTTTCAAGGTCCCGAAGGTGATCGAGCGATGAGCACCGCGACTGCACCAGCGTCGATTTCCGGCGTCCGTGAGGCGATCGCGAAGGGCGAGACCACGGCGACCGCGGTTACGGAGATATATCAATCGCGCATTGCCGGCGAGGATCCGGGCATCCACGCTTTTCTCTCAGTAGATCGCGAATACGCGCTGGCGCAGGCCGCCCGCATTGATAGCATGGCCGCGAAAGGCGAACCACTGCCGAAGCTGGCCGGTGTGCCGTTCGGGATCAAGGACGTGCTGACGCTGGAAGGATTCGCGGCGACGGCGGGCTCGAAGATTCTGGAAGGCTATCGGCCGCCTTATACGGCAACGGCGGTGCGCAGGCTCGAGGATGCGGGGGCGGTTTTCCTGGGGAAACTCAACTGCGATGAGTTTGCGATGGGATCCTCGAATGAGAACTCCGCGTATGGGCCGGTCCACAACCCGCATGCTCTTGATCGCGTTCCCGGCGGCTCCAGCGGAGGCTCGGCGGCTGCGGTGGCGGCGGGTATGGCGGTAGCGACCCTCGGCACGGACACGGGTGGATCGATCCGGCAGCCTGCGTCGTTCTGCGGGGTGGTCGGCGTGCTCCCAACCTATGGCCGCGTCTCACGGTACGGGCTGATCGCATTTGCGTCGTCGCTGGACCGCATCGGGCCCCTTGCTGCGAATGTGCGCGATGCTGCTACGGTGCTGGGCGTGATTGCCGGGCATGACGTGATGGACGCGACTTCGTCGCCGCTGCCGGTCCCGGACTACACCGCGGCTTTGGATCGCAGCGTAAAGGGAATGAAGCTGGGCGTCCCCGCGGAGTACTTTGCCGAGGGGCTCGACGACGAAGTCCGCGCCGCGATCGAGGCAGGGATTGAGAAGCTGCGCGCTGCGGGCGCAGAGATTCGTCCGATTTCGCTCCCCCACACGCGTTATGCCATCCCGACGTATTACGTGATCGCGACCGCGGAAGCCAGTTCCAACCTGGCGCGCTTCGATGGCGTGCGCTATGGGCTGCGCGCGCCGCAGTCCGACACACTGGCGGCGATGTATCGGCGCACGCGTGACATCGGATTTGGCGCGGAGGTGAAGCGCCGCATTCTGCTCGGGACTTATGTGCTGAGCCACGGCTACTACGACGCCTACTACCGTAAGGCGCAGCAGGTCCGGCGGCTGCTCACGGAGGATTTTCTCCGGGCGTTCCGTGAGGTGGACGCAATTCTCACGCCGACTGCGCCCACGCCGGCGTTCAAAATCGGGGAAAAGTCGGACGATCCGGTCGCGATGTATCTCGCCGATATTTACACGGTAACGGGAAGCCTGGCTGGTATCTGCGGCGTGTCGGTTCCGTGCGGGAAGTCGCGTGCGGGGCTGCCGATCGGCATGCAGATCCTGGGCAGTCACTTCGACGAGGCAACGATTTTCCGCGTCGGGCAGGCGGTGGAGAGCCTGTGAGCGAAGGCACGGAACGCAGCACGGCACCAGCCTCAAGTCCGGACGTAACACAGGAGTTATTTTCTCCCGGCGTGGACCCTGGAACGCGTCCGCAGAGCCGCGGTCGATGGATCTTCCTTGGGCCGCAGGGGCTGCGCGCAGGATGGTCGATCCTGATCTTTGCGGCTTTGTGCGCGATTCTGATTATCGGAGTGCAGATTTTCGTTGGGCCGCTACTGCACGTGAATCTAAACGCACCCATCGGGCCGATGAAGGGGTTGGCGATGGAGCTTTGCCAGTTCCTTCCGGTGGTCGTCGCCACGTGGGTGATGGCGCGTCTGGAGCGACGCCCGCTTCTCTCCTATGGCTACCAGGGACCGGCGCGCGCTATTCGCTTCATTTCCGGCATCGTGTGGGGCTTCCTGGCCATTTCCGCTCTGATTCTGGTTCTGCACCACTTCGGCTACCTGGCCCTGGAGGGGCGCACTCTCCATGGCGGAGCGGTTCTGAAATATGCGGGGTTGTGGGGCATTGTTTTCATATGTGTTGGCTTCACTGAGGAGTCTCTGCTGCGCGGCTATGCGCAGTTTACGATCACCCGCGGCGTCGGCTTCTGGTGGGGAATGATCCTGCTCGCCTTGCTCTTCGGGCTGATGCACCGGACCAATCCGGGCGAGTCGCCGGTCGGGCTGGCCTCTGTGGTGGGCGCGGGCCTCCTTTTCTGCCTGAGCCTCTGGTTTACAGGTTCGCTGTGGTGGGCGGTGGGCTTCCATGCCGCGTGGGATTGGGGACAGTCCTATTTCTACGGTACGGCCGACAGCGGGATGTTGGCGCAGGGTCATCTGTTCCGAGAGCATCCCGTGGGCAGCGCTTTGTGGAGCGGCGGAACGACCGGCCCCGAGGGCAGCGTAATTGTTTTTCCGTTTCTGCTTGTTGTCGGTCTGCTGATGGCGCTGTGGTGGGGGTGGAAAGGGAAATCGCCGTTCGCGGGTGCGGCGTGGCGGCCGATGAAGTTGCAGACAGGGAAGCCTGACGACGGCTCCGTCCTGCGGATTGCCGGTCAATGAATCAGATCAACCGCTTCTCCAGCGGTACATACTTTACAGGGTATTCCGGGCCGGTGTACTCGGCGCGGGGGCGGATGAGGCGGTTGTCGTCGAGCTGCTCGATCACGTGCGCGGTCCATCCCGCGATGCGGCTTACGGCGAAGATGGGCGTGAAGAGGTCGAGGTCGATGCCCAGCGTCGTGTACGTGGACGCCGAATAGAAATCCACGTTGGCGTTGAGCTTCTTTTCGACCTTCACGAACTCCTCGATGCGCCGGGACATATCGAACCACCTGGTGTTCCCGGAATCGCGGCTGAGCTGCTCGGACATCTTGCGCAGGTGCGTGGCGCGTGGGTCTTCGGTGCGGTAGACGCGATGGCCAAAGCCGAAGACTTTTTTCTTCTGCGCCAGCAGCGCTTTCACGTACTCGACGGGATCGCCGCCCGACTTGCCGATTTCGAAGAGCATCTTCATGACGGCTTCGTTGGCGCCGCCGTGGAGCGGGCCTTTGAGCGCGCCAATGGCGCCAGTGATAGCCGAGTGCATGTCCGCCATGGTGCCGGCGATAACCCGCGCCGCGAAGGTGGATGCATTCAGTTCATGATCGGCGTGGAGGATCAGGGCCATGTCGAATGCGCCGGTGGCAGCGGGGATGGGCTTCGTGCCGTGCAGCATCCAGAGAAAGTTGGCCGCGTG
>JBEKIN010000257.1:0-6557 GCA_050011735.1 Acidobacteriaceae bacterium | reverse complement strand
GGCCCGCCAGCGCGTGGCGCTGCTGGGGCTGGCGGCGCCTGCGGCCGCGCTTCGGCCGTCGGTTAAAGAAGCGCTGATGCAGAAGGTGCGGGAGGAGAGGATTCCGGAAGCGTTGCGGGGACATGGCGCGCCAAGCCCGCGGCCGAAGCGGCCGCTTGGCTTTTCGTGGCTGACGCCGGCTTTTGGTGCGGCGGCGGTGTTCTTCGCGGCGCTCGCGGTGCTCATCTGGATGAAGGATTTGCGTGACGCGGGGCGGATCGAGGAGCTGCAGGCACAGCTGGCGGTGGCGCAATCGCGGTCACTGCAGATTGCCAACGCCGCCGCGGAGACCGACAAGCTGCTGGGCACGCCGGGAACGATGCGGGTTGGCCTGGAACAGCAGGCGGGATGGCCATCAGGCCGCGCGGCCGTTTTGTATAACGCGAAAATGGGGTTGGTGACGTGCGCCGGCTGGCTGCCGGCGCCGCCTGCTGACAAGAGCTATCAACTGTGGCTGGTGCCGATGCAGGGCGCCCCGGTACCTCTTCGCGTGTTTTCTGGCGGGGAGTGGAACGAGCCGGTGACCGCGCATGTGCCGCCGGGGACGGCCGCAAAGGCATTCGCCGTCACGGTAGAGCCCAAGGGCGGAATGCCGTCGCCGACCGGACCGAAGGTCCTGGTGGGCGGGGTGAGCCAGGGCGAGTAGCGGTCGCGCTCTCCGGTAAACTCGGGATGTATGCCTTCCAGCACGAGTCCCGCTCGGTGGACCGGCTCCGCCATCCGCGAAGCCTTTCTGAAGTTCTTTGAGTCGAAGGGGCACCGCCGCGTCCATTCGTCGTCGCTCGTGCCTGCCAACGATCCCACGCTGCTGTTCACCAACGCGGGAATGAATCAATTCAAGGATGTGTTTCTGGGGCTCGAGCGGCGGGACTACTCGCGCGCGACGACCTCGCAGAAGTGCGTACGTGCCGGGGGAAAGCACAACGACCTCGAGAACGTCGGCTTCACGCGGCGGCACCACACTTTTTTTGAGATGCTGGGGAATTTCAGCTTCGGCGACTACTTCAAAAAGGACGCGATCGCCTACGCGTGGGAGCTGGTGACGTCGCCGGAGTGGTTTGGGATTCCGAAGGATCGCCTGTACGTGACGATTTTCAAGGGCGAGAACGGCGTGCCGCGCGACGAGGAGGCGTACAAGCTGTGGCTGGGCCAGGGCGTGCCGGCGGAGCGCATCCACGAGTACGGCATGAAGGACAACTTCTGGCAGATGGGCGATACGGGACCGTGCGGGCCGTGCTCAGAGATTTTCTACGACATGGGGATCGAGGCGGCGGAGACTCCGGGCGTCGATAAGCCGTTTGGGCAGGATGAGGCACGGTATGTGGAGATCTGGAATTTGGTCTTCATGCAATTCGACCGCAGCCCGCAGGGCGAGCTGAACCTGCTGCCCAAGCCTTCGATCGATACGGGGATGGGTTTGGAGCGGGTGGCGGCGGTGCTCGAAGGGGTGGTGTCGAATTTCGAGACGGATTTGTTTACCCCACTCATCGCGAAGGCTGCTCAGCTCACCGGAGTGAAGAGCGACGTGGGGAACGCCAGCCTCCGGATCATTGCGGATCATGCGCGGGCCTCGACCTTCCTTATTAACGACGGGGTGCAACCTTCGAATGAGGGGCGCGGCTATGTGCTGCGGAAAATTCTGCGACGCGGCATTCGGCATGGACGGCTGATGGGGCAGGAGATGCCGTTCATGTATCAAATGGTCTACGCGGTGCGGGATGAGATGCAGGACGCGTATCCGGAATTGAAGGAGAGCGCGGATCGCGTGACAAAGGTGGTGGAGGCCGAGGAAAAGCAGTTTGCACGGGTGCTGGAGATTGGGGACCGCGAACTGGGTTCGGCAATTGCGAACGCTAAGTTGCGGTTTGAGGCGTTCCCTGAAGACATTCAATACCGTGGTACCTCCAGCGCTAAATTGCCCGGCAGAGAAGGTTTCCATCTGTACGAGACGTACGGCTTACCCCTCGATTTCATCCAGGACGCGTGCCGCGATGCAGGGATTGATTTCGATCTGACGGGCTTTGAGCAGGCGCGCGCCGAAGAACAGGCCCGCGCCCGGGCTTCGTGGAAGGGCGGCACCAAACAAAGTGCCAGTCCTGCGTTTCGCGATCTGGCGAAGACCATCTTCGAGGGCTACCGCCAGCTGCGCGTCGATGGAGCCGAGGTGCTGGCCATCGTGAAGGATGGCCAGGGAGTTCCGGCAGCAAATCCCGGCGACGCCGTCGAGATTGTGCTGGATCGGACGAGCTTCTACGCTGATTCCGGCGGGCAGATTGGCGATACGGGCTGGCTGATGTCCGACGACCATAACTCCGTCATCGCCGATGTCAGCGGCTGCACCAAACCGGTGCAGGGCGTCTTCGCGCATCGGGCCATTTTGCGCCAGGCCATCAAGCTCGGCGATCGCGTGGACACGGTCGTTGACGCGAATTTCCGCAACGCGACGCGGCGGAATCATACGGCGACGCATCTGCTGCACGCTGCGCTGCGCGAGGTGCTGGGGACACATGTGAAGCAGGCGGGTTCGCTGGTGGAACCGAACCGGCTGCGCTTCGATTTTTCGCATTTCGCGGGCATCGCCGATGAAGAGATGCAGGACATCGAGGACATCATTAATAAGGAGACGCTCCAGAACACCAGGGTGGAGACGCTGGAAGACGTGCCGATCGACGTGGCCGTGAACGAGTATCACGCGATGGCGCTCTTCGGCGAGAAATATGGCGAAAAGGTGCGCGTGGTGCGGATCGGCGACTTCTCGACGGAGCTGTGCGGCGGCACGCACACGGGGGCGACCGGCGAGATTGGCGTGGTCAAGCTGCTGGGCGAGGGGTCCGTTTCCTCCGGAGTCCGGCGCGTGGAGGCGGTCACCGGGCTGGGCGCGCTGAATGAATTCCGGAAGGATTTTCAGGTCGCGCAAATCGCCTCGCAACTCGGACCGGCCGACCTCGCCCCAGCCGACGCGCTTCGCCAGCGGCTCTCCGCCCAGGAAGACGAGCTGAAGAAGCTGCGGCGCGAGCTCGATGAGGCGCGAATGAAGTCGGCGGCGTCGCGGGTTTCCGGGGCGACCGATCAGGCGGTCGAAGTCGCGGGAATTAAGGTTCTGGCGCAGCGTGTGGACCTGCTCGACCGTGGTCAAATGCGGACGCTGGTCGACAATCTGCGCAACAAGCTGGGATCGGGCGTTGTAATCCTTGGCGGCGCGCAGGAGGAAGGCAAAGTCGCGCTCATTGTTGGCGTGACGAAGGACCTGACGAGCCGAGTGCAGGCGGGCAAAGTCATCGGACCGATCGCCAAGTTGGTAGGCGGCTCGGGCGGCGGGCGACCGGACATGGCCGAGGCGGGCGGCAAAGACGCGGACCATCTGGATGCCGCGCTGAAGAGTGCGCCGGAAGTGGTGAAGGGGCTGGTATCGTAGGCTGCGGGTGATCCGCCATGCCGTACATTCTTGCGCTCGACCAGGGCACGACCAGCTCGCGGGCGATTCTTTTCGACAAGCGGGGGCAGATTGCGGGCGTTGCCCAGCATGAGTTCCCGCAGATTTTTCCCGCGGCAGGATGGGTGGAGCACGACCCGCTCGACATCCTGACGTCGCAGCTGAGCGCCGCGGTTGAGGTGCTGGGCAAAGCCGGAGCGACGCCGCGCGATGTGGCGGCGCTGGGGATCGCGAACCAGCGGGAAACGACTATCGTGTGGGATCGCGAGACGGGCAAGCCGGTATCGAACGCGATTGTGTGGCAGGATCGGCGGACTGCGCCGATGTGCTCGCGTCTGCGCGAAGAGGGCGTTGAGGAGACGGTCCGGCAGAAGACAGGGCTGCTGCTCGACCCGTACTTTTCGGCCACGAAGACCGCGTGGATTCTGGACAACGTCGCAGGCGTGCGCAGCCGCGCGGAGAAGGGACAGCTGGCGTTTGGCACCGTCGACAGCTGGCTGATCTGGAACCTGACCAACGGCAAGCGCCACGTGACCGACCGGACCAACGCATCGCGAACGTTGCTCTACAACATCGTGGAGGACCGCTGGGACGAGGAGCTTCTGCGGATTTTCGGCATTCCCGCGAGCATGATGCCGGAGGTGGTCTGGTCGAGCGAGATGGTCGGCCGGGTGACGACCCCGCTGGGTCCGGGCGACGTTGCCATCGCGGGCATCGCGGGCGATCAGCAGTCGGCGCTGTTTGGGCAGCTTTGCGTCGGGCCCGGCGACGCGAAATGCACCTACGGCACAGGATGCTTTCTGCTCCAGAACATTGGCGACACGTTTCGGCTTTCCGGGCAGCGGCTGGTGACAACGCTGGCCTGCAGCACGGCGCGGAAGCCGGAATATGCGCTCGAGGGCAGCATTTTTATCGGCGGCGCGGTGGTGCAGTGGCTGCGCGACAAGATGCGTTTCTTCTCGTTCGCGCCCGACGTCGAGGGCATTGCTGCCAGCGTGGAGGACGCGGGTGACGTGGTGTTTGTCCCGGCGTTTACCGGGCTGGGCGCGCCGCACTGGGATCCTTATGCGGCGGGGATGATCATCGGCATTCGCCGCGATACGGGGATCGGGCATATCGCGCGGGCGGCCATTGAGAGCATCGCGTTTCAGGTAGCGGATGTGCTGAAGGCGATGGATGCGGACACGGGCATCCCCTGCCGCGAGCTGCGCGTGGACGGAGGTGCGGCGGCCAACGATCTGCTGATGCAGTTTCAGGCGGACCTGCTCGGCATTCCGGTGCACCGGCCCGCGGTGCTGGAGTCGACGGCGCTGGGGGCAGCCTACCTGGCAGGTCTGGCCACGGGTTTCTGGTACAGCGTGGACGAAATTGCGAGGACGCGCGGGGGAGCGGTCTTCGAGGCGCGTGCCGACCATGCGCAAATGTCGCGGCGCTATGGGCGGTGGCGCGAAGCCGTGGAGCGCGCCAAAGGATGGAACGCCGGCGGCTCCGGGATGTGATGGATGTCACCTGCTTGGGGTCTGGCTTGAGGACTATCATGGGGTCTCCGGTGGCCTCTGCCCCCGAGCAGCGGGCGGCGACGGCCTGGGAGGACCCTCCATGTGCCTGGCGATTCCTGGCAAAGTAGTCGAGATTTACTCGAATGAGGGCCTGCAAATGGCCCGGGTGCAGTTCGGGGGAGTAACCCGCGAGGCGTGTCTCGACTATGTGCCGGAGACGCAGCTCGGCGACTACGTGCTGGTACACGTGGGGTTCGCCATCAGTCGCGTGGACGAAGAGGAAGCCCGGCGGACCTACGAGGCGCTGGCGGAATTGGATCAGCTGGGTGAGCTGGAGATCCCTGAGGTTGAGCCTTCCCGGAGCGGCGCGTGAAGTATCTCGATGAGTATCGTGATGGCCCCATCGCGGCGAAGCTGGTGGAGCGGATCAAGCGCTCGCAGACGAAGCCCTGGGTGATCATGGAGGTCTGCGGCGGGCAGACGCACTCCATCGTGAAGAACGGGATCGATCAACTGTTGCCCAAAGGCGTGGAGCTGGTGCACGGGCCGGGATGCCCGGTATGCGTGACGCCGCTGGAGATGATCGACAAGGCGCATGCAATTGCGCGGCGGCCGGAAGTGATCTTCTGCTCGTTTGGCGATATGCTGCGCGTGCCGGGGTCGGATGGGGACCTGTTCAGCATCAAGTCGCAGGGCGGGGATGTGCGGGTGGTGTATTCGCCGCTGGATTGCCTGAAGATTGCGCAGGCGAACCCGGAGAAGCAGGTGGTTTTCTTCGCCATCGGGTTTGAGACAACGGCTCCGGCGAACGCGATGCTGGTGTGGCAGGCGCGGCAGACTGGCATGAAGAATGTTTCGCTGCTGGTTTCGCATGTGCTGGTGCCTCCGGCAATCGAGGCGGTGCTGAGTTCACCTCTGAATCGGGTTCAGGGTTTTTTGGGGCCGGGGCACGTGTGCGCTGTGGTTGGCTACACCGAGTACGAGCCCCTGGCGGAACGGTTTCATGTGCCCATCGTTGTTACAGGTTTCGAGCCGCTGGACATTCTGGAAGGCGTGCTGATGGTGGTTGAGCAGCTGGAGTCAGGGCGCGCCGCAGTGGAGAACCAGTATTCGCGGGTGCTGGGGCGGGGCGGAAACCATCCGGCGCGGGAGCGGATCGCGAGAGTGTTTGAAGTGGGCGACCGCAAGTGGCGCGGGGTGGGCATGATTCCGCAGAGCGGGTTGCAGCTGCGCGAAGAGTTTCGGGATCTGGATGCAGAGCACCGGTTCAACGTGCAGGCGATCGACACGATGGAGCCAGCGGTATGCATCGCCGGGCAGATTCTGCAGGGGATCAAAAAGCCGCACGACTGCCCTGCATTCGGAACCGAGTGCACGCCGCAGCGTCCGCTGGGCGCGACCATGGTGTCGGCGGAAGGCGCGTGCGCAGCGTATTACGCGTACGGCCGGCATCTGAAGGATGCCGATCTGGTGTCGCTCGGAGGCGAGCGTCGATGAGCGCGGTCAAGGTGGAGGAGCGCGAGAACGCGGTTGCCGGGCTGGGCCCGTTTGGAGAGTGTCCGCTGCCCATCTTCGAGCATGCGCAG
>JBEKIN010000256.1:0-6557 GCA_050011735.1 Acidobacteriaceae bacterium | reverse complement strand
GGTCGCCGATTTTCTCAATCGCGAAGCGAATACTGCTCGCCTCCGCCGTCTGTCCGTGATTTGCAGCCATCACCGCATCCTCGACCGCGCGATGCAGTTCCACCTCGAGGCGAATCAGCTGTTCCGGATCCGTCGAGCGCAGATCGATCCGCGCCGCCGCCCGCTCCGGAATCGCGTTAATCGCCGTCCCGCCCTCAATCGTTCCCACGTTCATGGTGGTCCGCGGAATATCCGGCAGCGTCACAGCAGAGAATCGCTGGATCGCGCGGCTGAGAAGAATAATGGGATTCGGCCGTCCCGCATCCGTCCACGAATGACCGCCCGGCCCGGTGATCGTCACCAGATACCGCTGGCTCCCCAGCGCGTGGGTCACCGCCGATTCATGTCCCGCGCCATCGAGCACGATGTGCCCCGCGATGCGTTCGCGGGCCTCGCTCACGTCCCGATAGAGATGCCGCACGCCGCGCAGGTCGCCTTCGCCTTCTTCCCCGACATTGCCGACGAACAGAACCTCGCACTCGGTCTCAAGTCCCGCATGTCGCATCGCGGCCGCCGTCGCCAGCATCGCCGCAACGCCCGCGCCGTTGTCACAGGCGCCCGGAGCGGACAAGCGCGACCCCAGCAGCTCGGCTTCGATCGGCGTCCCCGCGGGAAAAACCGTATCGATGTGTGCCGAGAGCAAAGCTCGCCGCGCGCACGATCCTGTCCCAGGCCAGGCACCGATGGCATTGCCCACTTCGTCGATGTGCGGATTCTCGAGGCCCAGCTCGCCAAAGCGCTCGCACAACCACTCCGCGCGCGCTCGCTCGCCGAACGGCGGAGCCGGCATCGCCACCATCTTCGCCTGCCATTGCAGGATTCTCTGCTCCTGCAGGTGCAGCCACTGAAATGCCTGGTGCACGCGGCGGTCGGCCGCGAGCCGGGCGATCGATGCGGTTGCGGGTGCCGGCGAAGCCATCGGAGCTATCAGCGTAGCATTCAGCGGCGGGTCCTCTGTGGTGGACCCGCCCGCCCTCAATACTCGACGCTCTCCAGAAACAATCCCCGCGCTGGCGCCGTCGCTCCTGCCGCACCCCTGGACCGCGTCTGCAGAATGCGCGCGATCTCCGCCGGCTCCGTCTGCCCTCGCCCCGCGTCCGCGAACGTCCCCACCAGGTTCCGCACCATGTGGTGCAGGAAGCCGTTTCCGCGCACGCGATAGATCAGCAAGTCGCCGTCCTCCGTCCAGCTCGATTCGAAAATCGTCCGGACATTCCCCTCTCGCGCCTCATCCCCGCCGTCTTCAGGCCCGCGCCGTTCGGTGAGATCCGGGGTCCCCGGCAAGCATGCCTTTCGCTTGACGGGGTGAAGATCCGGATCGCTCGCCGCAAACGACGTGAAGTCGTGCGTCCCGATCACCGGCTTCGCCGCCTCCCGCATGCGTCCCAAGTCGAGAGGCCAATTCCCGGGGCCCCCGGCGCGCTTGCGCGCTGGGGTGGAATTCATCGCCCACGCAAAACGCGCCGTCCACGGCGGGCAGATTTCCCCCCGATAAATCCGGTATTCGTAGGTCTTCGCCCGCGCCGAGTGCCGCGCGTGAAACCCTGCCGCCGCTGGCTCCGCCTGCAGCACGCGAATTGCCTCCGGAAGCCTGCGATTGAGCGCGCGCAGAAAATTCTCCGCCGGGATCGGCGCGCTCAGAACAAACGACGCCACTTGCCCGCGCGCGTGAACGCCGGCATCCGTGCGCCCGCTCCCCTGCGGCAGCACCCGCTCGCCAGTCACCTGCTCGATCGCCTCCGCCAGCGTTCCCTGAATCGTCGCGCGATCCGGCTGCACCTGCCAGCCGTAATAATCCGTGCCGTCGTAGGCAAGCGTCAGCTTCCAGTTCGAGCCGTGTTGGAGTCCCTGCTCCGCCGTCATTGCTTAACTTTTCCTGTCGATTTGTCGCATCGGATGTTTCACCGGAATCATCGAACTGCTGCGATATACTCAGCTTTCCTGATTGTGTTACGAGTTTACGGAACCAGGTCGAGGCTTGCCGCGTATTCGAGAGAAGCCAAAACGGTTTTCTCGGGCCTGGAGTGCGCATTTCCGCCCCGCATGCGGAGCGCGAAGATTGCGCGTTTTTCTTAGACCTGCAAGTGCCTTGTCAGAGGAGTGGAGACGGCCAAATGTTAGTTGCCCGCAATAATTCCGCGAAAAAATCCAGTACTCTCTTCGCTAAGTTGAAAGCTGTCGCTGCGATTTCCATGCTGCTTGCCGGAACCGCACCTTCGTATGCGCAGGTCCCGCAGCAGACGGCTCCTGCCGCTCCCGGCCTGCCGCCCGAGCCAACCCCCAATCCCACCCAGCCCCTGTTCATGCGCGACACTCCGCGCGACTTCTCGAAGCCGCGTGGATACTGGCCCAATATCGTTGCTCCCTATTCCCCCACCACCGTGCCGCCGGCGAATTTTCTCAATTCCGTGCAGCTCGATAACCTGGTGAAGAACGGCAAAATCTATCTCAGCCTCAGCGACGCGGTGCTCCTCGCCCTCCAGAACAACTACGACATCGC
This sequence comes from Acidobacteriaceae bacterium, assembly GCA_050011735.1. Classification (GTDB taxonomy): domain Bacteria; phylum Acidobacteriota; class Terriglobia; order Terriglobales; family Acidobacteriaceae; genus Palsa-343. The sequence goes on along the minus strand of JBEKIN010000256.1, from coordinate 4,018 downwards.
CATCCAGCGCCTGAACCTCGACATCGCCGATACTGACCTCTTGCGAGCCAAATCCGGCATCGGGGGCATCCTGGGCATTCCCACCAGCCTGGTTACCGGCACCCAGGGTGGCACCACCGCGTCTGTCAGTTCCGTCGGCGGCGGTCCCGGCTCTTCTTCCAGCGTTGCCGGCACCGGCCCCGGCGGCCTCTCCCTCTCCACCAACGGCTCGGGCCCGACCCCGGAGAACTTCGACCCTGCGGTGCAGGGCACCGTTGAATTCAATCACGCAGACACCCCGCAGCAAAGCCCCATCTTTTCCGGCGGCCTGCCTGCAGTCACGCAGAACACGAACACCTACAATTTCACCTTCAATCAAGGTTTCATCACCGGCACCAACATGCAGGTGGCCTTCGACAATACCCGGAGCACCACCGACAACCTCTTCAGTTTTTACAGCCCGTCTCTGCAGTCCACCTTCAACTTTGCCCTCACGCAGCATCTTCTGCAGGGCTTCGGAACCGGAGTCAACGGCCGCTTTATCGTCCAGGCGAAGAACGACCGCCGCATTGCCGACTCCATTTTCCGTCAGCAGCTCCTCTACACCATCAATCAGGTTGAGAACATCTACTGGGGCCTCGTGAGCGCCTATGAAGACGCCCAGTCCAGGCAGCACGCCCTCGATCAGTCCACCAGTCTCGAGAAGGACGACGAAAAGCAGCTCCAAATCGGCAGCATGGCTCCTCTCGATGTCGTCAACGCCAAGAGCCAGATGTCCGGCGATCAGCAGGCCCTCATCGCGTCGCAGAATACCCTCGAATATCAGCAGCTGGTCATGAAGCAGGCCATCGCGCGTAATCTCGATGATCCCGCGCTGGCTAATGCTCCCATCGTCCCCACCGATCGCGTCAGCCTCGCCGAGACTCCCGAGGAGCGCATGTCGGTGGAGGAACTCGTGCGCGAGGCGGACGCCAATCGGCCCGACGTCGAACAGGCCATCCTCAATCTCAGGATTGATGAGCTCACGCTGAAGGGAGTCAAGAACGGCCTTTTGCCGACGCTCGATGTCCAGGCCTTTTACGGCGCCAGCGCTCTGGGGGGCGCGGTCAGCCCGAACTGCGCAAAAGCCTTCGCGGCATTTGGGTTTCCCCCGACGGAGTGTGCTCTCTTGCCCAACACGGGATACGGCACCGTGCTCAATAATCTCGTGAACAGCAGCGGGCCGAACAAGGGTGTGGAGTTCACCATGAATATTCCCATCCGCAATCGCCCGGCGCAGGCCACCGAGGAGCGTTCGCAGATCGAGTACCGCAAGGCGCAGATGGTGCTCCAGCAGCTCTACATTCAGATCCGCATGAACGTCATCAGTCAGCAATACGCGCTCACCAACGATCGTGCCGCGGTCAACTCCGCCATCTCCAACCACGACTACAACCAGCAGAGCCTCGACGCCGAAGTCAAAAAGCTCCACCTCGGCGCATCCACCACCGCCAATGTCCTGGTGCAGCAGAAGGGTCTCGCCGCCGCCGATGCGCAGCTCATCGCGGCGCGCGCCCGTTACGCCACCGATCGCGCCGCGTTCGAGGAGACCCTTGCCAGCACCCTCGATCGCTACGGCATCTCCATCGTCGATGCGGCCACCGGCCAGGTCCACACCGCTCCGGTCATTCCAGGCCTCGAACCCGCACAGGCGGGCCCGGAAGTGGCGCCGCCCACCCAGCAACAACAGCTTCAGCAGCAGGAGCAGCAGCAAACGCGGCCGCAGCCGCAGCCCCAATCGGCGCCGCAGCAGTAGAACGCTATCCTCAACGATGAAAAGGCCCGCGGCGGCGGGTCTTTTCTGACCCCGAATTTAAGTCCACTTTTGCTCAGCTCGCCGCCCGAACGCCCCGTCACTCCCTGATAGAATCAGAAGAATCTAAGTCTCGGAGTCTCCATGCAGGCAATCCTTGCGCTCGAAGATGGGCGCATCTTCAGGGGCGACGGCTACGGCGCCCAGGGCGAATGCCGCGGAGAAGTCGTTTTCAATACATCGCTGACCGGTTATCAGGAAATCTTCACCGATCCCTCCTACGCCGGCCAGATTGTCGTCCTCACCAATCCTCAGATCGGCAACTACGGCACCAACTCCGCCGATAACGAAGCCGCCAGGCCGTACATCGAAGGCCTCGTCACCCGCGAGTTTTCCCCGATCAGCTCCAACTGGCGTTCGCAGCAGGTCGCCGACGAGTACCTGGAGCGCTTCCACGTCCCCGTCATCTCTGAAATCGACACCCGCGCCCTCGTGCGCCATCTCCGCACCCACGGCGTCATGCGTGCTGTCATCTCCACCAACGAGCCCAATCCCGACGTCCTCGTCCAGAAGGCCCGCTCCATCCGCAAAATGGACGGCACCGACCTCGCCAGCGTTGTCTCCACCAAAGACCGTTACGAGTGGGACCACGATGACCCCGACCCCCTGCATCCCGACGCAGCCCCTGCGGTCACCCGCCCCGACCTCGCCGGACCTGGCCTTCATGTGGTCGCCTACGACTACGGCATCAAGAAGAACATCCTCCGCATGCTCTCGCAGGAAGGTTGCCGCGTCACCGTCGTCCCCGCGCAGACTTCCGCCGAAGACGTGCTCGCCCTCAAGCCCGACGGCGTCTTCCTCTCCAACGGCCCCGGCGATCCCGAGCCGGTTGTCTACGCCCAGGAAAGCATCCGCAAACTCGCCGGCCGCACGCCCATCTTCGGCATCTGTCTCGGCCACCAGCTCATCGGCCTCGCTCTCGGCGGCAAAACCTACAAGCTCAAGTTCGGCCACCACGGCGGCAATCATCCCGTAAAGTGCCACGACACCGGCAAGGTCGAGATCACCTGCCACAATCACAACTTCGCCGTCGATCCCGACTCGCTCAACCCCGCCGAAGTCGACCTCACCCACGTCGACCTCAACGACAACACCCTCGAAGGCCTCCGCCACCGCACCCTGCCGCTGTTCAGCGTGCAGTACCACCCCGAAGCCAGCCCCGGCCCCCACGACTCCCACTACCTCTTCCGCGACTTCCGCAAAATGATGGAGGAGTGGAAGGGATGACCCCGTTTTTCCAGAAGATTTTTGCCGAACGGCGGGATTCATCTCCCGCCATTTTTATGAAACCCAGATACTGAAAGCAGCAGGCTAGAAATGCCACGCCGCAATGACATCACCAAAATCCTCGTGATCGGCTCCGGCCCGATTGTCATCGGTCAGTCCGCCGAGTTCGACTACTCCGGCACCCAGGCCTGCAAGGCCCTCAAGGCCGAAGGCTACGAAGTCGTCCTCGTCAACTCGAACCCGGCGACGATCATGACCGATCCCGAGCTCGCCGACCGCACCTACATCGAGCCGCTCACGAAGGAATATCTCGACGAGATCCTCCGCCTCGAATCCGAAATGCTGCGCGATCAGCACCGCGGCGGCGTCTTTGCGCTCCTGCCCACCGTCGGCGGTCAAACCGCTCTCAACCTCGCCGTCGAACTCGCCGACGCCGGAATCCTCGATCGCTACAACGTCGAGCTCATCGGCGCCAAACTCGAAGCCATCAAAAAAGCCGAAGACCGCCTCCTCTTCAAAGACGCGATGACCCGCATCGGCCTCGATGTCCCGCGCTCCGCGCTCGTCAACAATCTTCGCGATGGCCTCGACTTCGCCACCAAAATCGGCTTCCCTGTCATCATCCGCCCCTCCTTCACTCTCGGCGGATCCGGCGGCGGCATCGGCTACAACCGCGAAGAGCTGCTTGAAATCCTCGCCCGCGGCCTCGACCTCTCGCCCGTCCACGAGTGCCTCATCGAAGAATCCGTCCTCGGCTGGAAGGAATTCGAGCTTGAGGTCATGCGCGACCTCGCCGACAACGTCATCGTCGTCTGCTCCATCGAGAACATGGACCCCATGGGCGTCCACACCGGCGATTCCATCACCGTTGCCCCCGCGCAAACCCTCACCGACCGCGAGTACCAGGCCATGCGCGACGCCGCTATTCGCGTTATGCGCGAAATCGGCGTCGAGACCGGT
>JBEKIN010000255.1:0-6564 GCA_050011735.1 Acidobacteriaceae bacterium | reverse complement strand
TTTGTTTTCGCCCCACGCTTTCGGGCGGCGCGCGTCGATACCCGCATCCTGGCGGACGCATCTGGCAGCTGATAAACGGGGAAGCCCGCTACGCTCTCTGCCGCTCGTCAGCCAGCAGCAGCAGTTCCAGGTCCGACTCGTGCGCCAGCTTTTTCGGCGGCGTGTGATTCCCATCCAGCGCAACCACGTACATATCCTGCAGGTATGCAAGCTTCCTGGCCACCACTCCGCTTGCCTGCCCGCCCTTCACACGAACCTGCTGCCCTTCTGCGAATGCCATGCCGGAATCTTCCCCCTTTTCCCGATTTGGAACAATGGCTCTATGGGGACACGGGCCATCCCCCTGGTAGGGTCTGCGCGGGCCATTACCGTAGAGCCCCGGGGCTCAGTTACTACGGTTCTACTCCCGTTCTCCGCCTTCCGTTCCAGCCCTTTCCTACCGGCACTCGAAACTCGCAGCATCCTCAGTATTTCCAACGCCCTTGTACTGCGCGTGTTTTGGATAAGCGCACAGCGGCCGGCTGCGTCCCGGAAACGCCTTCCCCGTCGCCACCACTGACTCCGGTGCCGTCCCCTTCTCAACCCAGTTCATCAACGCCCCCAGCATGTCGAAATCGTCCAGCGCCGCGGCCCCTCCGCCGCAATGGCTCATCCCCGGCACCAGGTAAATCCGGCTCCACTGCTCCACCTTCTCCACTCCTCCGTTGGCCGCCGCCATGTTCTTGTAGTAGTCCAGCGTGTCCAGCGGCGAAAACCACGGATCGCTGTCTCCGTGATAGAAGATCAGCTTCCCTCCGTTGCCCGAGAACGTCGTCAGGTTCGTCGATCGCGAATCCACCAGCGGCTGTGACGCCGCAGCCTCTTCCTTATCCACATCCATCTGCGTATCGGTCACCGGCGTGCCCAGAAAACCACCCCGCATCGCCAGCAGCCCGGGAATCGGCGCGGTGTAGGTGATCCCAGTGTCGTAGAGGAATCCCGGATACACATTGTCGCCGTGCAGATCTTTCGGGCCGGCGAAGACGCGCTCGATGGCCGCCACCTTCTCCGGCGCAATGCACCCCTCGCTCTGTCCCGCCTTGCACGCCACCATCGCCGGATCGAAGTCGCACCCCAGCGGATCGAAGATCATCCCGTCGGCCACGCCGTCCTTCGCGTCGCACCGCTTGAGCAGCGCGTCATGAATCACCCTGCGATCCGCATCCGTAATCGCCTCCCCGGTCAACGGCTTCCCCGACGCATCCTTCGGCGCAATCTGGTTCCAGTTCACGACTGCCCACCGGCTCGCCGCAAGGTTCGAAAAACCCGTGTCCATCGCCGGATCTCCCGACACGATCCCGTTGAACACCGTTGGATACCGCTGCGACAGGATCATCCCTTCGCGCCCGCCCGTCGAGCACCCAGCGAAATACGAGTATGCCGCCGCCTTCCCGTAATACCGCGCGACGATCTGCTTCGCGACCCCCGCCACTTCCGCATTCGCCAGATACGCGAAATCCAGCATCGCCTGCTCGTCTCGCATAAAGCTGAAGTCGAACGGCCCCGTCTTCGCCTTGTGCCCCGTGTCGGTCGATGCCACCGCAAAGCCGCGCGTCAGCCCCGGCTTGTCGCCCGCCGCCGCGGGCCCAATCGGCTGCACGACGTACCCATTCCCGCCGCCTCCTCCCTGCATCAGAAAATCCCCGTTCCACCCCTCCGGCAGCGCGACCGCGAACCCGATCCCGAACTCCTCCCCATCCACACCCTTCCGCCGGTTGATTACCCCATCCACCCGGCAATGCGCAGGCAACGGACCCGTATATCCCGGCCACCCCATTGGCAACTGCGCGGCGTTTCCCGTCGGCACCATCTCCGCTTTCACGATCTCCACTCCAGGAATCCTCAGGCTCGTTAGATTCCCGCACGCGTTCGTCGCCTGCGCCGAGCCCGTTGATCCCAGAGCCAGCACCCCACACACCAGAACGCCGCCCAGTTTCGCTCGCATGGCCACCCTCTTTCCAAAAAACACCTGAGTATAGTAGTCCGCCATGACAATCGCGAGACTTGTGACCAATGTGATCTTCCGCACAGCACCCCTCGCCCCATCGGCCGAAAATATCCAGTGATCGACACTATCGAAGCTCCCGCCGCCAAACTGCCGCTGCTGCCCATTACTGCCATCGCCCGCAAGCTGGGCCTGCGCGACGACGACTACGACCAACTCGGCCCCCAGTTCGCCAAGCTCCACCTCGACCTTCTCCGAGACCCCACGCGTCCGCCCCGTGGCAAACTGATCCTCGTCACCGCCACCACCCCCACCGCCTCCGGCGAAGGCAAGACCGTTACCTCCATCGGCCTCGTCCAGGGACTCGAGCACCTCGGCAAAAAAGCCATCATCACCTCCCGCGAACCCTCCCTCGGCCCCGTCTTCGGCATGAAAGGCGGCGCCGCCGGCGGCGGCCTCTCGCAAATCGAGCCCAGCCAGAAGGTCAATCTCCACTTCACCGGCGACTTTCACGCCATCACCTCGGCGCATAATCTTCTCGCCGCGCTCATCGACGCCCACCTCTTCCACGGCAACGACCTCAACCTCGATCCCGCCAACATCTGGTGGCCGCGAGCCATGGACATGAACGACCGCGCGCTGCGCAGGATCAGCGTCGACGTCGACGGCAAGCGCGACGGCGCCAATCGCCGCACCGGCTTCGTCATCACTGCGGCCTCTGAGATCATGGCCATCCTCGCCCTCGCCAAAGACCGCGCCGACCTGCGCCACCGCCTCGCTGCCATCGCCATCGGCGCAACCCGCGACCGAAAGCCCGTCCGCGCCGCCGACCTTAACGCGACCGGCGCCATGATGGCCCTCCTCGCCGACGCCATCCTCCCCAACCTCGTCCAGACCACCGAAGCCACGCCGGCTCTCGTCCACGCCGGCCCCTTCGGAAACATCGCCCACGGCACCAGCAGCATCATCGCGCAGCAAATCGGCCTGCGCCTCGCCGACTACGTCATCAACGAATGCGGCTTTGCCGCCGACCTCGGCGCCGAGAAGTACATCGACATCGTCATGGGCGTCTCTGGAACCTGTCCCTCCGCCGCTGTGCTCGTCACCACCGTGCAGAGCCTCCGCAATCAGGGGGAAGGCCACCTCGAGCAGGGCTTTCCCAATCTCGCCCGCCATGTCCGCAACCTGCGGCGCTTCGGACTCCCCACCCTTGTCGCCATCAACCACTTCCCTCATGACACCCGCGAAGAACTCGACGAGGTTCACGCCTTCTGCGACGCGCTCGGCGTACCCAGCGCCCTCACCGAACCCTTCACCAAAGGCGGCGAAGGATCGGAAGCTCTCGCCCGCGCCGTCGTCGACCTCATCGATCGCAATCCCGGCGTCACCGCGCATCCCATCTACGAGCTCTCCGACTCTTATGAAGAAAAGCTCGAGAAGGTCGCGACTCAAATCTACGGAGCCGACGGCGTTACCCTCAGCGATACCGCCCGCGCCAAATTGAGTGAGTTTGTCGACTGGGGCTACTCGGGCCTGCCCATCTGCGTCGCGAAAACCCAGTACTCCTTCACCGACGATCCCAAAAAGCTCGGTGCGCCCGTTGGCTGGACGCTCCACATCAACGATGTCTCCCTGTCGGCCGGCGCCGGATTCCTCGTCCCCATCGCCGGCAACATGATGCTCATGCCCGGCCTCCCCAAAGTCTCCCGCGCCGAAGACATCGACACCGACGACGAGGGCGACCTCCTCGGCATCTGAACTGGCTGCTACGAATCCCGGTGCCCCATAGCCTGCTCTGAGCAAGCGCAGCGAGTCGAATGGCTCAGCCCGGTTTTCCTCAGACGTGGGACTCACGCGCAGCGTCCGCTTTTTCTGAGCTTCCCTCCACGCCCGAATCGAGAGGGAGAAGGAAAGAGAGGCCGCCTGAACGAGGCCTCCGCTTCCTTATCACTGATCACTGATCACTGACAACTCCTTGATCAGCCTCCTTTTTTTCCTCCGCCCAATCGCAAACACCACCATCCCCGCTCCCACCAGCGCCGCCGTCAACACCAGCACCTTCGCCACCGCCATCGCCTTGTGCGGTTCCTCCTCCGCCGGAAACACCGACAGCACGATGGCCGCAGCCGTTGTGACAAATCCCATCATTGCCACGGCGATCGCCACGGGGCGCTTCCCCGGCACCCGCATTACTTCGGGCCCCGCGGGCTGGCTCTGCGCCCACGCCATCGCGGCAAACAGCGCCAGGAACGGCAGAAAGGTGGTGATAATCGTCATGCTTACCATCACGTCGTACGCGCCGCGCACACTGGTTCCCGCCTGGCCCAGCGCCGCCATCAGCATCCCCGCCAGCCCGTACACCACAATCGCCACCCACGGAGTCCGAAACCGCGGATGCACCCGCGCGAACACTGGCGGCAAATAAAGATCGATGCCTGCTACAAATGGCAGCCGCGACGTCGACGACAAATACGCTGCCGCGCCGCCGATCGCTCCCAGCACCAGCAGTCCGGCGACCACTACTCCGAGCCACGGCAGTCCCAGCCGGCCGCTCAGCACCGCCATGCCCTGCATAAACCCGTCGACTCCGGAAATCTGTCCCGGCGGCAGCGTCACCAGCATCGCCGCCGTCCCCGCTACGTAGCCGGCCGCGATCACCAAACCGCTCACCACCAGTGCCCGCGGAACCGTCTTCCGCGGTTCCTCGATCTCCTCCCCCATAAACGATCCCGTCTCGCACCCAGAAAACGCGCCAAAAATCGTCGCCCAGAAAATTGCGTTCCTCGCCGTCAAATGCGGAGTCATCGCTCCCCACGAAAATCGCGTCGCCACCCCGAACCGTTCCGCCGCCACGGCCGCCAGCGCCACCAGCAATCCCATCGACAGCCACATGCCCGTCGATCCGATGTTGTTCAGCCATTTCCCGGCGTTCAGCCCCACCACGTTCACCGCGGTGATCACCGCCAGCCACGTCACCGCGAACGTCATAAAGTACCAGGGACTGCCGGCGAGCCGATGTCCCCGCTCCCCTGCGGCAAACAGCGCTGCCCCCGCGCCGAAATAAAGAATTGCCGCAAAGTAAGGCAGGTTCGACATCCAGTACGTCCACGCGCTCAAAAATCCCGCGAAGTCCCCGAACGCCTCCCTCGCCCAGATGTACAGCCCGCCCTCCTGGGGATAGCGCGACGACAGTTCCATCACGCTCGCCGCCAGCGGCACAAAAAATCCAATCAGCGCGAATATCCACACCACCAGCGCGCTCGGCCCCGCCGCCGCCGCCGTAGCCACCCAGCGCACGCTCAGCGTCGTGGCAATGTACAACAGCGCCACATCCCGCAGCCGCAGCGTCCGCTTCAGCCCCTGCGCGTGCCCGTGCCCCGCTGCATCCGGCGCGATCACCGGCACGATCGGGATCTCAGCCACGCCCGCCGCTTTCCAGATCCTTCAGCACCGTCATCGCTGCATTCCGCCCGTTCATGCCAATCACGCTGCCCCCCGGATGCGTGCACGCCCCGCACAAATACACGCCCTCCATCGGCGTGCGCGCCGTCAGCCGTCGCGACCACATATAGGGCGGCAAACATTCTCCCTGAAAAATATGCCCGCCCGTCAGCCCCACCTTCTCCTCAATGTCCGGAGGCCCCAGCACCTGCACATCCACGACAGCAGAATCGAGGTTCGAACAGAACCGTCCCAGCGACCCGAGCGCCAGCCGCCGTACCTCCTCGCGCCGCGTTTCCCACGTCCCCCGCGCAAACTTGTAAGGCACATACTGTGCGAACACGCTCATCGTGTGCAGACCCTCCGGCACCACGCTGCGGTCGTGCACGCTCTGGAAATACAGCTCGCACCACAGCGCTTCCGGCAACTCGCCCTTCTTCGCCGCAGCAAACCCCGCCTTCCACTCCGCCTTCGTTAGCGGCGCGTTGATCTGCCCATAATGGTGCGGCTGATCCGTCCCTGGCCGCGCTTTGAAGTTCGGCAGCTCCCGCAGCAGCACATTCAGCTTCACGGTGCAGCCTTCAATCGGGACACTCTCCACCCGCGCCTTCCACGCCGCATCCGCCGCCCCGCCCAGCAACCGCAGCGTCACCCGCGGATCCGCGTTCGAAACCACCACCCGCGCCGCGATCCGCTCTCCGCCCTCCAGCACCACACCTTCCCCCGGCACAATCCGCGCGACCCCAACACCCGAAGCCACCACCGCGCCCGCCTCCCGCGCCGCATCGCAAAAATAAAACGACACCATCCCCATCCCGCCGCGCACGTACCCCCACATCCCCGGCATTCCGCCCAGCCGCCCCGAAGCATGATGGAAACGGATCGATGCCGTCCCCGCATCGAACGGGCTCGCGTTCGTTCCGATCACCCCCTGGCCCAGATAAGCAATTTGTAACCGCTCATCGCACAAATAGTGCCCGACAAACTCCGCCATCGACCACTCGTAGAGCAGCTTGCGTGCATCCTCATCGCCGTTCAACCGCGCGTCGATCTCTTCCGCCGTCGGCGCGTCGCCAATCCACGCATCCCCATCCCCCGCCGGACGCAGCTTGTCCCGCAGCCGCCCCAGCGTCGCGTTC
>JBEKIN010000254.1:0-6588 GCA_050011735.1 Acidobacteriaceae bacterium | reverse complement strand
CGCCCCCAGGCTACCCGCCCAGCGGCTGCGATTACGATCAGCGCGGCAATTACTACTGCTGGGGCAACCGAGCCGCCACCAATACCCCGGTCGATCGCTATACGGCCATCGCGCTCTCCCCCACCACCATGGTCTCGGGAACCTCGCACGGGCAGACCTCGCAAAGCGTCGCCGAACAGCTCGCCCTCACCAACTGCCGCACGCGCGCCTCCGACTGCAAGGTCGTGATGTGGGGAGTGAATTCCTGCGTCGGGGTCGCCGTCAGTATCCCCGACAAAACCTGGGGCGCTTCCTGGAGTGCGAATCGCGCAACGGCCGGATCCAATGCGTTGACGATCTGTGAACAGGACAAGGGCAAGAGCTGTGCCGTCCAGGCCACTCCATGCGCGAGCGATAACCCCAGTCTCCCGGCGCCGCCGCCGCCCTTGCTCCCTGGCCCCGGCGACCTGGCCATCGTCGGCTGCTATCAATGGTTCAATGGGGCGTCCGTCGCTGTGGAGCCGAACCACACCGCGGTCGCCGGACCGTTCACGGCCACCTGGCAGTTGGTCAACGCGGCCCAGCGTCTCTACACGATCACATGGCCGCAACCGGTCATATCGAGAGAGACGATCGCCCCGGACCAGCACTCGCTGAGCGGAGGCAGTCAGTACGGAGGTGTAGACGCGGCCACCCGCCTCACCGGGACCAGCGGCCTCGTCGGAACCTGGAACTGGGACGGCGTCCTCACCGTTTCCGTCAACGCGAACGGCACATACTCGGTTGCATCGTCGAATCTGAAGTGGCACGGTACGTGGCAAGCCGTGGCAGGATCCCCCGGAGCCTACGTCCTCACCGGGTCCGATCTGCCGACCGACAGGGTCGCACTTGCGGCCGACGGCTCACGCCTGGCCGGAGCCGACCAGTACGGCATCGCCATCTCAGGAACCCGAACCGACTCCTGCTCTGCCAATTAGCCGCCCGGCCAATCCTTCACGCTGTGCTGGAGCGCTCCTCCTGCCTGCCGCAGAAGGCGGCCTTTATTTCCGTATGGGCGCTGCGCTGGTCCGTTCCTCCCATCGCTCAACATTCACCCCCATCACCACGAGCCACAGGAACACCGACACTTCCCCAGCAAGACCGCAGGCCAGATTCCAGGGAAACAGCCGCGGCGACAAATAAGTCAGCCAGCCCAATCCGCCAATCGCGATCAGCGCACCCAGGATCCGAGGCAGAAACCTCGACCTGAAAATGAGGGTGCCGATCAGAATGCAAAAGAGCCCGTGAAATACCATGGCGACGTCCGTGCCATGAGCTTTGAGTTGAATCGCCTCCAGGATAAGGCCCACCATGTTGCAGGCCGCCGCCAGCAGGGAGAGGCTTCTGCTCACTGGCCTGAAAAGGACATAGAGGATCAGCGTCACCGCGAGCATGCCCACGATCTCGATGACCCCGGCTGCGAGATTCATCTTGCCCGGAAAGAGCCATTCGAGGATCTGTGCCGTCAGTAAGGTGAGAAAGTAAAGCCCACCGGCGATCCTGGCATTCAGACGGGGCGACACGCCTTGAATCCGCTCCATCACGATCGCTGCTGCGCTCATCCTTGGTTCTCCTGATCCGTTCTCCTGGTCCTTGGCCACGGCGGACCACCCTCCGCGGCGCGTCGCCCGATGGCTAACAATAGGCGGGTAGACATCCCCTCGACTGCGCAATATCGCTCATGAACCGCTCTTCGCTAAACGCTTCTTGCTGGCTTTTTGCTCGCCTTTCGCTCGCTTCTCGCTCGTCTTTTGCTGCCTTTCCGCTCGCCTCGTACCCAGGGCGTACAATTCTCCGTTCCCTCCTCCATCCACACGCTCGCCTCCATCAAACTGGCCAACTAAAGGCCCTCGTTCGTCGCTAGCTCGCAGTTCTCTCGTCTCTCACTCGTCTTTCGCTCGCTCTTTGCTAAACGTCTCATGCTAAAAGTCTTTCGCTAAAAGCTCTTCGCTAAAAGCCCTTCGCTAAACGTCTTCTGCTACAATGAAGCCACGCTCAGTTGTTTGGTTGTGAGCCGTTCTCGCCTTCATCCGCAAGACCGTCCTCCCGTAATCTTCCCAAGCCCTCTCAGCGTAATGGCCGTGTGTCATCGTTTGACCAGGCCAGGCTGCCGCAACCCAGGCTAACGCCGGGTCGCATCCCAGCCGAAGACGTGAGTGTGGGTCAAATCCTGAATCGGCGCTTCGTATGCGCCACCCTGGCTTTCCTGCATACAAAACTAAAGGTTCCGCTGTAGCTCTGCCCAAAGCCGAGCCGCCCAGGAACACAACAAGACTCCGGCAACTCGCTGGATCCCTGGATGAAATGAACGCCGGTTTGAACACCGGCCCAGAGGGAATCCCGAACCAGCCCGAGCAAGGACCAATTGAAACTATTTTCTGAACTCAACCTTTCGCCGGCTCTGCAACAGCAGATCGCCGCCGCCAACTTCATTACCCCCACCCCGGTCCAGGCCGGAGCCATTCCGCCGGCCATGGAAGGCCGCGACGTAATCGCCACCGCCCAAACCGGCACCGGCAAAACCCTCAGCTTCCTCATCCCGCTCGTCGAGCGCATGCCGAAAGCTGCCAAAGGCGCAACCGCGCTCGTCCTCCTGCCCACGCGTGAACTCGCCATGCAGGTTCTCGAGCACTACCGCCACCTCACCCAGAGCAAAGGCACCGCGGCGCTCGTCTGCGGCGGACTCGCCGAAGGCCCCCAACTCGAAGCCATCCGTCGCGGCGCACGCCTCATCGTCGCCACCCCCGGCCGCCTCGAAGACTACCTCGACCGCAAGCTGGTCAACCTCAGCGGCATCAAAATCCTGGTCCTCGACGAAGTCGACCGCATGCTCGACATGGGCTTCAAGCCCGCTATTCGCCGCATCGCCGCAGCCCTCCCCGCCGATCGCCAGACCCTCTGCTACTCGGCCACGTTGAGCCCGGAAATCCGCGACGTAGCGCGCGACTACCTCAGAAATCCCGTCCGCGTCGAAGTCGGCTCGGTCCTCAAGCCCTCGCCCAACGTCGAGCTGCAATCCTTTGAAGTCCCGACCAACAAAAAGCAGGAGCTCCTCGAGCATCTTCTCGGCTCCAGCGACGGCAGCTTCCTCGTTTTCGTGCGCACCAAGCATGGAGCCGACCGTGTCGCCCGCCGCCTCATCCGCTCCGGCCATTCCGCCACGCAGATCCACGGCGATCGTTCGCAGTCGCAGCGCAACGCGGCCCTGGCCAGCTTTGCTAACGGACGCCATCGCATCCTTGTCGCCACCGACGTCGCCGCCCGTGGCATCGATGTGGCCGACGTCGCGCATGTCGTGAACTTCGACATGCCGAAGGAAGCCGAAGACTATGTGCATCGTGTCGGCCGCACCGGCCGCGCCTCCGCTCGCGGAGTCGCATCCACCTTCGCCGCCCCCGACGAAACCCACGCCCTGCGCAAAATGGAGCGGACGCTCGCCATCACCACGAAGAAATTCCGCGTCCGTCCCAGAACCACCCACGCCCACGCCTGATTCAAACCAAATCCGGGTCTCGCCCTTGAGACCCGGTCGCTTTCCTCGCTATCCAATTCCTGACGGTATTGCTCGCGATACGCAACTTCGGTGACTCCGGCCGAATCATTTTCGCCCGGCCCGCTTCTGCGCCACCACCAAACCACGTGGCGTCGAAAGCAACACCACTGACAGCAATCCCTCGGCCTCCAGCCGCAGCGCCGCGTCGCGAATCAGCCCCGGATGCGAGCTCGCATCGTGCATCAGCACCAGTCCGTTGGGGCCGATTTGCGGCAGAAACCGCCGCACCTCCTGCTCGCGGATCGTCAGCTCGCTGTCACTGAAAAACAGGTCGATGGTCCCGTTCACCACCATCTCGAGGCTTGAAACATTCCGCAGGTCGATCCACTCCGCTACCCCCGAAGCCGCAATCTTTTCCCGCGCTTTCGCATAAACCTGAGGGTCGAACTCGCAGCTCACAATCCTCCCGAATCCGTTCCTCTTCAGCCCCTGCGCCATCCACACCGAGCTGGCCCCGAGAAACGCCCCCGTCTCCACAATCAGATTCGGCTTGACGGTCGTCACCAACGTTGCCAGAAACTCGAGCACCTCGACCTCCGCCGTCATCGAGTCGTACATGCTCCAGTGCTCCGGGTGCGGACACTCCGGCGTCGCGCGGTGATACTCCGGCAGCATCGCGCCCCCAGCCCGCTCCGCCTGCAGCATCACCTTGTGTTCCTGCTTCAGCTTCTTTCGAAAAAGTCCCAACGCATCTCCTCAGAACCAGACCTCGATTGTAGAGTCTTCCCGCTCATCTCTCGCTCGCCTTTTGCTCGTTTTTCGCTCGTTGTTGGCTCGCTTCTCGCTCGTAGTTTCCGCGCAGTTCGCTCGCCTCTCCCTGCCCCCTGTACCCTGCAACCTGTAACCTGTTCCTATGAAGGTCGCCATCCTGGGATTCGGCACCGTGGGCAGCTCCGTCGCGCGCATTCTCTGCGACCTCAAACCCGACGGCCTCGAGCTCTCGCATATCTTTAACCGCGGCGTGGCCCGCAAAAAAGCCGACTGGGTCCCCTCCACCGTTGTCTGGACCGAGGATTTCGACGAAGTCCTGCGCTCCGACGTCGACGTCATCGTCGAGCTGGTCGGCGGCCTCGAACCCGCCGGCTCCTGGGTTCGCAGCGCCCTCGAAGCCGGCAAATCAGCCGTCACCGGCAACAAAAAGCTCATCGCCAAACATGGCGTCGAGCTCGACCGCCTCGCCCGCTCCAAAGGCGCGCACCTGCTCTACGGCGCGGCCGTCGCCGGAGGCATCCCCGTCATCCCCGGCCTGCAGCAGGGACTCGCCGGCGATCGCATCACCCGCATCGAAGCCATTCTCAACGGCACGTGTAACTACATCCTCAGCCGCATGGAAGCAGGCGCAGCTTTCGTCGACGTACTTCAGGACGCGCAGAAGCTCGGCTACGCCGAAGCTAATCCCAGCGAAGACGTTGACGGTTACGATGCCCGCGCCAAGCTCGTCATCCTCTCGCGCATCGCTCTCCGCGCCGACGTCGATGTCGAATCGGTCGCCTGCCGCTCCATCACCGAGGTCGACGCCGTCGACCTCGTCTACGCCCACGACCTCAACTGCACCATCCGCCAGATTTCCAAAGCCGAGCTCCGCCCTGACGGAGTCGCCGCCGCCGTCGGCCCCATGCTCGTCCCCCTCCGCTCGCCCTTTGCCTGGTCGCGCAGCACCGAAAACATGGTCCTGGTCAGTGGCAAATATGGCGGCGACGTGGTTTTCTCCGGCCACGGAGCAGGCGGCAATCCTACCGCCGTCGCCGTCGTCTCCGACCTCATCTCGCTCGCGCACGGATCGCGCGCCGCCGACCTGCCCAGCCGCGCCGCGCTTCTCAGCGGCGAGTTCGAGCTCCGCCACTACATCCGCTTCGTCGTAAAGGACCGCCCTGGCATCGTCGCCGAAATCGCCGGCGCCCTCGCCTCCGAAAAGATCAACATCGACGCCCTCTTCCAGCGCCCCGGATACGAAAAGGGCAATCTTCCCTTCGTCGTCACCGTCGAACCCTGTGCCGCCTCCGCCTTACGCCGGGCCCTCGACCGCGTCAGTCACGCCGGCTGGCTCGCCCAGCCGCCTCTCGACATGCCCATCCTCGGAGAGTAAGAAGAGTGGAAATCATGCTTCTCAAGTTGTCAGAACTTCAACCTCGCATTGCCCCAGGGACGGAAACCTGCGGTCGAATGTCACAACGACTGCACGCACTTCCCCGGCAAACGCAGCCAGATAAGCATCCGTCCATGCGTTGGGATCCGGTGGGATCCGGGAGCTGGCACGTCGCCAACGAGCGCTGAACCCGAGCGGCTCTGGCAGGAAAACCACGCGCCCATCGGTTCGCCAGGTATCGTAGACGCCCCACGCCGCCTCGGCATCCAGGACATCGTCCCCCATCACATGCTGATTTGTCAGGAGGCGCAGAAAACCCATTTCCGTGACCCGACAAAATACCAACTGGACGTCTTCAGCGCTCTTCAGCCACGCCCTTGCTGATGGGTGATGGATGTGTCGATCCGAAGTTAGAGCGATCCACACATTTACATCAGGCAAGAAGATCATCGAAGTTGTAGTCGGTCAGATCCAGCGAACCAGGACTCTTCGAAGGAATCAGAGGCAGCTTCACCTCACCCGTCGGAGTAACACCCTCCAACTCCGCGGCAGCCACGGTTTCAAACGTCGCCGCGATGAGTTCCTCCACCGTCACGCCGCGGTTTTTTGCGGCGCGCTCCGCAAGACGATACACGGAGTCCGGCACATTGATCGTGGTTCGCATCCTGTTCCCCATGATACGTGCATCCTCCTCCCTCCTTCAATAAACTTCCCTCAGATGTTCTCGACCATCATTGCCGCCGTCACCACCCTGCTCACGAGCGCCGGATTCGCCTACTACCTCATCGCCCTCTGGAGCGCCCGTGCCTTTCTGCGCCGTCCCCGCGTCCCTGCCGATGGATTCGCTCCTCCCGTCAGCATCCTCAAGCCGATTTACGGCGTCGACCCCGGCATGGACGAAGCCTTTGCAAGCCACTGCCGCCAAAATTAC
>JBEKIN010000253.1:0-6612 GCA_050011735.1 Acidobacteriaceae bacterium | reverse complement strand
AACAACGAGCTGACGCTGGTCTCCATATGAATGCTCAGGATGGCCGCGCCCAGCAGGCCCGCCACCGAAAGCACCTTGATCTTTCCCGACTCCTTCAACCCCTGCGCCTCCTCGCGCAACGGGATCGAATCCGTAACCACCAGCTGCGCAAGGCGCGAGTTGGCAATCCGCTCCACCGCCTCGCCCGAAAGCACCGGATGCGATGCGCCCGCATACACCCGCGTCGCTCCCTTCTCCAGCAGCGTATCCACCGTCTTCACCAGCGTCCCGCCCGTGTCGATAATGTCGTCGACGATCAGGCACGTCCGTCCCTTCACATCGCCGATCACGTTCATCACTTCCGTCACGTTGAGATCGGTCCTGCGTTTATCGACGATGGCCATCGGCACTCCCAGCTTGGTCGCGATAAATCGTGCGCGCTCCACGCCGCCCGCGTCCGGCGAAACCACCGTCAGATCCGGCAAATTCAGCTCCCGGAAGTATCCGATCATCACCGGGCTTGCGAACAGGTGATCGACCGGGATGTTGAAGAAGCCCTGAATCTGCGCCGCGTGCAGATCCATAAACAGCGCCCGATGCGCCCCCGCCGTCGTCATCAGATCGGCCACCAGTTTCGACGAAATCGCCACGCGTGGCCGATCCTTCCGGTCCTGCCGCGCATATCCGTAATACGGAACCACCACCGTGATCCTTCCCGCCGACGCGCGCTTCAGCGCATCGATCATGATGAGCAGCTCCATCAAATGCTGGTCCACAGGCCAGCAGGTCGGCTGCACCACGAAAACATCTGCGCCGCGTACGTTCTCGAGCAGCTGGAAGTACACCTCGCCATCCGCGAAGCGCGTCATCCGGGTCTCGCCCAGCGTCACGCCGATGTGCTTGCAAATCTCCTCCGCCAGCCCGCGATTCGCTGTGCCGGAGAAAACCTTGAACCGCCTGTCCTCGTTCGATACCCGCGAACGCCGCGCCTGCGGCTTTCCCTTTGCGCTGCCATCTGTCTGAGCCGCCGCCAGATTCGGCGTGGCCACGCCCACTGCTTCGATCGTGTCCGTCACAAGATCCTCCAGGCTGGTTTGCATGGCATCCTGTTACAAATTCGCGGCGATGCTGCTGCCGGGCCCACTTCAAAACTTTGGCTGGGCGACCAGGATTCGAACCTGGACAAAGTGCTCCAAAGGCACTTGACCTACCATTAGTCGATCGCCCAGTAACGCAAACTTCGGATCGATCCTGCTCGCCTGATGCTTCCCCGCCAACCGTTCTTACGCTAACCGTTTCTTAGCCGACCGCTTTTTAGCTAACTCGCTAACCCACCACCATCGTCCCCCAGTACTCCTCCCGCGGCAGCGTCACCGTCCGCAGCGTTCGAATCCCAGCTTCCCCCAGCCGTGCCCCCGCCGCTGCCGCCGCCTCCGCAGTTCCGTACAGCCCGAACAGGGCCGATCCGGAGCCCGACAGCGCCGCGTAAACGGCTGCCTCCTCAGGATTGACGGAGCCCGCAAGAATGCGCTTGATATTTCCGAGTGAGGGATACTGCCGGAAGACGACCTCTTCGAAGTCGTTTTCGATCCCGGTTCGGACAAGCGCGAGAAGCGGATTCTGCTCCGGATTCCCGGCCAGGCCCCCGCTTACTGCGGAGACACCGGAGGAGTGCGCGCCAACCCCGGCGGACATTCCCTCCGGAGGCCTCGACCCAAACGCCGAGGCAAGAGCTCGACTCAACACACTCAGTTTATCGGAGCCATCAGAGCCGGTCAATTCGTTGACTCCTACCTCATCACCAGCGCCTGCTCCCCGCTCGCTCCTCCCTGTACCCTGTACCGTGTGCCCTGCCCCCTGCAGTTCATCCCAGTCCCGATACGCCTGCGGCGTCGAAACCCCCACCTCCGGCAGCGCCAGCACACACTCTGTCGGCGGAATATCGCGCAGCGGCGACACTTCCTCGCCCCGTCCCACCCCCAGCACCGTCCCGCCCACCAAAAACAGCGGCACATCGGACCCCACCTCCGCCGCGATCCGCAACCGTTCCGGTTCGGGGAGCGTTACAACTCCAGACCGCGCCAGCTCCCGCTCCAATCCAATCAGTGCCGCAACCGCATTCGCGGATCCCGCCCCGATCCCGCCCTGCACGGGCAGCCGTTTCTCAATGTGAATATGAACTTCGGCCTGAACCCGCAGTGCCGCCAGCGCCCGCTCCACCATCTTCCACGCCGTGTTACTAGCATCCGCCGGAACCCGCTCGTCGTTGCTCGTGATTACAAGGCTCGTCTTCGCCGCCGGCCGCGCGTCGACCGCCACCAGATCGTGCGCTGCCAGCGTCTGGTAGCAAGTCGTCAGCGCGTGAAACCCATCAGAGCGCGACGGCCCAATCGCCAGCCCCAGGTTGATTTTTGAATACGAGCGTACGGTCGTGGACATCGTTCCGATTGTAGGAGAGCGCGGACGCTATCCGCTTTCTGCCCGGCCACCGACTCAGCTCCTGGCTCCCAGCTACCGGCTACGGGCTACGGGCTCCCTTACAAAATGTACCGCGACAGATCCTGGTTCTTCACAATGTCCGCCACCATCTGGCGCACATATTCCGGATCGATCACCATCACCTTCTCCGTCCCGTTCGCCGTTTCCCGCTCGATCACCGGCAGTGGCGCCTTCGTCCCTTCGCCCACCGCAGCCACTTCCACCACCGTCCCCTGATCCTTCGGGTCGCCCTTCGGCTGTGCCCGCGTCAGGTCCGGTGCGGAAAAGCTGATCTCATCCAGCACCTTCTCCATGATCGTGTGCAGCCGGCGCGCCCCAATATTTTCCGTCCCCTCGTTCACGCGAAACGCGAACTGCGCCATCTCCGCGATCGCCTCCGGTGTGAACTCCAGCTTCAGCCCCTCGGTCTCCAGCAGCGCCGTGTACTGCCGTACCAGCGACGACTTCGGCTCTGTCAGAATCCGCACGAAATCCTCCACCGTCAGCGACTGCAGCTCCACGCGGATCGGAAACCGTCCCTGCAACTCCGGAATCAGATCGCTGGGTTTCGAAACATGGAACGCCCCGGCCGCAATAAACAAGATGAAATCGGTCCGCACCATCCCGTAGCGCGTGTTCACCGTCGTTCCTTCCACGATCGGCAGAATGTCGCGCTGCACGCCCTCGCGCGAAACATCCGGCCCGTGCCCGCCTTCGCGCCCGGCAATTTTGTCGATCTCGTCCAGGAAGACGATCCCCGAGCTCTCCACCCGCTCCACTGCCAGCCGCGTCACCTGATCCATATCGATCAGCCGACCCTCTTCCTCCTGCACCAGGTACTCGAACGCGTCCGATACCTTCATCTTCCGCTTGCGCGTCCGCTGCCCAAAGATGTTCGGCAGCATGTCCTTCAGGTTGACGTCCATCTCCTCCACGCCCTGGTTGGAGATGATCTCGAACGATGGCGAATTCCGCTCCCGCACATCGATCTCCACCTGCCGGTCATCCAGCTTGCCTTCGCGGAACTGCTGCCGCAGCTTCTCCCGCGTGCGATGGTGCGAGTCGCCCGACCCGCCCGGTGCAGGCAGCGTGATCGTATTTCCGTCAATGATCGTTCCATTCCCGCCTGGCGCTGTCGCTGGCGCTTGCACAGGAGCCGGCAGCAGCACATCCAGCAGCCGCTCCTCCGCGTTCATTTCCGCGCGATCCTCAACCTCTTCCAGCTTCTCCTCCCGCACCATGTCGATCGCGATCTCCACCAGGTCCCGCACGATGGAATCCACATCGCGCCCCACATAGCCGACCTCGGTGAACTTCGAAGCCTCAATCTTCAGGAACGGCGAATTCGTCAGCTTCGCCAGCCGCCGCGCAATCTCCGTCTTCCCCACGCCCGTCGGCCCAATCATGATGATGTTCTTGGGCATGATCTCGTCAGCCAGATCCGGCGTCAGCTTCTGCCGCCGCATGCGATTGCGCAGCGCGATCGCCACCGCGCGCTTCGCCGCCTTCTGCCCCACCACGTACTTATCCAGCTCGCTCACAATCTCCCGCGGCGTCAGCTCGTCCAGCGACAGCTCCTGATCTTCCGCGGTTCCCGGTAAATAAATCGCCATAATGAGTTCACTCTTTGGGCTAGAAGCCCCTATCTTGATTGTCTGATTTCAGATGCCGCCGATAACCCCTTCAGTGATCGGACACGCCCTCGGTTGGATCTCCTGCTGGCCTCACATCTCGAAGTCGATGGATATTGAATTCGGCTACCCAAATCGACTCTTCTGCTGAAAAGGTGGTGACTGCCTCGACCTCAAGCTCAGAATCGGAGACCATCAATTCGGCTCCCTCTTGCAGGCTAATCCCCAGGCGATTCAAATCAGCGAATGTTCCGACAGTGTTGAGCCGCACTCTGCCAGACCGGTCGCAGTTATTGAAATCAGCGTAGATTCTCGGAATTGCACCGTCGTCTTTCATTGCGGCCCGTCGCAAATCGCCATCTCTCCGTTCACCAATTTCTGAAATTCCGCTCGCCCACCAGCTACTCGCTACCGGCTACTGGCTACCGGCTGCTCCATGCAGCTCTTCGATCGTGACCTTGTCGTTCGTGTAAATACAAATTTGCCCGGCAATGCGCATCGCCTTCTCCGCGATTTCCCGCGCCGAAAGTTCTGTGTTCTCCATCAGCGCCCGCGCTGCAGCCAGCGCATACGATCCGCCGCTCCCGATCGCCGCAATCCCCTCATCCGGTTCGATCACGTCCCCCGACCCGCTGATCAGAAACGTCTGGCTCAGATCCGAAACCACCAGCAGCGCCTCCAGGCTCCGCAGCATCTTGTCCGTGCGCCAGTCTTTCGCCAGCTCCACCGCCGACCGCCCAAGGTTTCCCGCATACTGCTCCAGCTTGCTCTCGAAGCGGCTGAAGAGCGAAAACGCGTCGGCCGTCGAACCGGCAAACCCCGCCAGAATCTTGTCCTGATACAGCCGCCGAATCTTCTTCGCTGTGTGCTTAAAGACCGCCTCGCCCATCGTGACCTGCCCATCGGCGGCCATCACCACATCGCTGCCGCGCCGCACGCAGATCACCGTCGTCGACCGAATCCGCACCCCGGCTCCACCCGCTGTCCGGCGCCGCGAACCTTGCGTGCTGACGGAAAAACGACCGCCCGAAGCGGCCGTTCCTGAAAACCTGCGATTCACCATGTCTGCAGCGAGTATAGCGCAGACAAACGTTACCGCTTTGGGCCAAATCCGCTCTCCCAGGCCGCAAATCCGCCAATCTGAGCTATCCTGCAAGTGTCGGCGCACCTTAACCCCCCGTTCCTCATCGGAGCCACCGGATGTTCGGCCTTTCACTGCGCGATCCCCATGTTTACGGGTCGATTGCCGCTGCGGTTGTCTGCATTGGCGCGGTGACCACCTGGTTGGTCATGCGTCGCCGTCCCAGCGCAGAAGAAATCGAGCGGGAGCGCCGCGCGCAACTCGTCCGCACTGGTCGCATCATGGACGGCACCATCCTCGACATCACCGAACTCGAAACCCCCGGCGAGCCCGATCATCCCCGCGAGATTCGTTTCATCCTCTACAAATATGAAATCGGCGGCGTGGTCTACGAGTGCTCCCAGGAAGTCACCGCCCTGCGCGACTTCGTGAACCCCTCCGAGCTGCGCCTCAGCTTCCCGTGCTCGGTGCGCTACGACATCCACCGCCCGGAAAACAGCATCGTTGTCGCTGAGAACTGGAGCGGCCTGCGCACTACCGCCGACTCCGTCCCCACGCGCCCCATAACGAAGCAGCGCAACCCTCAGGCTTCCGCCCCCGTCCAGTAAGGCGTAACTCGCAGCTGCACCCGCCCGTCCTGTGCACCCTGTGCCCTGCGCGCCTGGCTCCCGGCTCCTCGCGACCTGGATAAACTAGACCTGTATGCATGTTCATGGCGCCAATACCGCAGCCATGCAGCGGGTGCTGCGCCTTTCCCTCATTGCCACCATCGGCTATGTGGTCCTCACGCTCATTGCCGGACTGCGCGCCCACTCCCTCGCCCTCGTCTCGGAAGCCGGCCACAACGCCTCCGACGCCCTGGCCATCGTGCTCTCTTTCGTCGCCGTCTGGTTTCAGACGCGTCCCGCTACTGACCAGAAGACCTTCGGCTACCAGCGCGCCGGCGTTCTCGCCGCCTTCCTCAACGCGCTCACGCTGATCGTCATCGCCGGCTGGATCGCTTTCGAAGCTGTCCACCGCATCAGCCATCCCACACCCGTGCAGCCGCGCATCATGATGTTCGTGGCCGCCGCCGGTGTGCTCATGAACGGCCTCATCGCCGCCATGCTCTGGCGCGTCAGTCACGACGTCAATATCCGCAGCGTCTTCATCCACATGCTCGGCGACACGCTCTCCACCGCCGCGGTCATCGTCGGCGGCCTCGTCATTCTGCTCACCGGACGCACCTGGATCGATCCCGCGCTCTCCCTGGCCATCGCCGCGCTCATCCTCTGGTCGTCCATCTCCATCGTGCGCGAAACTCTGAACATCCTGCTCGAAGGCACGCCCCGCGGCATCTCCCTCGTCGAGATTCGAACCACCCTCGCCGCTATCGAGGGTGTCGAAGATGTCCACGACCTGCATGTCTGGAGCCTCGGCTCCAACACCCACGCCCTCGCCAGC
>JBEKIN010000252.1:0-6622 GCA_050011735.1 Acidobacteriaceae bacterium | reverse complement strand
GCTGCTTACGCATTCTGTGCACATTCATCCCACTGTCGCCGAGCTCATCCCCACCACGTTCGAAGACCTGAAGCCTCTCGAATAAAAAACAAGATGCGCGCCGCCGTCCTGCACCATCCCGCCCCCATCGCCTCGCACCCGCTGGTTCTCGAAGATCTGCCCATCCCCGAGCCCGGACCTGGCGAAGTCCTTCTTAAGGTCGAAGCCTGCGGCGTTTGCCGCACCGATCTCCACATCACCGCCGGCGAACTCAAGCCTCTGCGCGATGCTGTGACCCCCGGCCACCAGATCGTGGCGCGCGTCACGAAGCTCGGCACCAACGTCAGCTCCATCCGCATCGGTCAACGCGCTGGCGTCTCCTGGCTGGGCGGCGTTGACGGGACTTGCCCCCTCTGTCTCAAGAACCGTGAGAATCTCTGCGACCATCCCACCTACACCGGCTACTCCGTCAACGGCGGCTACGCCGAATACGCCGTTGCCCGCGCCGACTTCCTCATCGTGCTCCCTGAAGAACCCTCCGCCACCGATCTCGCGCCGCTGCTCTGTGCCGGCATCATCGGCTTCCGCAGCCTCCGCGTCGCTGAAATCGCCCCCGGCGACCGCGTCGGACTCTTCGGCTTCGGCGCTTCCGCGCACCTCGTCATCGAGGTCCTCCAATCCTGGAATTGTGAGGTCTACGTCTCCACGCGCGGCGCATCGCACCAGCAACTCGCCCGCACCATGGGCGCAACCTGGGTCGGCGACGACACCGAACGCCCGCCCGTCCCGCTCGACTGCGCGGTCACCTTCGCCCCCAGCGGCGACGTGGTCATCGCCGCGCTCGCCTCCCTCCGCAAAGGAGGCATCGTCGCCATCAACGCCATCCACCTCGACCGCATCCCCCAGTTCGACTACGACTCGCTGCTGTGGGGCGAGCGACAGCTGCGCAGCGTCGCCAATATGACCCGTCAGGACGGCCGCGACTTTGTCGCTCTCGCGGCAAAGATCGGCATCCGCCCCCGCACCACGCTGTTTCGCCTCGACCAGGTTAACGATGCCCTGCTCGCCGTCGCCAACGACGCCATCGACGGAGCCGCCGTCATCATTCCTTAACCAACCTGGCTGGCCCATATCTGCCCCGCTGTTGGGCAGATGTGGGATGGAACACTTCTCGCCGGCGTTCCGCTCCTTTTTGCGACCCCGCAGCCTCGTTAGCCGCCGCCCACCAGCGCCAGCGTGAATCCGTCGTACCCTTTGCTGCCCACCGTCTGAATCGTGGTCGCGCTCACCCGCGGCTCCTGCGCCAGCACCTCGTTCAGTCGTCGAATCCCCAGCACCCGCTCCTCCGTCGTCTGGGGATCGGCCACCTCGCCGTCGCGGATCACGTTGTCCACCAGGATCGCCGCTCCCGGCCGCGACAACCGCAGCGCCCACTCGAAATACTCCACGCTGCTTTCCTTGTCCGCATCGATGAAAACAAAATCGAACGGCCCAGCACCCTCCTCCGCCAGCCGCGGCAGCGTCTCCAGCGCAATCCCCAGCCGCTGATTGACCACCTTCGCCAAACCGGCGCGTTTGATATTCTCTCGCGCCACTTCAAAATGTCTTGGATCCGCCTCGAGCGTCACGACCCGCCCACGCGGCGGCAACGCCCGCCCCAGCCAGATCGTGCTGTACCCGCCCAGCGTCCCGATCTCGAGGATTCTCCGCGCTCGCACCATCCGCGCCAGCAAATACAGCAGCTTTCCCTGGCTCGGCGTCACCGCAATCTCCGGCAGCCCCGCCGCCGCGCTCGCCTCGCGCGCCGCATCGAGCGCCGGATCCGGCAGCATCAGCACCTTCTCAAGGTACTTGTCGACCGCGGTCCATAGCTCCTGAGACACCAACCCCTCCGGCGCAGCAGACAAAATCAAACTGTGCAGCGATTAGCTCGAAACCAGCTCGGAAAAATCGGCGATCCTCGAAAACGCGCTGAGTACTTCGCTAATCAGTGCCAGCCGATTATCCCGCGTCGCCTTGTCGTCGACCATCACCATCACTTTGTCGAAGAACAGATCGACGTGCGGCCGCAGTGTTGCAATCTTCTCCAGCGCCTGCCGATACTCCTGCCGCCGGCGCAGCTCCTCCACGACTGGAGCCAGTTTCATCGCCTCGGCGTGAAGCCCACGCTCGGCAGGGTCCTTCAATAGGTCCGGGCTTGCCGCGCCCGTCTCCTGTCCAGGATTCAGAGCGCCCTTTTCTTCCGCCTGCCGCAGAATATTTTTGATTCGCTTGAACGCCGCCGCAATCGCCGCCAGATCCTCCGACCCGCGTACCGCTGTCAGCGCTTCCGCCCGCGCAATCGCATCGCGCATATTATCGGAGCGAACCGCCACCACCGCATTGACCACGTCGTACGCGAAGCCGCGCAGATCCCGCAGCCAGAACACCAGCCGCTCTTCGAAGAAAGCCGCCAGCTTCGTGCGGGTCTCTTCGCTCAGCTCCGCCGGCACTGCTTTGACCAGGTCCGAACGCACCAGCGGCAATCCCGTCTCCGCCAGAATCTTCACGATGGCGTTCGCCGCCCGCCGCAGCGCAAACGGATCCTTCGACCCCGTCGGCTCCAGGCCAATCGAGAACATCGCCACAATCGTCTGAATCCGATCGACAATTCCCAGCACCTGTCCTTCCACCGTCGGCGGAATCGGATCCTCCACCGCGGCCGGCGAATACTGCCAGTAGATCGCCTGAGCCACTTTCTCGCCCAGCCCCTGCGCGCGCGCATACAACCCGCCCACAATCCCCTGCAACTCCGTGAACTCCTTCACCAGCTCCGTCGTCAGGTCGGTCTTCGCCAACTCAACGGCTTTCAGAAGCGCCTTTCGATCGACAAACGTTCCACGTTCCTCCAGCAAGCCCACCAGCTTTTCCGCGATCCGCAGATTGGCTTGGGTCTTGTCCCAGTAGCTGCCCAGCTCCTTGTGGAAGGTCACCGACTTCAGCTTCTCCACCCGGTCTTCAAGCGGAATCTTCTGATCGACTCTCCAGAAGAACCGCGCATCGCTGAAGCGCGCCCGCAGCACCCGCTCATGCCCGTGCCGGATCACGTCGATCCCCATCTCTTCCGGGTGCGTGTTCAGCACAGCCAGAAAATACGGTTCCAGCTTCCCAGCGGCATTTTCCACGGCAAAGTATTTCTGGTGATCCCGCATCACCGTCACCAGCACTTCTTCCGGCAACTCCAGGTATTCGGGATCGAAGTTCCCCAGAACCACCGACGGCCACTCCGTCAGGTGCGTCACCGTCTCCAGCAGCGCCGCGTCCTCGCGCCAGCGCGCGCCCGGCACGCTTCGCGTTTCCAGATCCAGCGCCTTGCGGATACGGTGTTGCCGCAGCTTCACATCCGCTGTGACTTTCGCCGCCTCCAGCAGTCCCAGATAATCGTCAGGGTGATCGATGGTCACTGCGGCGTCGCCGTGCAAAATGCGGTGCCCCCACGTGAGATTCGCCGCGCGCACGCCGGCAAATTCCACCGGCAGGATGGCATGATCCAGCAGCGCCACCATCCAGCGCACCGGCCGCACAAAACGCTCCGGCTTCAGCGGCCTCCAGTACATGGTCTTCGGCCAGTAGAGCGCGGCCAGCTCCGCGGCCAGCAGATCGCCCAGCACCTCGCTCGCCTCGCGCCCGTGGTGCAGCACATTCGCCGAGACGTACTCACCCTTGGGTGTCGAGATCTTCTCCAGCGCCTCAACTCCCACGCCCGCCTTGCGCGCAAAAGCCTGCGCTGCCGCCGTCGGTTGCCCGTCCTTGAACGCCACACTCCACGCCGGCCCCGTCGTCTCGCGTCGCGCGTCCGGCTGCCGCGCCAGCACGCCATTCACCTGCACCGCCAGCCGCCGCGGTGTCGAATAGCTGTGAATCTCGTGCTCGTCCTTCAGCAGCCGCTCCCGCCGCAGTAATTCCACCACCCGCTCGGTCAGCTCTGCCTCAGCCGCTGCGATCATGCGCGCCGGAATCTCTTCGAGCCCCGCTTCGAACAGAAGGTCCGCCATCGCTACCGGCCTCCCGCTCTCTGCCGCTGCGCGGCATACGCCTTGGCCACACCCACCACCATGTTGCGAATGCGCGCCATCACCGCCACCCGCTCCGTCACCGAAATCGCCCCGCGCGCATCCAGCAGGTTGAACAGGTGTGAGCATTTCAGGCATAGCTCATACGCGCCCAGAATCGGAAAACGCCGCAGCGCCACGCGCACATCCTCGTCGGCCGAAGTGCCCGCCCCATCGTGCACTACCCGGTCGTGAATCTTCTCGTGCCTCTCGGCCGTCTTCTCCGCCTTGAAATTCTGATGAAACTCGTCGAGCAGCGCCTGGCACTCCGCCTCATACAGCCGCAGATGCTCCCACAGCTTCCCGATGTCCGCCGCCTCGAAGTTATAAACCGAAAGCTGCAGCTCTTCCTCAAGGCGAATGTCCCCGTAGGTCACCGCGCGGCCCGTCTTCGGATCGACCGCCCACACCACGTCGTAGAGCGAGTCCACATCCTGCAAAAACGCCGCGATGCGCTCCAGCCCATAGGTGATCTCGCCTGAGATCGGATCGAGGTCCATCCCGCCGCACTGCTGGAAGTAAGTGAACTGCGTAATCTCCAGGCCGTCCAGCATTACCTGCCAGCCCACGCCCCACGCGCCGCCCACCGGCCACTCCCAGTTGTCTTCCTCGAACTTGATGTCGTGCTCGCGCAGCCGAATCCCGATCGCCTCCAGCGACTCAAGATAGATTTCCTGGATGTCCTCCGGCGGCGGCTTCAGGATCACCTGCAGCTGCGTGTGCTTGTACAGCCGGTTCGGATTCTCTCCATAACGCCCGTCCGCCGGCCGCCGCGAAGGCTGGATGTACGCGATCGCTATCGGATCCGGACCCAGAACACGCAAAAATGTGTCCGGCGACATCGTCCCCGCGCCCACTTCCACGTCATACGGCTGCGCCAGCACGCAGCCCCGCTCCGCCCAAAAGCTCTGCAGGCGAAGCAGCAGTTCCTGAAAGGTCAGCGCCTTCCGCGCGACAGGCCTGGTGGTTGCGGTCAACGGGTACACCTGAAATTTGGATAATTTGCTCTAACGATTCTATCGGCAGCGAAGCTCAAGCGCACAGCCGTAAAGACCGGGGATCCGCTTCTCTTACGCGGCTCCTCCCAATTCGGTCTCTGCCCAGAACTGAACCGACGTCATCACCGGAACCACCTCGAAGTCCACCAGGTCGCTCCAGTTGCCGATCCACTCCCGCAACGCCGCCTCGTCGTTCGCCTCCATCAGCTGAAAGCATCGCTTGCCCGCCACATCCACCCAGCTCGCATGGTAGGTCAGCCCCTGCGGCATCATCCGTCCGCGCCGCCGGAAGCGCTCCCCAACCGGTCTCGCGTCGCCGCTCTTAAACGATTCAATCACCATGAACAGCATGGAAGGAGTTTAGCTCCGTTCGCCTGCCAGCGCGCACCCTCCCGCCAGAAACACCATCGGAAACATCACCATCGTGTAACGCTGTTCGGGATTCTCCATCGTCGCCAGCAAAATGCACCGCAGCCCGATGGTCGCCAGCAACACTGCCTGCAGCGGCACCCTCCGCTTCGCGAATCCCGCCACCGCCAGCCCCAAATATGCCAGATTCAACAGCCCCAGCCCGATCGCAATCGCGCTGTCCTGCGGATGATCGCCCACCTCCCACCACCAGAGGTTCAGCGGGAACCGTTCCGTGCGTGGCCAAAGCCACATATCCGCAACCCGCCACAGCGGCAGAACAACGTAGTAATTCCACGGCCGCTCCCGGATGCGTTCCGCCGCCAGCGCCGCGAATTGCGCATCCAGCTCCGGCGTCACTTCGTGCTGCTTGTTGTGCTCCTCGATCAGCGCTTCCGTCAGCCGGCATTGCGCAGCCGTCCAACACGCCCGCGCCGGCACGTCTTCCGGATCGATCTCGCCGTTCAGATTCCAGAAAACCGTTCCCGCATCCACAAAGTTCACTGACCACGTCCGCATCCAGCGAAAGAACCCCGCCGGCACGAACTCCCCGGGATTATTGACATACCGCGGAGCCAGCGGCTGCACTGTATGAAACGTCCGGTAATTCCGAATCATCCAGGGAACCAGCGGTAGCACCGCCAGCACCCCAGCCACCATCGCTAGCCGCAAGCCGCGCCCGGTTCCCGCCGGCTCCCTCGCATACCAAAGAATCCCCACACAGAAAGCCGCCGTCAGCAAAACTCCATCTGGCCGCAGCATCATCCCGTAGCCCATCGCCGCCGCTAGCGCCAGCAGCGGCCCCAGCACCGGCTTCCCCGCTCGCGCCGCCCGCACCAGTCGCGCCAGCGCCCAGATCGCCAGCGCCACGCAGAAGATCGACAGGCTCTCCGTCAAGCCCGTCACCGCGTAGGCCGCTGTGAATGGACAGAACACCGCCAGCAACAGCACCGCCCACCCGGCCCGCCGCGAGACCTCCTTCCGCGCACAATCCCACAGCAGCCAGCAACCCGCCAAATCGATCAGCGCCTGCACCACCAGTACCGCGTGCGGATGCCCCCACCCAAACACGGAGAAAAAAACACCCAGGAAGAGCGGATAGCCCGGCAGCCGCACCAGTGAGGGTTGAATCACGTTGCCATTGAA
>JBEKIN010000251.1:0-6626 GCA_050011735.1 Acidobacteriaceae bacterium | reverse complement strand
GCTGCACTTCACACCGGAGATCCTGGGCGAAATTCGGACGCGCGGTGTGGAGATTGCGCATGTCACGCTGCACGTCGGGCTGGGGACGTTTCAGCCGGTGCGAGTGGAGCGGGTGGAAGACGTTAAGCTGCATGCGGAGCGGTATTCGATTTCAGAGGAGACGGCGGCTGCGCTGAACGCGGCGCGGCGCGAGGGGCGGCGGATTGTCGCGGCGGGGACGACGACGGTACGGACTTTGGAGCATTGCGCTCGGAGCGGCGGGGAGTTTGTGGCGCATTCGGGTTCCACGAGCATTTTCATCTCGCCGGGATTTGAGTTTCGCGTGGTGGGGGCGCTGCTAACGAACTTTCATTTGCCACAGTCGTCGTTACTGATGCTGGTGGGGGCGTTTGCGGGGCAGGAGAAGACGCTCGAGGCGTATCGGCATGCGGTGGAGGAGAAGTATCGGTTCTTTTCTTATGGGGACTGCATGTTTGTGGAGTAGAGATATCCCGGTCTCAGAATCGAGACCCGTTCGACTCGGTCCCCAACGGGGACCTCGCTCAGGGCAGGCTCCCGGGCACCTTCGCTCCGCCCAGGTTGACACTGTTTAGCTCACCAGACCTTGCAGGCCTTCGCGTTGACCATGGGCTGGCCAGCTTTGCAGCTAAAGGCCGCGGCGAACTGGGGCAGATCGGCGACGATGCCGTTGACGCGGTACTTGCCGGGCGAGTGCGGGTCGGTGACGGCGTTCACCCGGAGGTTCTCGGGGCGCTCGTTCTCGCAGGCCCACTGCGCGTATCCGATGAAAAAACGCTGATCGGGCGTGAAGCTGTCCTGCGGTTCAAGATGCATCTCGGCAGTTTGCTTCTTCCAGGCAAGATACGCGAGCAGCGTGCCGCCGAGGTCGGCGACGTCTTCGCCGCTGGTGAGCTTTGAGTTGATGTGGATGTCGTCGACGATGATGTAGTTGGCGTACTGGTCCCGCTGGCAGTTGATGCGATCTTCAAAACCCTTCGCGTCGGCAGGGGTCCACCAGTCACGGAGATTGCCCTGGCCGTCAAACTGGCGGCCCTCGTCGTCGAAGCCGTGGGTGAGCTCGTGGCCGATGGTGCCGCCGGTGTCACCGTAGTTAGGGGCGTCGTCTTCTTTGGGATCGTATAGGGGCGGCTGCAGGACGCCGGCGGGAAAATTGATGTTATTCATCTGCGGGTCGTAGTAGGCATTCACAGTGGGCGGAGACATGAACCACTCATTGCGGTCGACCGGCTTGCCGACCTTGGCCCAGTCGCGCTTCTCCTCAAAGATGCGCGCACGCACGACATTGCCGAAGTAGTCGTTGCGTTCGATAGTGAGCGAGGAGTAGTCGCGCCATTTGTCGGGATAGCCGATCTTGTTCTGGACGATGTGCAGTTTGGCGATGGCGGCCTGTTTGGTGGCGGGACTCATCCAGTCGAGATTCTCGATCTCCTGCTGCATGGCCTGCTCGATCTGGTCAGTCATGACGAGGACTTTTTGTTTGGTATTGGGCGCGAAGGTGCGCGCGACGAATTCCTGGCCGAGGGCTTCGCCGAGGGAGCGATCGATCTGGCCTTCGCAACGTTTCCAGCGCGCCGGCATCTGCGGGACGCCGCGCAGGTATTTCGAAAAAAAGTCGAAGCGGGCATCTTCGAAATTGCTGGAAAGGCTGGACGCGGCGCCGTTGAGCGCGTGGATGCGGAGATAGGCCTTGAGACTTTCGAGTGACTCGTTGGCCAGCTCACTTTGCAGCGCGGCGAGAAATTTCGGCTGCGCGACATCGACGTTGGCGAGGACGGATGCGGAAACCTGTTCCTGATTGAGATACGCACCGAGCTCGAGCGTTGGCGCCAGAGCGTCCACAGCGTCGATCTTCATTGGGTGATAGACGTTGTAGGGATCGCGGCGCTCGACCCGGGTAAGCGATGCGGTTGCGAGCGCGGTTTCGATTTTCATGGTGGCGGCGGCATCCTGATCGGCCTGCGCCTGGGGCTCGCCGGCGAGCACAAGGAGATGCGCCATGTAGACGACAAAACGCTGGCGGATATCCAGGCTCTTCGCGTCGGTCTTTGTGTAGTAGTCGCGGTCGGGAAGTCCGAGGCCGCCGGCTCCGATGCCGACGATCATCATGCCGGCGTTTTTGGGATCGGGCTCGGCGCCGGCTCCCAGGAAGTAGAGGCCGCGCTGGTCGGCTCCTTCGCGGAGGAAGGCGGCGAGCTGTTTGCGATCCTGAATGGCGGCGATGCGGTCGAGCTCGGGCTGCAGGGGCGCGAGACCATGCGCGTCGATGGCGTCGGTGTTCATGCAGGCGGCGTAGTAGTCGCCGACTTTCTGTTGCGCGGGCGTGCGATCGGTGAGCTTCGCGTCTTCTTCGAGAATGCCCCAGAGGAACTGACGGTTATCGTTGCTGAGCTTCGCGTAGACGTCCCATGCCGCCTGGTCGGGAGGGATGGGGTTGTTCTTCATCCAGCCGCCGCACACATATTGGTAGAAGTCGACGCAGGGGTCGGCGGTGCGATCCATGTCGGCGAGGTCGAGACTGGGCGAGTAGGGCAGTGCGGTGAGTGGCTTCTCTGCGGAGCCAGGCGCGGACTGGGCGAGGCACGTGGGAAGAAATACTGTCGTCAGGACCAGGGGCAGAAAGCGACGCATCATGAGTGATTCTCCGTTCGGGAATTATAGCGGGTGACGTTTGGGGCTGGCGCAGCGAGCGGCGCGGCTCGCGAAGAGGCGGTAGTGAAGCGGTACACTCAACTTCGTGCCCGGAGACTCCAACAAGCCCACGGTTTTTCTGCTTGACGCAATGTCGTTTATCTTTCGCGCGTATCACGCGATGCAGCGGTCTCGACCGATGTCGACGCGGACGGGCGTGCCGACGGCGGCGACGTACGTGTTCGTGAACATGATCAACAAGCTGCGGCGGGATTTTGAGCCGGAATATTTTGCGGCGGTGTTCGACGTGAGCGGGCCGGTGTTTCGCGACGAGCGGGCGCGTGGGATGACGGTGAAGAAATTCAGCGCGGAGACGCAGCGGTTCGAGACCGTGGAGACGGGCGGGTACAAGGCGAATCGCGAAGCGATGCCGCCGGATCTGGCGCAACAGCTGCCCTACGTGCGGCGGGCGCTGGAGGCGTTTCGAATTCCGATTCTGGAGGCGCAGGGTTTTGAAGCCGATGACGTGATCGGAACGCTGGCCGCGAAGGCAGCGGCTGCGGGACACCCGGTGTTTGTCGTTTCGAACGACAAGGACATGATGCAACTGGTGAACGAACGCGTGAAAATTCTGAATCCGGCGAAAGACAACCTGGTGTTGGATCGCGAGAAGGTGATGGAGACGCTGGGCGTACCGCCAGAGCGGGTGGTGGATGTGATGGCGTTGCGCGGCGATTCGATCGACAACATTCCGGGCGCGCCGGGGATCGGCGATAAGGGGTCAGTAGAGCTGATCCAGCAATTCGGAAGCGTGGAGGCGGCGCTGGATCGGGCGGAGGAGATCAAGCGGAAAACGTATCGAGAATCGTTACAAAATAACCGCGAGGCGGTGTTGCTGAGCAAAGAGCTGGTAACGATTCATTGTGAAGTGCCGCTGGAGTTTGAGCCGGAGGCGATGCGGACGCAGGCTCCTGATGTCGCGGCCTGCAGGGCGCTGTTTACCGAGCTGGAGTTTACGACGCTGCTGCGGGAGCTGGCCCCGGCGGTGCCGACGACGGCGGTGGAGTATGTGCTGGAGCCGACAACGGAGCAGATTGCGGCGTTTGTGAAGCAGGCGCGCAAGGATGGGTTTGCGCTGGCGCTGGCAGCGTCGGAGCTGGAGGCGGCTGCGGAGCAGGTGAGCGAGCAGGAGTCGGAGGCGCTGGAGGAACGCGAGCCGGATCTAAAGACGATGTCGCTGCTGGATCTTGTCGATGCGGCGGAGGCTGCGTGCGAGACGAGTCCGGCGGCAACGGAATGCCGGATTGGGGTTGCGGCTGAGGCGGGTGGGGCACTGCTGGTTCCGCTGGATGCGATGAAGGAGCTGCTGGAGGAGGCTGCGATTCCGAAGCGAGTGCACGATTTGAAGGCGGTGTTGCGGGTTCTGGAGTCGCATGGGGTTGCGCTGCGCGGCGCGACGGACGATGTGATGTTGTACTCCTACCTTATTAATCCGACGCACGCGACGCATCGGCTGGGGGATGTGGCGGCGCGGTTTGGCGGCGGGCCTCCGCATGAGATGGGGGATCGGCAGGTGGCGGAGGCGGCGCATTTGACGCATGCTATGGCCGCGACGATGCGCAAGGAGGTGGATACGCTGGGCGAGCGGCGGGTGTATGAGGAGATCGATTTGCCGCTGGTCCCGGTGTTGCTGGAGATGGAGAAGGCTGGGGTGCGGATCGACCTGGGCGTGCTGGGGCGGATGGCGGATCGGCTGGCCGCGGACATGCAGCGGGTGGGCGAGGAAATTTTTTCGTTGGCGGGGCAACGGTTCAATATCAATTCGCCGAAGCAGCTGGGGGATGTGCTGTTCAACAAGATGGGGCTGCCGCGGCCGCTGAAATACGGCAAGGGCAAGGTGATTTCGACGGCGCAGGACGTGCTGGAAGAACTGGCGGCGCACAACGATGTGCCACGGCTGGTGCTGGAGTATCGGCAGCTGACGAAGCTGAAGTCGAATTACGCCGATTCCCTTCCCTTGCTGGCCGACAGCGAGGGGCGCGTGCACACGACGTTCAATCAGGTGGGGACGGCGACGGGGCGGCTTTCGTCGACGAATCCGAACTTGCAGAATATTCCGATTCGGACGGAGTTGGGACGCGAGATTCGGGCGGCGTTTATTGCTGCGCCGGGATGCGTATTGCTGTCGGCGGATTATTCGCAGATTGAGTTGCGGCTGCTGGCGCATTTCTCGCAGGATCCGCTGCTGGTGAGGGCGTACCAGACAGGACAGGACATTCACACGCTGACAGCGGCGGAGGTGTTTGGGGTTCCGGCGGAGACGATGAGCAAGGAGACACGGAATCGGGCGAAGGCGGTGAACTTCGGGATCGTGTACGGGATTTCGCCTTTTGGGCTGGCGGCGCAGCTGGGCATCGAGCAGCACGAGGCGCGGCTGTATATCGAGACGTATTTCGAGCGGTACGCGGGGGTGCGGGCGTATATCGACCGAATGCTGGAGGAGACGCGACGCGAGCAGATGGTGCGGACGGTGTTTGGGCGGGTGCGGCCGATTCCGGATATCCAGAGCCGTAACGCGAATCAGCGCGGGTTTGCGGAGAGGACGGCGATCAACACGCCGCTGCAGGGAACGGCGGCGGACCTGATCAAGCTCGCGATGATCCGGATCGATCGGCGGCTAGCGGACGAAAAGCGGAAGACGCGGATGACGCTGCAGGTGCACGACGAGCTGGTGTTCGATGTTCCGGAAGATGAGATTGAGCCGGTGAGCGCGTTGGTTCAGCGAGAGATGGAACATGTGATTGAGTTGAATGTGCCGCTGGTTGCGGATGTGGGGACCGGGGCGAACTGGCGGGATTTGAACTAGACGAAAGAAACGTTACTTTTCGACGGGAAAGTGCGTGGCGCGGCGTTGATGAACACGACAGCCGACCTAAACTGAGCCCGCCTCCCTGCAAAGGGTGCTAAGCGGCAACGCTGGAAGATCGGCTCGGACGACTGAGCCGACGGCCCGCAGGCCGCGCAACGACCTGCCGGGCCGTGCCAATGAAGGAGGCAGGCCCATGGACAAAAGATCGTCCTAGACACGCATCGCCGTCACATTCGCCATTGACTGGCGTTTTGCGATGGCGATCGTGATCCTGGCGGTCCTTGTGTTGCTCTTGAAGCAGCACCAACCTCCCGGGAGGGCAAGCACCCCTTCCGGGAACTACTTCGAGGTCAGTATATCTCTGGATCGGCTGGACAGCGGGGGCATTTCTCGCGGGTGCGCGGGCGGTTTGTCCCGATTTGGGACACGCGGATCAGACGCCCAGTTCGGCGCGGATGGCAGCGGCGATGCGGTCGGCGTGGCGGCGCATGGCCTCTTCGGATTCGGCTTCAATCATCACGCGGGCGAGGGCTTCGGTGCCGGAATAGCGCACCACAACGCGGCCGCTTTCGGCCAGTTCCGCTTCCGCGGCCAGAATTGTATCTTTGACCGCTGCGATTTCGTCGAGCGGCTTCTTCTCCCGTACGCGAACGTTGACGATGACCTGGGGGAAGACCTTAAGGTCGGCGATGAGTTCGTGAAGCGGACGGCCGGAGCGGCGGATGACGTCGAGAACGACCAGGGCGGTGAGGAGGCCGTCGCCGGTGGTGGCAAGATGCGGGAAGAGGATGTGGCCCGACTGCTCGCCGCCGAGGGAGGCTTGTTCCTGTTGCATCCGCTCAAGAACATATTTGTCGCCGACGGGTGCGCGGAGCATGCGGATGCCATCGCGGCGGAGGGCGGCCTCGAGGCCCATGTTGGACATAGTCGTTGCAACGACGGTTCCGTTGCGAAGGAGATCGCGCTGCTTCATATCGCGGGCGGCCAGCAGCATGACGGCATCGCCGTTGACGACCTTGCCGTTGGCGTCGGCGAGCATGGCGCGGTCGGCATCGCCGTCGAAGGTCACGCCGAGATCGGCACCAAGAGATTTGGTTTCGGCAGCGAC
>JBEKIN010000250.1:0-6638 GCA_050011735.1 Acidobacteriaceae bacterium | reverse complement strand
TTGACGCCGATGCCGCTCAGCAGATCCAGGTAGCGGACACCGTTTTCGTCGATGAGATGCACGCCTTCGCCGCGCTCGAAGAGCAGGGGATAACGATCATAGGTTCCCAGCAGAAGCTTCCCCTCGGCAGCTTTCACAGAGCTCAGAGCACAGAGCTCAGAGCTCAGGTTCCCGGTGAAAGCCGCGTCAACACTTACAGTTTTTGCATCAATGCCCATGTCATTTTTCCCACTTCTTCTGCGAGGCCTTCGGTCTTCTGGAGTTGTGACTCTTTGCCGTATCCCAGTGCTTTTGCGATGATGAGCTGCGTTTGCAGCTCAAGGACTGAACCGCGCGCCATGCCCACAAATTGCCGGAATTCTCCTTTAGAGGCTCTCCCGTAACCTTCAGCAAGATTGCTGGCGACCGAAACGGAACAGCGGCGCAACTGCGAAGCGAGCCCATAGATCTCTTCGCGGGGAAAGCCGCCCGTCAGTCGGTAGACGGAGACTGACAACTCAATGGAACGTTGCCATGCCTTCAGGTTGCGGTATGATTTGGCGCTCGCTCCGCTGGAAAGGGCTTCAACCAGCGTGCTGGTCGCCGGATCCTGAGCTCTGAGCTCTGAGCTCTGCACCCTGGAGTTTGTCATGCGACCATCACCTCCGTGCCGTGGCTGATGCGGCTGCTGCAAAGGTCGGGCAGCGATGCAGCGACAGCGGCAGGCAGGATGCGCACGCGCTTGACGCCGTTGAGCAGAGCCTCGCGGCAGGCGCTGAGCTTGGGCAGCATGCCTCCGGTGATGATTTCGTCACGGGCGAGCTCAGCGATCTGGTCGATGGAGAGCCAGCGCATGACGCTGCCGTCGGCGCCAAGGACGCCAGGGACGTCGGTGAGGAAGACGAGCGCGTCGGCTTTGCAGGCGCTGGCACAGGCAGCGGCCATCTCGTCGGCGTTGATGTTGTAATACTCGCCGTCGAACCCGAGAGCGATGGAGGAGATGACGGGAACGGCGCCCATCTGCCAGATGGCTTCGAGCCAGCGCGGATCGGCCGCGACGATTTCGCCGACGTAGCCGAGATCGTGAGCGGTGCGCTTTTTGCGCGCGCGGAAGACGAGTCCGTCGCCACCGGAAAGTCCGACTGCGGGCTGGCCGTGCGAGCCAAGGGACGCGACGAGGGCCTTGTTGACGCCGCCGCCGAGGACCATGAGGGCGGTGTCGCGCGTTTCGGCATCGGTGATACGCAGGCCGGAGACGAATTCGCTCTGCTTGCCAAGCTGCTTCAAGGTGCGCGTGAGCTGCGGTCCGCCGCCGTGCACGATGGCGACCTGATTGCCGTCTTTGACCAGTTCGGCGATGGCTTTGGCGCACTCATGCAGCAGCTCGGGGTTTTCCAGTGTCGCGCCACCGAGTTTGACAACATATCTCATTTCAGACCTTCCGCTTCCTGAAACCCGCACATCAGATTCATGTTCTGTACCGCCTGTCCGGCAGCGCCTTTGAGCAGGTTGTCGAGGCAGGAGACGATCACGCATCGCCTGCCGTCATCGGCAAGATGGAATCCGATGTCGCAGTAATTGGTGTTGACTGAGTATTGAATCTGCGGGAGCTGGCCGGCAGGGAAGACCCGCACCAGCGGACTCTCCGCAAAAAAGCTGCGAAAGAGAGCCTCCACGTCGTCAGGCTGCCTGGCGTTTTTCAACCATATATATATGGTTGCGAGAATTCCGCGCGGAATGGGCAGCAGATGGGGCGTAAAGACGATTTGCTCCTCGTTCAGACCCAGCTGCTCCAGTAATTCGCCAGTGTGCCGGTGGGAGAAAAGGCCGTAGGCGGAGAGATTGTCCGCGGCGTGCATGAAGTGCGTTTTCGCGGTAGGCGCTTTGCCAGCACCGGAGACGCCGGATTTGGCATCGGCCACGATGCCGCGGTCGAGGTCGATCCAGCCCGCGTCGATGAGCGGTTTGAGCGCCAGAATGATCGAGGTGGCGTAGCAGCCAGGATTCGCGACCAGAGCGGCGTCGCGAATCTCGTCGCGATGCAGCTCGGGCATGCCGTAGACGGCCTGGGTCTGCACGGCGGTGGCGATGGCGGAGCCTTCGTCAGAGAATTTGTAGACGGCGCGATTGCCGGCATCGCCCAGACGCCATGCGCCGCTGAGGTCGATGACACGCAGGCCGTGATCGAGCGCCTGCGGCACCCACTCGCGCGACTGCTCGTGGGGCGTGGCGAGGAAAAGGAGTTTGACGCCTCCAGCCTTCAGCAAATCCCAGGAGAACGGCTCGATCGCGAGGCTGCCGGCACCCATGCCGGTGCCGTTGTTGTCCATGAGCTGTGGATGTACGGCGGCGAGGGGTTCGGCGGTGCCGTCGGCGCGTCCAAGAAAAAGTGGAGGCGATCCGGCCAGTGAGGGATGGCGCAGCAGGAGCCGCGCCAGTTCCAGCCCGGCGTAGCCACTGACTCCCATCACTGCTGTTTGCACAGAGGGCAGAGCACAGAGCACAGAGCTCAGGGATGCGGGGCTGGTGTTCGTCGTCGGGTTTGATTTGGGGGCGGACATTTTTCGCAAAACCTGTTTGACTCCGTGTGCTCCTCAGTAACTCTTTTTCCAGCGGTCTTTCTGAGCTCTGTGCTCTGAGCTCTGAGCCCTGTTGCTATCCGATCATGCGTTCCAGCTTCTCGCGCATGTGCGAAGCGCGCCGGGGGTCGAGGCAAATAATCAGTACGGTGTCATCCCCGGCCAGAGTTCCCACCACGTCGTGCCACTCCTCGTGATCGATGGCGAGCGCGACGGGCTGGGCACCGCCGCTGGTGGTACGCAGCACGAGCTGGTTCTGCGCCTGGCGGACGGCAACGCCGAAGCTGGAGAGGACTTCGCCGACCGCGGGCTGTTCCTCTTCCTCCTCAATGTGGCCATTGCCGTTGGGGGCCTGGTAGCCGTTCGGGCCCTTGTAGAGCCGCAGCTCGTGGATGTCGCGCGAGAGCGTGGCCTGGGTTACGGCGCAGCCGCGACGCGCGAGACGACGGCGCAAATCGTCCTGGCTGGCGATGGATTCCGCCGCCACCAGTTGCCGGATCGCGCTATGCCGTTCCTGTTTGCTCAAACGCAAAAATCGCGGCCAGCCGCCGGGGCGGCCCGCCGCGCCTCACTCTGTATAAAAATACAGTATTGATGTATAAATATGCAAGAAGGCGTTTGTCAAGGGCGAGCGTGTTGCTTCCGCTGGTAACCGGCACGCTGGTCACAGATTTCCAGAGAAATCTTCGGAATTCGTCTGCGGACGAAATGGAAGGCCGTTATAGTTGGATATGGGAACGAGAAATTGTGCTGACCCGGCCCTGTCGACCGGCGGCTCCCGGCCCACATTCGGGGTCCCCGGCGAGCGTGCTCGCTGGGGTGAGAGATTCGGGGTCCCCGGCGAGCGTGCTCGCTCGGGTGAGAGCCTGATCGATTCACGGTTTGACTTTGAATCGTGCGGCGTCGGATTTGTCGCTACCCTCGACAACCAGCCCTCGCATGACATTTTGCAGAAGGCGCTGACCGCGCTGGCGCGTCTGGCGCATCGCGGAGCTGTGGCCGCCGATGGAAAATCGAGCGACGGCATCGGCATCCACACCGCGATCCCACGCGAGCTGCTGCTGGCTTCGACCGGAATTTCGCTCGACCCTGCGCAGCCGCTCGCGGTGGGCATGGTTTTTCTGGCTTCGGAGACGAGCGCGGGCTCGGTTGCCGTGCACGAACTGGAGCAGGCCATCGCAGTGCAGGGTTTTTCGATTCTGGGCTGGCGCGACGTTCCCACGCAGCCAGGAATCCTGGGTGAGATTGCCCGCTCGACGCTGCCGGTGATCCGCCAGGTGCTGCTGACCGACACTGCGCCGGGGACGTACCAGGAGCGCGATCGACGGCTGTATCTGGCGCGTAAGCAATTCGAGCGCAGCGGAGCACAGGGCTACGTCTGTTCGCTGTCGTCTTCTTCCATCATCTATAAGGCGATGTGTGCGGCGCGGCTGTTGCCGGAGTTTTACCCGGACCTCGCCGATGAGCGATTCGTGACGCCGTTCGCGCTGTTTCATCAGCGCTACGCGACGAATGTTGCGCC
Organism: Acidobacteriaceae bacterium; assembly: GCA_050011735.1. Lineage (GTDB taxonomy): Bacteria > Acidobacteriota > Terriglobia > Terriglobales > Acidobacteriaceae > Palsa-343. The sequence continues at coordinate 2,558 of JBEKIN010000250.1, read as the reverse complement.
GTCGTGGGATCGCGCGCAGCCGTTTCGCATTCTGGGGCACAACGGCGAGATCAACACCATCTGGGGCAATCGCGCGCGCATGACGGCGAGGGCGGCGACGCTGCCGGATGAGCTGCGGCCGATTTTCACGCCCAGCGGGTCGGATTCGACGAGCCTCGACGAGGTGATCGAGCTGCTCGCGCGCAATGGCCGCACCGTGGCCGAGGCGGTGCGGATGGTGATGCCTCCGGGCGACACAGGCCGGCATTCGGCGTTCCTGGCGTATCACGGCGACTGCATCGAGCCATGGGACGGGCCGGCGGCGGTGTCGTTCACGGATGGACATTTGCTTGGCGCAGCGCTCGACCGCAACGGGCTGCGGCCCTGCCGTTTTTTTGTGACGGAGGATCACCTGATCGTCGCGGGGTCGGAGGCGGGGCTGGTGGACCTCGATCCCGAGAAGATCGTGCACAGCGGACGGCTGGGCCCCGGGCAGATGCTGCTGGCGGATCTCGATAATCACGTTTTCTATGAGGACGACGAATTGCAGGCGCTGTTCGACCGGAGCGCGCCGGAGTACGAGGCGCTGCTCGAAAGCGCTACGCTCGATTCGGCCGTGCCGGTTCCGGCGCTTGACCCCGCCGAAGTGAATCGGCTGCAGCTCGGCTTCGGCTACACCAAAGAAGACGTGAACATGATCCTGAAGCCGATGGCGATGGAGGGCAAGGACGCGGTGTGGTCGATGGGCGACGATACGCCGATTGCGCCGCTGGCGCGAACGCCGCGGCCGGTGTATGCGTTCTTCCGCCAGCGTTTTGCGCAGGTCACGAACCCGCCGATCGATTCGCTGCGCGAGGCGTGTGTGATCCAGCTGCATACGCGGCTGGGGCCGTGGCCGCATGTGCTGGGCACGAAGGAGCGGTTGCCCGGGCTGTCGCTGAGTTCGCCGTTTCTTTCGCTGTCGCAGATGGAATCTCTGCACCGGCGGAAGCACGATCTCGCCGGGAATCTGCCGCTGGCGGTGCTGGACTGCGTTTTCAATCCGGCGTGCAATCTGCTGACGGCGCTGGACGATCTGGGCAGCAAGGCGATCGAGCTGGTGCGTGGCGGCGCGGCGATTTTGTTGCTCACCGATCGCGGATGCGGCGAGCAGGCGATTCCGATCCCGATGGCGCTGGCGACCGGCGCGGTCCATCACGCGCTGATCCGGGTGGGCGAGCGCATTCGCGTGGGGCTCGCCGTGGAAGCGGCAGATTGCCGCGATCTGCATCATGCCGCCGTGTTGCTGGGTATGGGCGCAGGGGCGATCTGCCCGTGGCTGGCGCTGGAAACGGCGCGGCAACTGAATCCCGAGCGGGGCGAAGCGAACCTTCTGCACGCTTTCGATCTGGGCTTGGCGAAGATCATGTCGAAGATGGGGATCTCGGTGGTGGACAGCTACCGCGGCTCGCATCTCTTCGACTGTCTGGGGCTCAGCCGTGAAGTGGTGGAGCGGTGCTTCGAGGGCACGCCGGCTCCGCTGGGAGGAATTGGATTTCCAGAGCTGGAGGCGAGCCTGCGCGAGATGTGGCTCGGCGCGCAGGGCGGCGAAGCGGCCGGCGAGAATGCGGATGCGGGCGATGGCGGCGGACCGCTGGTGACGGTGGCTGCGACGAAAGATCTGCCGGATTACGGATGGATTCGCTTCCGCAAGGCGGATAAGGCGGAGCCGCATGGATGGCAGCCACAGACGGTGCGCCTGCTGCAGACCATTACCGGCGCGACGAAGGCAGCGACGGCAGCCGCGGCGGATTCGGCGCAGGCGTGGGGCGCGTTCACCAGCCAGGCGAAGGAGAAGGAGCCGGCCGTTCTGCGCGATCTGCTGGAGGTGCGCGCGGCAGCGGAGGCTCTGCCGGTCGGGAATGTCGAGCCGGCCGAGAACCTGTATCGGCGATTTATCGCGAGTGCGATGTCGCTCGGATCGCTGAGCCCCGAGGCGCACCAGACCATTACCGCAGCGATGAACATGCTGGGCGGGCGGTCGAATACGGGCGAGGGCGGGGAGGATCCCGCGGTCTACGAGCCGGGAGCGATGTTGCCGGTCGCCGGGGTTTCGTTCCCGTCAGAGCTGCTGAATAACAAAGTGAAGCAGGTGGCCTCCGCGCGCTTTGGCGTGACGGCGCAGTACGCGATGCACGCCGAGGAGCTGGAGATCAAGATCGCGCAGGGATCGAAGCCCGGCGAAGGCGGGCAGTTGCCCAGCCACAAAGTCACCGAGCTGATCGCACGGCTGCGGCATGCGCAGCCTGGAGTGCAGCTGATCAGCCCGCCTCCGCACCACGACATTTATTCCATCGAGGATTTGGCGCAGCTGATTCACGATTTGCGGCGGATCAATCCGAAGGCCGCAATCGGCGTGAAGCTGGTTTCCGAATGCGGCGTGGGCGTGGTGGCCGCGGGCGTGGCCAAGGCGTACGCCGACTACATCGTGATTGCCGGACACAACGGCGGCACGGGCGCGTCGCCGCTCTCAAGCATCAAATACGCGGGCAACCCGTGGGAGCTGGGCTTGGCCGAGGCGCAGCAGGTGCTGATCCGTA
>JBEKIN010000249.1:0-6645 GCA_050011735.1 Acidobacteriaceae bacterium | reverse complement strand
TCAAACCCGCACCAAAATCCACGACCGAGCCCGAGCCCAGGCCCGTGCAGGCCGCGAAACCCGCCCACACCCTTCCGCCGCAACACACCGCCACCCACAAAGCCAAACCCGCGCAGCACACGCCGCCCGCCAAATCCCACTCGTCGCCCTCACCCCACGCCAGGCAGGGGGCCGCATGAGACAGCAGGACAACATCATCGCCGTCCTCGACGCGGGCAGCTCGAAAATCCGCGTGCTCATCGCCGAAGTGCACGAGGGCGCGCCGCGTTATCGCGGCCATGGCGTCTGCGATGCCGCCGGCATGCGCAAAGGACTCATCTCCGACCTCGCCCCGGCAGCCGTGGCCATCGATCGCGCGGCGGTCATGGCCGAAAACTCCGCGCAGGCCGTCATCGAACGCTTCGTCGTCGCCGTCGGCGGACCCCACATCCGCGGCGTTAACAGCCGCGGCGGCATCAGTCTCGGCACCCGCCTGCGCGAAATCTCCAAAGACGATGTCCGCGCCGCCGTCGATCGCGCCCGTTCCATCGCCCTCCCCGCGGATCGCGAAATCCTCCACCTCCTCCCCCAGCAGTTCATCCTCGACGAGCAGCCCGGCATTCATGACCCCGTGGGGATGGTCGGCAATCGCCTCGAAGTCAACCTGCACATCGCCACCAGCTCCGCCAGCGCCCAGCAAAGCATCGTCACCTGCGTCAACAAGGCCGGCCTCGAAGTCACTGAGACCGTCTTCGAAGCGCTGGCGGCAGCGGAAGCCACGCTCACCGCCGACGAGCGCGAGCTCGGCGTCTGCCTCCTCGACATCGGCGCTTCCACCTCCGAGCTGGTCGTCTTCTTCGAAGGCTCCGTCGCCCACACCTCGGTGGTCCCCATCGGCGGCGATCACTTCACCAACGATCTCGCCGTCGGCCTCCACGTCACCGCCCCTGAAGCCGAGTGGCTGAAGTGCAACTACGGCCACGCCATCGTGACCAAGGTGGGGGAGCTGAGCGAAGTCGAGGTCACCGGCCTGCCCGGCTACGAGCCGCGCGTGGTCCGCCAGCGCCTCATCGCCGAAATCCTCGAGCCCCGCGCCCGCGAGCTCTTCCAGATGCTCCGCGACAATCTGCGCCAGGGCGGCGTGCTCGAAGCCATGGGCGCGGGCTGTGTACTCACCGGCGGCGGAGCGCGCCTCCCTGGCCTCCTTGAAACCGCGGAGAATCTGCTGCACGTGCACACGCGCATGGCCTCTCCCGTCCCGCTCTCGCGCATGCCCGCCGAACTCGCCGCGCCCGAATTTTCCGTTCTCACCGGAACCCTGCTCTACGCCCACCGCACCAGCCAGAACCGTGCGGCGGAAAACCATGGACTGCGCGCCAAGCTGCGCGCCATTTTAGCCGGAAGCATCTAGTTCGAACCATCTGAAGCGAGGAGTCCAAGCCGATGAAGAAATGCACATCCCAGCCTGAAGAAATCCGCATCCAGTATCACGAAGAAATCCTCCACGGCGCGAAGATCAAAGTCATTGGCGTGGGCGGTGGCGGAGGCAACGCCGTCAATCGCATGATTGCGGCCAGCATGGAAGGCGTGGAGTTCATCGCCGCCAACACCGACCGTCAGGCTCTGCAGCTTTCCCATGCCCCCGTCAAGCTGCAGCTGGGAGCGAAGCTCACCAGCGGCCTCGGCGCGGGTGCCAATCCCGACGTCGGCCGCAAAGCGGCGCTCGAAGACTCCGACAAGATCCTCGAAGCCCTCGAGGGCGCCGACATGGTCTTCGTCACCGCCGGACTCGGCGGCGGCACCGGCACCGGCGCTGCGCCCGTCATCGCCTCCCTCGCCAGTGAAATGGGCGCGCTCACCGTCGCCGTCGTCACCCGTCCCTTCGCTTTCGAAGGCAAGCGCCGCATGGTGCAGGCCGAGCGCGGCATGCAGGAGCTGCTCGAAAGCGTCGACACCATGATCGTCATCCCCAACGAGAAGCTCCTCGCCGTCGCCAAAGATGCCGGCTTCTTCGAGTCCTTCCGCATCGCCGACGACGTCCTCCGCCAGGGCGTCCAGGGCATCTCCGACATCATCACCATCCCTGGAATCATCAATCGCGACTTCGCCGACGTGAAGACCACCATGGCAGGCATGGGCTACGCCGTCATGGGAACCGCCGTCCGCGGCGGATCGAATCGCGCCATCGAGGCCGCGCAGGCCGCCATGGCCTCGCCGCTGCTCGAAGCCGGAGCCATCGATGGAGCGCGCGGCATCCTCATCAATATCACCGGCTCGGCCTCTCTCAAGCTGAGCGAGGTCAACGAAGCCTCCACCCTCATTCAGAGCTCCGCCCACGAGGATGCCAACATCATCTTCGGCGCGGTCCTCGACCAAACCATGGCCGAAGAGGTCAAGATCATTGTCATCGCCACCGGCTTCCGCCAAGGCTCGCCCGAACGCCGCGAGCACATGCTGAATGCGGCCCTGCGCCCGGAAGCCGTCGCCCCCCGGATCGAGGCTCGCCCCCCCACGCCGCGCTTTGCCAGCGAGGAAACCGAAACGCCCCAGCCTCGCCTCGTCCCCCAGCCACCCATCCTGGTCCCGGTTTCCTCCCGCGAATTCGTCTCCGCCTTCCGGGTTCACGATTCCGAAGCCACCATCACCGAAGTTGCTGAACCAGAGGAATTTACCGCCTCCGACGAGGACGCTGAACCCGCCCTGGTCGGGGTCGCTGCCGCCCATCAAGAGGAAGACTCCGCCACCTCTCGCCCATCCTTTATAGAGGAGCCCGGCGAGAACCTCGACATCCCCGCCTTCCTGCGCAAAGGCGCCTTATAAGCGGCTTGCCGCGCGGTTTTGCCCCGGCTTCTCACCGGAAAGAGGGATCTCCTGTGGGCGAAAATTGTACTGGACAGACAATAGAATCCGGTTATAGTAAACGAACAGTTCCTGCCAGTATCACGCACTTGTGGTTGAAGTTCCCCCTCCAGCGCAACCGTGGGGGTGTCTTCAGGGTTTCGATCAAGTGCAATGGCGAGAACCTTATAGCCCAAAGTGGTACATTCAAGTTCCACTTCGGGAAGGCCGATGAACTAGGGTACGCGGTAAAACCGAAAGTAAGCTTTCCCCAGACCACACTCTGCGGCACCATCAATCAGAGAGTCTGGATTCTTCGATCAAGAGTTGCCCGATGAAGCGTGTGTTTTTGCCTCTTTTACTCGCTGCCCTGGTCGCCCCTTCGCTCCTCTTTGCGGCGTCCACCACAACCGCGCACCGCACCGCTCATCGCACTCATTCCCGCGTTCATGAGTCCGTCGCCGCCCGTCGGCACATTGCCACCCTCCAGCACAGCCAGCGAGTCTCCGGCGCGCACCTTACCTCCGCCAGCCTGACCGTGCACCGCGCCTATATCCGCCACAGGCGCCATCATTATTACGAGCGCTTCACCGCCAGTTCTTTCGCCAACTCCGATCTGACTGCCGGCGACGTCACCGCCGGTGAGGATCCCGTCGTTCGCCAGGCCGCTATGGATGCCCTCGGCGACATGAACGGCACCGTCGTCGCCATCGATCCTTCCAATGGCCGCGTTCTCGCCATGGTCAACCAGAAGCTCGCGCTCTCCAGCGGCGCAGAGCCCTGCTCCACCATTAAGCTCTCTGTCGCCCTCGCCGCCCTCGACGAAGGCATCGTCACCAAAGAAACTCCGGTCAACCTCGGCGGCAGCTATCACCTCAACCTCACCGAGGCTCTCGCCCACTCCAACAACGCCTATTTCGAAACCCTCGGCCGCCGTCTTGGATTCGACCGCGTCCGCCACTACGCCACGGAATTCGGCCTCGGCGAGTTGGCCGGCTACAACATCGCTGGCGAGCAGCCTGGCGTTTACCCCGAAGAGCCCATCGCTGAGAGCCTCGGCGGCGTCGGCCGCATGTGCTCCTTCGGCGAAGGCATCTCCATGACCCCCCTCCAGCTCGGAGCCCTGGTCGCAGCCATCGCCAACGGTGGCACCCTCTATTACCTCCAGCATCCCACCACCCCCGCTGAAGCCCTCAGCATGGAGCCGCGCATCAAGCGGACCCTCGACATCGCCAATATCCTTCCCGAAATTCAGGATGGAATGCAGGCCGCGGTGAAGTACGGCACCGCCCGCTCCCTCCGCGCCAACTTCAATGAGTTTCCGGTGCTCGGCAAGACCGGCACCTGCTCCAACGACGGCACCCGGTTCGGCTGGTTCGCCTCCTATGCCGATACGCAGTACGGACGCATCGTCGCCGTTTTCTTCCTCGAAGGCGGACGTCCCACCTTTGGCCCCAAAGCCGCGGAGCTGACCGGCGTCTTCTATCGCGACCTGTGGACCTCGAGCTACTTCGCCGCCAAGCAAGCCCCCGAAACTCCCGACACAGCGGCGACCCCCGCAGTCGGCGCCCCTCAGTAGCCTGAATTCCCTTCAACCTTGAGACGACGCGCCCCGCCTAAGCAGCGGGGCGTTTCTGCATCCCGGCCCGAAAGCGTTGCTCCCATATTCTAATGTAGATTAGAATGCGACATGCGAGGTGCCACCATGCTGAAACTGAAACTGACTACGATTGGAACCTCCGTGGGGGTGATCCTGCCGAAAGAGGCCCTGGCGCGCCTGAGGGTTGGCAAGGGCGACTCGATCTTTCTGACTGAAGAGAAAGACGGCTTCAGGGTTACTCCATTCGACCCTCTGTTCGAAAAGACCATGGAGTCAGCCCGCAAGGTGATGAAGAGGCGCCGGAACGCACTCCGGGAATTGGCAAAGTGAAACCCGGCCGGTGGATATGGGTTCCGCTGGATGCCGTTCTTGCCATTCACGACGAACAAATCTCCGAACATGGCGGAATTCCTGGTGTCCGTGACCTCGCCGTGATCGATTCCGCGCTTGCCCGGCCTCGGAACCTCCTGGCATATGGGAAGCCCGATGCTGCTCGGTTGGCGGCCGCCTATGCGTTCGGGCTATGCAATAATCACGGCTTTCTCGACGGCAACAAACGTACGGCTTACGTCGTCGCTGAAACGTTCCTCGATCTGAACGGATGGGCAATGCGCGCGCCCGACGAGGCAGTAGTAGAAACGATGCTGGCGGTAGCTTCCGGAGTGATGCCGGAGGAACAACTGGCGAGGTGGTTTCGATCCTTTATCGCCAGCCCGGATGAAGCTGGAGAAAAGTGATTCAATCCTTTCGTTGAACAAGCAGGGTATTGGTTCGCCCCTGACGCGACTCTCAAAGCTGGCCCGCGCCCCGACCCCCGTCATCCCGACGCCGAACCTTGCGAGGCGGAGGGATCCGCGTTTGTCGCCGGATGCACGCTCAGGCCTCTTTGGCTTGATTCGCTGGCCTTAAAACGTCCGTATCGCCGGTGACGAGGCAACAAATGAGTTGAAAGGAAGGTCAGGGACGGTCTTCTGCGCACAGCTCCCTGATCCAATGGCCCTCCGGTTGGAGCACGAACGACTTCGCTAATAAGAGACAGTGCCCCCCGTATGAGGAACTCATCACCAGCAATGATAAGTGCTCATCAGCCGCTTTCGTCAGTGCGTTGTGGGCATGGGTTTCGTCTTGTGGCCCATCACCGAGCCCATAGACATCGCGAATGTCGCCGAGGCTGATTTCCGCATGGGCACGACACTCGATATCAAAAATGATGTTCCCTTCGCGTATGTCACCCGAGAACAGCCTAATGACGCCGCGGGCAGAGAGAACGAATCGTTCCTTCCCACTGGTCGCGACAAAGAGATCAACTACGCCTTCGCGGATCAGCAGCCCGTTATAGAAGCCGTCATGGAACTGATCGAACCTGTGCACGGCGCAGCGCCTCAAAAATCAGTGTATCTATGCGAGTGTCGGTGTGGTCGACAACACGGAAATCACACGCGCCGCTGCCGCAAAAAATCGCCACCCCCTTGCCCCCCCGGCCAGGTTCACCCCACAGCAAGAAGCTAGCGCCTCAGGCGATCGCACCTTCAACACAATTTGTTTTGTACCCGACCGTGGGTAACCCCAACGGCCCATTTCGGGAAGCCCACCCCCGGAAACTCCCGACACAGGGGCAACGCCCGCAGTCGGCGTCCCTCAGTAAGCTAAACTCTTGTTCCACTGTCAACCCGCCTGGCACTCGGAGGGCACTCCGCCTTTCGTCCGCAGAAGGGAGTTCGGTCCCTCGACACCAACTCAGACAGTAAAATTCAGGCGAATCGGAGATGAAAAAGGAGATTCCGGTGAAAAAGCTGGGGATTTGGGCGGCGGCGCTGGTTCTGTTTGCCGCAGCATCGTGCAGGCAGGAGCACGCGCAGGCGGCGAAGGATGGTGAGCTGCATTTCGCCGAGCTGGGAACGTGCAAGCTGGCGAGCGGGCAGCAAATCGAGCAGTGCCGCCTTGGCTACCGCACCTGGGGCACGCTGAACGCCGATCGCTCGAACACGATTCTTTGGCCGACGTGGTTTTCAGGGAACTCGAGCGACATCGGCAGGTTTGTCGGCGCGAAGAACATGATCGATCCGGAAAAATGGTTTTTGATCGCGGTGGACTCCCTCGGCGACGGGGTGTCGTCGTCGCCGTCGAACTCCGTCACCCAGCGCGGGCCGGCGTTTCCGGCATTCACCACCCGCGACATGGTGAATGCCGAGTATCGGCTGGTCACTGAAACCCTGGCACTCAGGCAT
>JBEKIN010000248.1:0-6685 GCA_050011735.1 Acidobacteriaceae bacterium | reverse complement strand
GGTTTTGGCAGAAGTGGGAATCCTGAACCCCTCCCATACCGCCAAGGCCAGCGGCGTCACAATCGCCGTCTCCTTCGACAACATTGCCAGCGAAAAGCAAACCGCCGCGAGCCAAATCCTCTCCTCCAGGAAGAAAGCCAGCGCCCACAGCGTCGCTGCCGCCGCAAACAAATCCGCGTGCGCCAGCGAGCTCTGCGCAAAAAACACGGGATAAATCCCCGTCAGTAGCACGGTCGCCGCCGCCACCGAAGCTTCTCCCGTCGTGATCAGCGCCAGCCGCCACACCGCCGTCAGCGCCACCGCCGCCACCACGCACATCGCTGTCCGCGTCACCACCGGCGAAAAATGGAACACCTTCCACCACACCGCCAGATAAACCGACGGCAGCGGAGGATGCGCGTTCGAAATTGTCGAATAAGGAATCAGCGAGCCGCTGCGGAAGAAGTCGTAAGCCGCAGGAATGTAGTACCCCGCCTCATCCCAGTAGTAAGGAAGCCGCAACAGCGCCGCATGCGCCGCCACCACCGCGGCAAAAATCGCCGGCAGCACGACCCACACCGGAATTGTCCGCGCGGCCTTTTCTGCCGTCATCGCTGCTTAGTGCACCGGCCCTTTGGGTGCCTGCGGCTCCAGCGCCAGCGCCCCAAACGTCTGCTCGTACTGCGCCAGGTTCTGCCCCAGGATGTTCCACAGTGCCTTGGCCTGCTGCGGGCTCAGATACACGCCCAGCGCGTTCTTCACGTCCACCTGCTCGGCCGTCTCCTGATGCACCAGGCCGAAGACCAGCAGAAAATCCCACACACTGACCCGCACCTGCACGCTGTTGGAGTAAATCTCGCGATACTCATCGGTCTGGCTGAGGTGAATCTTGGGTTGCGGATGCGATGGATTCATAGTCCCTTCCAGACTACCGCATCACCGCGAACGAAAGGGTTCCACCACCGCCGCAATGTCCTGCTCGCCCAACCCCGCTGCCATCGCCCGTTCGAAAACCCGCAGCGCGGCCGTGCCCGTCATCGCGTCGATCCCCTGCTCCGCCGCTTCAACCGTGGCGTACTGCAGATCCTTGGCCATCAGCTGCAAATAGAAATTCGGTTCGTATTGCCGCTGCATCATGCGCGTGCTCATCGCGTTCACCAGCGGGCTTCCAGGAGCCCCCTGCGTCAGCACGCCCACCGCCTTCGCCGGCTCCAGGCCGCTCCCCTCAATCATCGCCATCGCCTCGGCCAGCGAAGCGATCTGCACGCCGCACAAAAAATTGTTGATCAGCTTCATCCGCGCGCCGCTCCCCGTCGCGCCGAGATGAATCACGTCTCGCCCCATCGAGCGCAGCGCGGGCGCGATCCTCTCCACCGCCTCCGCCCGTCCTCCCGCCAGAAACAGCAGTTGCCCCCCGGCCGCCTGTGCCTTGCTTCCCGTCACCGGCGCATCCACCAGCGTCAGCCCGCGCGCCTCCGCCGCTTGCGCCAGCTCCTCAACCCACCCCACCGTCACCGTGCTCGACTCGACGAGAACCGCGCCCGCTCCCGCACTCTCGAGCGCTCCGTCTTCGCCCAGCCATGCTGCCCGGCAAGCCGCATCATCGGCCAGCATGCTGAAAATGATCTTCGCCCCCTCCGCCGCCCGCGCCGGAGAATCGGCCACCGTCGCGCCCAGTTCCGCCACCGGCCCTGCCCGCTCGCGCGTCCGATTCCAAACGGTCAACGGATAGCCTGCAGCGAGCAGCCGCGCCGCCATGCCCGACCCCATCAGCCCCAGCCCAAGAAAACCAATTCTCGTCGATTCCATCCTCTACCTCGTTTACGCCAGCGACCTAACCACCAGCGGACTCTCCGCCCGCGCCTCCACGGCCACCGGATTCCGCAGCGCGCGTCCAAACCCCTCGAAGCTCACTTCCATCACATCGCCGTCCCGCAGCAAGATCCCATCGCCAAAGCTCAGCGAATGCGCCCCAAGAAAATGGATGTGCACATCCTCCGGCCTGCGATGCAGCTCGAACTTGAAGTGATGATGCTCCAGATTACGCAGGCTGTGGCACATCTCCGTCTCGCCCGTCGCAATCTCCCGCGACCACAGCACCCTGCCGCCGCGCTCGATCCCCACCCGGCCCGGAACCGACTCGAACGCAGCATCCACCGTCAGCTCCGGCCCCAGCGAACAAGCCCGCAGCTTCGACCCGGCAAGATTGAGGTAGTTCCTCTTCTCAAATTGATGATCCGCAAACTCATTCCCCGGCGCCATCCCCACGCGATACGGCTGCCCGTCGCGCCCAATGATGTACACCGCCGCCATCTCCGCCTCTTCCCCGCCGTCTTCCGCGTACCCAGGAATCGGCAACGGCTCGCCGTGAGCCCGCAGCGCCAGCCCGTTGCCTTTGTAGAACCATTCCGGCGCGACTCCAATCGCCTCCGCCGCCGGCCGTCCACCCTCCACGCCCCAGCGAAACATCTTCATGCTGTCGGTCAATTCCTCTTCGCTGCGCCCGTGCATGGCGTTCCGGTTGGCCGCGCTGCCCAGATGCGTCAGCCCCGTCCCCGATACCACACAGCGTGCCGGCTCCTCGGGATGATCGAAAGGCGGCAGCAACCGCCACGCCCCTTCGCCCTTGTAAATCGTGTCGTAATCGAGCATCTCGTCGCCACGGTTCCTCCCCACCAATTCAGGCAGCCGCTCTCCGCGCTCGATAGCCGCCACCGCCAGCGCATACACGGACTCGAACCCGCGAAGCACCCGCAGCGACGGCTCCTCCACTACCGCTACCCCCCGCTTGTCTCCCGCCCTCAACTGCACCAGCCGCATCAATCTCTCTCTCACGAAATGATTTGAAACTTCCCAAGCCGTTCTTCGTTGATCGTGATCCCCAGCCCCGGCTTATCATCGTCCAGATCTATAAGCCCATCCACCGGCGTAGGCTCGCCGTCGAAGATATACCAGAACAGCTCGTTGCCCACCTCCACATCGACCGGCGGAAAAAACTCCGCCATCGGACAATTCAGGCTCGCCATCACCACGTGGAAGTTGTGCATCTGTCCCGCGTGCGGCACCACCGGAATCGAAAACGCCTCCGCCAGCGCGCAAATCTTCCGCGCCTGGCTGATCCCGCCCACGCGATTCGTGTCGAACTGGATGTAATCGAGCGCATGCGCCTCCAGCAGATCGCGAAACCCGTAGACCGTGAACTCGTGCTCGCCGCCCGCGATCGGAACCCTCCCATACGACCGCAGTTCCGCATATCCGCGCACATCGTCGGGAATCACCGGCTCCTCCAGCCACCGCAAATGAAACGACTCCAGCAACGGCAGCATCCGCTTCGCATAATCCAGCGTCCACCCCATGTACGCGTCCGCCATCACATCGATTTCGTCCCCCACCGCTTCCCGCACCGCGCGCACCAGCTCCACGTTGCGCTGCATCCCCGCAGCCCCATCGTTCGGACCCCATCCGAACCGCAGCTTCATCGCCTTGTAGCCATCGGCCTTGTAACGCAGCGCTTCGGCCGCCATATTTTCCAGTCCCGTGCTGTACAACCGGCTCGCATACACCGGAATCCGCGCCTTCGTCCGTCCTCCCAACAGCCGAAACACCGGCTGCTTCGCGGCCTTCCCCAGCAAATCCCACAACGCAATGTCCACCGCGCTGATGCCCGTCATCCCTACGCCCTTGCGCCCAAACGCCATCGTGTTGCGGTACATGTGCTGCCACAAAAATTCGATGTCCCACGGATTCTGTCCCACCAGCAGCGGCGTCAGATACTGATCCACCACCGCCTTCGTCACCAGCGGCGCCAGCGCGGCGTTGCCAATGCCGACGGTCCCATCATCGGCTTCCACTTCCACGATCAGCCACCCGTGAAACGCAAACGTCTTCATCGACGACCGCGGCAGCGCCAGCAGATCCATCGGATTCGTGCAAAAATGCGCCGGCAACGGCGTGGTTTCCCCTTGCCACTGCACGACGCGCGTTCGTATTTCGCGAATCTTCATAGCTAAACCAAAGCTCCTGTGTTGGTGTTGAATTCAGTGGCAAGCGGGCGCAGGTTTCCCGACGTGAGCAGAATAATGCCGAACGCCAGCAGGTGAAGGCTCCCCGCAATAAAGAACAAAGTGCTGTAGCCGGCGCCGTGTTTCAGCAATTCTCCCGCAACGACTCCAAACGTCGCCCCGCCCACCGCGCCGCCAAACCCGATCAGCCCCGCCACCGATCCCACCGAGCTCAGCGGAAAAACGTCCGCGGGCACAGTCATAATCAACCCCGACCACGACTGCTGCCCGAAGAAAACCACGCTGAACAAAACCAGCGCAAATGAAACCGGAACCTGCGGCACCAGCATCACCGCGGGCATCAGCGCCGCGCTCAGCCCCAGCGTCAGCTTGCGTGAGTAGTTCAGCGAATGTCCCGTGCGCATCAGATGGCTCGAGTACCACCCGCCCAGAAAACTTCCCACCCCCGAAGCCGCATACGGAATCCAGCCAAACGTGCTCACATGCCGCACGTCGAATCCGCGCGCATCGTACAAATACTTCGGCAGCCAGAACAAATAGAAGTACCAGGCGGAATCGCTCAGGAACTTTGCCGACGCCAGCCCCACCACCCGCCGCGATCGCAGCAACCCGCTCCACGGAATCGCAGCCGCAGCCTCGCCCGCCGCGCGAGACACCCGCCACGCCCCCTCACCGCGAAAAGCCGCCAGCCACCACACCGTCCACAGCAGCCCCAGCCCGCCCGAGACAAAGAAAACCTCCCGCCAGTTCCCCAGCCACAGAATCAACCCAATCAAAGGAGGAGCCAGCACCGAACCCACCGCCGTCCCCGCGTTGATAATCCCCATCCCCGTCGACCGCTGCTCCGCCGGCAGCCATTCCGCCACCACCCGCGTCGCCGCCGGAAACCCGCCGCCCTCGCCCATGCCCAGCAGCAGCCGCGCTGTCGCCAGCAGAGGCAGCCCCCTCGCCAAACCCTGCAGCGCGCACGCCAGCGACCACCAGAGCATGATCAGCGCGAAGCCCGCCCGCGTGCCGATCGCATCCAGCAGCCTGCCCCCGCCCACATACATCACCGCATAGGTGGAAAGAAACGCCGCCTGCAGCCAGCCGAATTGCGCATCGGAAATGTGAATCGTGCCCTGGATCGCGCCGATCGCCACCGGTAGTGTCTGGCGATCGAAGTAGCTGATCGCGATCGCCGCCGCCACCAACGCCACGAAGTACCATGCTCTGGAAGTCAGCAGCAGTGTTCTCCTCGCAGTGCGCTATCGAAAGAGCGCACTCCCATCCCTGCCGAGGGTTACATTCCTGCTGTCACTCTGTCCAGATTCGATCCCGGGCTGGACCGGGCAGTGATGACGCCGCACGCTACAATGTCTCTGGCGTCTCCTCACACTGCAGACAGTGCGAAAGTGGCGGAATTGGCAGACGCACCAGACTTAGGATCTGGCGGGGCAACCCGTGGGGGTTCGAGTCCCCCCTTTCGCACCAAATTCCTCACCAGCACAGAACCGAAGGCCGTCGGCACCCCAAACCGTCATCGACGGCCCTCGTCCCCAGCCACCTAGTGGTGGCGATTCGCGTCTTCGGCCGCTGCCTTCAACTCGCGCGAAGCCTGATCCAGCAAATCCCTCGCATGAGCTGCATGGCCATTCATATCCCAGTCGTTGGCTGCCTGTGCTGCGCCAATCTCGTTAAACGCCTCGCGAATGTGATGTTGCGACGCCGCCAGATGCGGATGGCGGGCTGGATCGATGTTCTCAACGGGTGGGTTCTGCGCGATGGCGATACCGCCAACGATCAGTCCCATCCCAACGACACTGCCGAATACCACGTTGCGCACATTCATAGGGAAAACCTCAGCCCACACCCTCGCACACGCTGGAGGAAGGCGTCAACACATCTTGTACAAAAAAAATCCGCGATCGCCGCTCCCCAGACTCCGGCGTCCGGCGCGCCCCTGACCTTCATTCAACCCGCGACAAACTCACCCCGCAATACTTCCCCCGGCGCCATGTCGTCCACGAAACACCACACCCACGCCTCGCCCGGCTCAATCGACCGCATCAGCGGATGCTTCGTCGCGTGAAAATGCTTGGTCGCATGCTTGTTCTTCGATGAGTCGCAGCAGCCGACGTTCCCGCACTCCATGCACAGCCGCAGATGCACCCAGCGATCCCCCAACTTCACGCACTCTTCGCACACACGCGTCTTTGTAGTCGTCACTTTGATCTGGTTCAGATGTGAACATCCCGCTGCCATCGTAGACTCCTCTCTCAACTCGCTTCTCACTCGCTTCTCGCTCGCAGTCGGCTCGCCTTCGCTCTTACTCGCTGTTTTCTCGCAGTTCGTTCGCCGTTCGCTGGTTTTCTGCTCGCAGTTCGCTCGCCTCTCGCTGATCGTCCTTCGCTAAAAGTCTTTCGCCAAAAGCCTTTCGCTAAAAGCTTCTCGCTCACTTTTTGCCTCACGCCGTCCGCTCCAGCGCCCCGCGATCCCACTGCCCAAATCGTGCCGCCGCCTCATACGTGCTCCGGCAAAACTCCAGCAAAGCCCGGCTCGGCGAAGCGCTGGCCCGCACATCGTCGTACATCACCAAAAATTCCCCCAGCCCTTTGTCGAAGCGCGCCGCTTCCGGCCGAACCCGCGCCTCCGCAAACCCTGACGGCGCCGGCGCCGCATACGAATAAAACGCCGCATCCATC
>JBEKIN010000247.1:0-6706 GCA_050011735.1 Acidobacteriaceae bacterium | reverse complement strand
CCTGCTCGCGCGCCGCTGCTTCCAGTACGCCCAGCCGTACTCCAGGCTCACAAACGGCCACGCCGTCGGGTGTAATCTGCTCGATCCCCTCCATCCGCGAAAGATCGAGCACTACTCCGCCGCACAGCGGAATCGCTTGCCCGTAATTTCCCGTCCCCGCACCCCGCGCCGTCACCGGCACATCATGCCGGTAGCAGTACCGCAGGACTGCCCGCACTTCATCCGCGCTCACTGGCTGCGCCACCACGTCGCCGCGCTTCAATTCAAGCGCAGGCCGCAGCACCGGCGAATACCAGTAGAAGTCTTTCGACAAACGCTCCACCACTGCAGGCGCGGTCAGCACGCGCGTCGCATCGCCCAGCACCAACGTCAGATCCTGCGCCAGCACCTGCGGGTCGTTCATCACTTACGCGTCCCCCAGCTTCGAAATGCCTTCAGCATTCGCGGATCTTTAAATAAGGCCCGGCAAGCCTCCCGCAGCACTTCTCCCTCCACCGGACACGCCATGTCGCTGCGCTCTGCGACCTCCCGCGCCGCAATGTGAATCTGCCGGCAATGCTCGTTCGCATCCGCGATCGTCGCCCCAAACACCACGCGATCCACGCCAGCCCAGAGTGCATTCGCCATGCACATCGGACACGGCTCGCAGGTGCTGTACAGCGTATACCCCTTGAGCGAGGGCCGCCCCAGCTTTTTGCACGCCCTGCGAACCGCCCGCGTCTCCGCATGCGCGCTCGGATCGTTTTCCCGCATCACTGCATTACGTCCGCGATACAGCAGCTTCCCCGTGCGCGTCTCCACCAGCGCCGCACCAAACGGCACCGGCGTCGCCGTCGCAAAGCTCCGCGCAGTAAAACGAACGAGGGCCGCAAGGATCGCCTCATCCTTCGCGCGCTGCGCTGGGGGCTTCTTCACGCCCATTCCGTCCCAATCCCCTCTGCGAAACACCAATCCCACCCAACCCAGCCGAGCCGGCGACCTCTACAATGACCGCATGCCGCCGCGCCCGTCGCCTGTCGCCGCGCTTCTCGCCGGGTACAAGTCTGGAGAAACCGCCCCCGCCGCACAAGCCCGCGTCGCTCTCTCACGCACCAACAGCAATGCCAGCCGCAATACCTACCTGGCCCTTGACCCCGACTGGACCCTTGCCGAAGCCCAGCGACAACTCGACCGCGCCGCCTCCGGCGACGAATTCCTGCCTCTGCATGGTGTGACGGTCTCTCTTAAGGATTGTTTCGACCTCACGGGATTCCCGACAAGCAGCGGCTCCAAATTTTATTCGGCCCATAAACAGGACGCATCCGCAGACTCCTGGCTCGCCGCCCGCCTCCGCCGCGCCGGCGTCATCATCGTCGGCAAAACCCACCTGCACCAGCTTGCCTACGGCATCACCGGCGAAAATCGCGACTACGGCGACTGCCTGCAGCCTGCCGACTCCAGCGTCCTCACCGGCGGCTCCTCCAGCGGTGCGGCCGCGTCCATCCAGGAAGGCTCGGCCCTCGCCGCCATCGGGACCGACACCGGAGGCTCCGTGCGCGCTCCCGCCGCCCTTTGCGGACTCGCCGGCTACCGCGCCTCCCTCGGCATCGGCGACTGGGCCGGCGGCTACCATCTGGCGCAGTCCTTCGACACCATCGGCTGGCTTTGCCGCGATCTGCGCGATCTGCCACTCCTCGCCGAGTCTCTCTTCGACCTGCCCCCGGAGAATCCCGCGCCACCAACGATCCGCATCGGTGTTCTCACCGGGCCCCTCCTCGAAACCTGCGAGCCCGATGTGCGCCACGCTCTGGATGCCTGGCAGGTTCGCCTCCGGCGCGCCGCTGCCCAACTCGAGCCATTCAACCCGCCTTTCTGGTCCGAAGCCTGGGACATCTACGCCCCGCTCCAGGCCCACGAAGCCGCACAACTCCACGCTGGCTTCTTTCACGAATTCGACTCCACCATCGCTGCCCGCCTCGCATGGGGCGCGTCCCTCGGCGAATCCGAAATTCAGGACCTCCGCCGGCGCCACGTTGCTTTCCGCAGCCACCACCAACAGCTTTTCCAGCGCTTCGATTTTCTGCTTGCACCGGTGTCGCCCACGAGCCGCCTGCTCGCGGGAGTCGACCACACCGAATCGCGCGCTCGCATTCTGCGCCTCACTACACCCGCGAGCCTGGGAGGAAATCCGGCCGTCGTCCTCCCCTCGCCTGAATGCGGCGTGCAGCTCATCGCAGCCTCCAATAACGATCGCCGACTACTGCGTTTTGCTGCGAAGCTCGGCGAGCAACTTGCCTGCGAAGAGCCCTGATCCCCCCGTGCTAATCTTCGGACATGGGTCGCGTCCGCGCCGCTCTCCTCTTCCCAACCCTTCTGGTCTTCATCTCCGGCTGCCATCGCACCGGTCCGGCCAGCGGCCTCATTCCCGTCGCCTTCCAGACCGACTGGTATCCGCAGCCCGAGCATGGCGGCTTTTACGACGCGCTGCTCAAGGGCTACTACCGTCAGGACGGTCTCGACGTCACCATCCTCCCCGGCGGCCCCACCAACGTTGCCGAGCAGCAGATTTCCATGGGCGCGGCGCAATTCGCCATGGGCTCCTCTGATCGCATCCTCGAAGCGGATTCCCAGGGCGAGCCGCTGGTCGCCGTGGGAGCCACGCTGCAGAGTGATCCGCAGGGAATCATGCTCCGCGCCGACTCCCCGGTGCATTCCTTCACCGATCTCGACGGCCACGCCATCGCCGTCAAAGCCGGCGCCACCTGGTTCGAGTACATCGTCCGCCGCTACAACCTCAAAAATGCACGCGAAATTCCCGCCACCTACAGCATCGCCAACTTCCTCGCCGACCCCGGCTATATACAACAGATCTTCGTCACCTCCGAGCCCTTCTTCGCCCGCAAAGCCGGCGCGCAGATTCGCACCCTCCTCATCAGCGATACCGGCTACTCGCCCTACCGCGTCTTCTTCACCTCGCGCAGCTACCTTGCGCAGCATCCCGACGTTGCAGCGAAGTTCACGCGCGCTTCCATCCGCGGCTGGCGGGATTACATGCAGAACCCCGACGCCGTCAACGCGGATCTCCTGAAGCTCAACCCCGCTCAGGCGCCGGAGCAAATGCAGTTCACCTGGCAAGCTCTCAAAGACGGCCACTTCGTCGACGGCGGCAATCCCGCCAACACCGGCCACATGGATCCCGCCCGCTGGGCTGCCATGTACGCGCAGCTTTTCGATCTGAAGCTGATCCCGCATCCCATTGATCCGGCCAGCGCCTACACGCTCGACGATTGCAACTCTCAGTGAGCGGACGACAGCTCTGCCAGCGTCCGCGCCAGCACCTTCACTCCGCCAACAATGTGCTCCGAAGCGGCATACTCATCCGGCCGATGACTCACGCCGTCCCGGCACGGGATGAAAATCATCGCCATGGGTGCAATCTGCGCCATAAACGATGAGTCGTGATACGCGCGAGCCACAATCCTCCTCGACTGCAACCCTTCTTCCAGACACCCGCGTGCAATCGCCGCAAGAACCTCGGGTGACGAGGCTGCCGGCTCGTCCGCATTCAGCATCTGCGTCGTAATTTGTAACCTTCGCTGTTGCGCAATCTCCTGTGCCGACTTCTGAATCAGGTTCAGCACCCCATCACGCCGCTTCCCATCCGTGTCGCGCAGATCGACCCCCAGCCTCACCCGGCTCGGAATGCTGTTGATCGCCCCCGGATGCACCTCGCAGATCCCCACCGTGGCCACCGTATCCGTCGATCCCGAGCCCTGCGCCAGAGCCTCGATCTTCACAATCAGTTCCGCAGCTCCGCACAGAGCGTCGTGCCGCTCCGGCATCAGCACGCCGCCCGCGTGACCACCCTGCCCTTCAACCGTGATAAAGAAGCTGGCCGGTCCCACAATATTCGTGACAATTCCAATCGGAATCCCTTCGCGCTCCAGAATCGGACCCTGCTCGATATGCAACTCGACAAAAGCCGCATAACGCCCGTGCGGCAATCGCACCGAGGCTAAGTCGCCCGTAAATCCCGCGTGCGTGCGCGCCGTCCGCAACGATTCGCCATCGTTGCCCCGCAACGACTCATCCGCGTCGGGACCCAGTACGCCCGACAGCAGCCGGCTGCCAATGCAACCCACCCCAAATCGCGTCGGTTCTTCCGCCGTGAACTGGATCAGCTCAATTGAACGCTCCGGCATGAATCCGCTGCGCCGCAATGCCCGAATCGCTTCGAGCCCGCCCAGCACTCCGACCACGCCATCGAATTTCCCCGCGTTCGGAATCGCGTCGATATGCGATCCGGTGGCCACCGGCGGCAGGTCCGACCGTGGACCCTCCCAGCGACTGAACGTATTCCCCACCGCGTCTTCGCGGATCGTCAAGCCCGCGTCGCTGCACCGCTCCGTCAGCCACGCCCGCGCGCGCAGGTCCTGCTCGGTGAACACTACGCGCGTCACCGCTGGCGGTTCCGCGTCCGTAATCGCCGCCAGCTCGTCGATCTCCCGCGCCAACCGCTCCTCATCCACCTCGATTTTCATGCTCACCTCAGCGGATGCCGATTCCAGTCCTTATAGATGAGGTATTTCGCCGGAGTCTTCCCCAGAGCGCCGAACCACTGTGGGCAATACGGCGCCATCCAGATAAAATCCCCGGCCGTCACCGGATGCCAGTCGTCGTCGAGCCGGTAAATCCCCCCGCCCTCCAGCATGAGCAGCCCGTGTTCCATCACGTGAATCTCCACCATGCTCAGCGCCGCGCCCGGTTGATAGGTCATCGTATTCACGGCAAAATCGAACGCCACCGTGTCCGGCAGCAGCAAACGCACCTGTAGAGCGTCATCACCCATCAGCGCCTGCGACTTCACCTCGGCTTCGTGTCCCACCACCAGTTCCGGCGCACTGATTCCCTGCACCACACGATACGGCTTCTCAATCACTGCCGCGCGCGCCTTCTCAATCGCCGCCACACGCTGCTCCACACCCTGCGGGATATAGGCATATCCATCCTTCGCCAGCGCGTGCTTGTGCGGGCCCGCGTCCACGGTGACGGTTCCCTCCAGCACATATACAAATCGCTCTCCGGCCGCAGCGCCCAGCACTCCGCCGGGCTCAAATTCCGCCGTGTATTGCGTGAACTCCGCTCCCATCGCAGGCGAAACGTGAACGATGACGCTGGCCTTGCTCGCCCCCGGAATCTGCGTGCGAATAAAGGTATCCGGCGAATGCAGCAGATAACTCGGCCGGCGCACGCTGCGCGTATGCCCCAAATTGTGGATTCCGCCAGGCACGTTACTCCTTCCCTTTCACGAACGCCGTAAATTCATCGAGGAAGCAAAGCCCCGTGTGGATCGCCGCCGTCACATCCTCTTCCGCAACGCTCTCGTCAGGATGATGGCTGACGCCTCCGGGATTCCGCAGAAACACCATCGCCGACGGTACGTGGGGCGCGATCACCATTGCATCGTGGCCCGCTCCGCTCGTCATCCGAATCGTCGCATATTCGGCCTGCCCCGCCGCTCGCTCCGCCAGCGCTACGAGGCCCCCATCCAGCCGCACCGCCGCATGCTCGTGATACAGCGCGGCCTCCACGTGCAGCCCGCGTCTCGCCGCGACCGCACGAGCCTCATCGAAGATCGCCTGCACCATCACGCCTCGCACCGCGTCCTCCGCATGTCGAACGTCGAGGCTGCATCGCACCACGCCGGGAATCACGTTCACGCCTCCCGGCTCCGCGACAATCTGACCCACCGTCGCGACGCCATGCTCAAAACGCCGCGCGATCACCTCCACTCCCGTCATCCACTCCGCCGCGCCTGCCAGCGCATCTTTGCGCAGTTTCATCGGATTGGTTCCTGCATGTCCCGCCTGCCCGCGGAATTCCACGTTGCAGCGGCTCTGGCCAGCCAATCCCTCCACAATTCCCAGCGCCAGATTCCTGCTCTCCAGCACCGGCCCCTGCTCGATATGAAACTCAAGATACGCTGCGCTCTTGTCGGACAACGTTGCCGCAACCGTCTCCGGCCGCTGCGCCGCATACGACCGCAGCGCCCGAGCGACGGAAACTCCCTCGCCATCGAGGCATTCCAACAGACCGCCTTCCAGCTCCCCAACCACCGCGCGGCTGCCCAGAAAAGGGGCTCCAAACCGCGTCCCCTCCTCGTCGGAAAACCCGAGCACCTCGATGGCGAAGGGATATTTCTGCTCACCGCTCGCCTCCACCAGCGCCAGACCCATCAGCACACCGAGTACACCGTCATACGCTCCCGCGTTCGGAACGGTGTCCAGGTGCGATCCAATCAGCAGCCGCGGCGCGTTCTCGCTTCCCAACGCCGGATACAAACCCCGCAGATTCCCCGCCCGATCCACAGCGACCGTCATGCCCGCAGCTTCCATCCACGGCCGTACCGTCCGATGAACCTCGTCCATGGCCGGCGACAGGAAGGTGCGCAGGATTTCTCCCGGCTTCTCGGTGCACTGCGCCAGCAACTTGCTGCGATGCATCAGCCGGGCAGCAGTTTCGCTGGCCATGCCTGCACGCGACGCCTCGCGCGTCGATGTAAGACTCAACCTGCTCTCCCCACACACGCTTCAATCGAGCCGTGCGGCTCATCGGTCGGCACAAAGATGTGATTGGGATTATCGGCCCCAAACGGCAACAGATCCACGAGGTTGCAGTGCTTGTTGGGCATCGACAATTTGATTTCAGAAATCTCGGAAGCCGCTTC
>JBEKIN010000246.1:0-12334 GCA_050011735.1 Acidobacteriaceae bacterium | reverse complement strand
GCCGTCGGTTGTTGATCCCTTCTGTCGCTCGACCCATCAACGGCCTTGGGCTGCCTTGGCCTTATAAGCGGCGATGATCACCGCTATCCGCTCCTCCGGACTCAGACCCTCCGTCTCCTTCAGCCGCTGCTCGCCCTCGGGGCTCAGCTTCAGTCCCTCCACCGCCTGGATCGCCGCGATTTCCTCCCGCCCCAGCACAAACCGCTTCGTCGGCTCACTCACCTTCTTTTTCTGCGACCGTTTCGCCATGGCTGGCTCAAGAATACAGCGCGGTACCCTCGTACCCCCCCACCCTCCGATTCCCCTTGCACTCTCTCCCCGCGCCCTGCAACCATCAATACAGTTGGGAAAGGACTGTCCACAGCGACGGTCCTTTTCTTTTGTAGCTTTCTCCCTTTGCAGTTCTGAGATAGGAAAAGTGCAGATCTGCCGGCTTCCTGCCCGCAGAGCTCTTCTATTGTCAGAACTGGGAGGGGAGGTGCGGGGCAGGATGGGGTTTCTGAACGCCCAACGCCGAACGCTGAACGCCACCAGGCAGGGTAATACCTGATTCACGGTACTAAATCACCACTATGGAACCAACAACTTGCCAGTACCCCGGGGGGAGGGGGGGTGGGGGGTGGGGTGCATTCCCATAACTTAAGTACCGGAAACGCCCGGCCTTCGGTCGCCCTGCAAATCCGGTAAACTGGCCGCCTCGCATGCCCGACTCGCCCCGCAAACCCGAATCCAGCCGTGCCTTCGAAACCCACGCCGACGACTCGAAGCCCACCGGCTTTCGCCGCTACATCAACATCCTCGCCATCACCGTCCCGCTCGTCGTCGGACTCGTCCTCATCCTCATCATCGTCCACTCCCTGAACGAACCGGTCAAAGTCCCATCGCCAATCGCATCGACGGAACCCGCGCCCAGCCCAACTCCTTCCACACCGGCCCCAACACCCACCGCCAACTCAAGCCCAACCGCCACCGCCGAATCCACTCCACCCGCAACCACCCCAACTCCGAAGCCCACCATCGCCAGCCAAAAACCGACCGCTCCGCCCGTCACGCAATCCCCGACGACCCCAGCGCCGTCCTCCATCGACCAGGTCGTCACCCTCCCAGCCGAGGAGGCCAACGCCATGAGAATCTCCAGCGACCCCATTCAATATCCGGTGCTCGCCAAGCTCCGTAACGTCCAGGGACGGGTCGTCGTCGACGCGATCATCTCCAAAGCCGGCACGGTGGAGAACGTCCACGTCCTCAGTGGACCGCCTCTGCTCCAGGACGCAGCCCTGGCCGAAGCCAAAAGCATGCGTTACAAGCCGTACTTCATCAACGGCAAGCCCGTCCGGGTCCACACCCAGATCAACGTCGACTTCGACCTCACGATGAGGGCCCTCCCACAATGAGGGACTGACGCTGTAGACCAGCCTCAGTAGCCCGGCCCAGGCCCGCCATGAAACACGGCCTGATACCCCTCACGGAAGCCGTGCCGAAAATCTTCCTGTAACGGCGGCGGGACCGGAGGATTCCGGAACCGTGGATGCCGGCTCGCATCGGGCCCGAGTCCGTTGTGAATGTCGCGCTGCGCAGCCGCAACGCCATCACGGTAGCCCTGCTGCGCCGCTTCGCTGTACGCCGGCGGTGATGCATAAACGACCACCGGTTGAGGATGCGAGCATCCGGTTATCAGTGCAACCGGCAGAAACACGAGCGCCAAACACAGAATCTTCTTCATCACGATTTTCCTTTCGTGCTGCGTGGGTTAAGAAGTCTGGGGAAGGGAATTCGTCATCGACCCTTTGTGCTGCCCTCCATGGGAACAGATTCGAGCGGGTCATGGCTGCTCGTTCTTTGTCGCGCCGGGCACGAACCTGCCATCGGCAAGTCGCCCGGTGCGACGAGTCGAACGGCTCGCTTGCGCTCACCGTTCCGAACCTGCCTTCCCAGACCTGTTCTTCCAGACCCGCTCCGCTGCCCGAGGTTGCGCTGCGATGCGCATAATTTCAGCGGCGTATTTAAGCACTACTGCCCGCTCTCCGTCGCATGGACAAAGGCCTCCACATCGGCGTGAAACTGCTTCAGCACATCTTCCTTCACATAGATCATGTGCCCCGCTTCGTAGTAGTGATAGCTGACGTTCGATTGCAGCTTGTTCGGCATGGGCAGATGATGCATTTCAAATTCGCCTTCGAAATACGGCGTTGCCAGATCGAAGTATCCGCCGGCAAGAAACACCTTCATCTTCGGATTCATCTTCATCCGGTACGCCAGATCGGGCATCACGTTCGGCCCGCTCTCATCGCCGCCAAACCCGCGCCCGAAGCCCGGCGCGCTGTGATGCATGTCCCAGTTGAAGTCCCCGCCCATGCGCCCGTTGGGGAAATACGTTTCCTGCATCCCATACTTCAGGTCATTACGCAGGTATCCGTTGATCGCCGCCAGCCAGCCCGATGTGATCGCGTCGCTCTGCGGATCGTATTCCGCGCCTTCGCTCAGCGGATTCACATCCGGTCCCTGATAGCGCGTATCGAGCCGCCCGATCGTCGTATTATCGTCGAGCTTCAATTCCTTGGAGAAGTCGCCGCCCGTCACCCGCAGATTCGCGCGCATCAGGTAATCCACCGGCAGCCCCGTATAGCCGTGCAGTTTCTCCGCCGCGGCCTGCTTTTCTGCGTCCGAAAGTTCGCTGCCCTTCAGCAGCGCGGCCATGTAGTCGCCCAGCGCATACTTCTCCACCTCATCGAGGAACGGCCGCAGCGCCGTCGGCGGATTCGCCAGCTTGTGGAAATACCACGCGGTTGCCGCAAACGTAGGCAGCCCCAGCGCATACGCCTGATCCACACCAGGATTCCGGGTCGGCTCGTCGATCGAGTTATCGAAGCTGAGAATCTGCGACAGCAGAATGACCCCGTTCAGATCCACGCCCTGCAGATCGGCAGCCAGCACCGCCGAGCGCGGCGTCCCGTAGCTCTCGCCGAAAAGATATTTCGGCGAATTCCAGCGGTCATACTTCGTCAGGAACTTCCGAATGAAATGGCTGAACGCCTGTCCGTCCTGGTCGATGCCATAGAAGGCTTTCCCGCGCTCCTTTCCAAACGTGCGGCTGAAGCCCGTCCCGGGCGCGTCGATGAACACCAGATCGCTGGCATCCAGCAGCGAATGCTGATTGCTCACGACGTTATACGGTGCGCCCTCCTGATGATCCACGTCCGGCAACACGATTCGCTTCGGCCCAAACGTGCCCAGGTGCAGCCACATCGTCGCCGACCCCGGCCCGCCGTTGTAGATGAACATCACCGGCCGATGGCTCTCGTCCGTCGTGTCCTTTTTTAAGTACGCCACATAAAAGATGCGCGCCGTCGGCGGCGCCTCGGCAGGATCCGTCGGAGCCTTCACGCCCGAGTCCGGCAGCAGGCTTCCATCGAAGGCCAGTGTCGCATCCTGCTGGTCGGTCGCACCCACCGTGATCGTGCCCGCCACTGCGCGATACGCGATCGCCTGCCCGCTCACCGTCACGGTACCTTCAGTGATCGAATCCGGCGCAGCAACAGTGGTGGCGTTGCTTGCCGCGGCCCTGGCTTCACCGCCTCGTTCGCTGGTTTTCTCCTGCGCGACCAGTGCGCCTGAAATTGTGCTTGCTGCTGCTACGAATACTGCGAATCCTGCCAATCGGCCCCGCGAAAGAAAAGCCATCGATCCACCTCGGTTTTTGGAGTGGAACCGAGTATAACCTCGCCCGGCAGCAAGTTTTTGATTCCGCAGAGTAAAGGCTAAAGTTAGACTCGAAGAAGAGAGAAAACCACCGCCCGGGTCGGACCGCGCAAGCCCTTAATAAACCCTTAATTTGTTGACAGCTCCGCGTAACAAATTGCGGCCTGGCGGCGTCTAAATATGCAACCTGTGCTGCTGTGCCTGGAAGTATTGCTCTGCCTCCTGCATTTCTTTTTAGCGAGGTTCCCCCAATGCGTTCGTCGTTCCATCGCCCGCTTTCAGGCATGATTTTCGCTGCTCTTCTTACCACGACTCTTGCCTCCGCTCAGCAGTCCAACCGAACCCTCCAGGAGATCGACGCCAGTTCCGCCGCCGCCCTCCCCGGCTCCATCAATCCCCGCATCGCCGCGGGCTATGACATCGGCCGTCTCGATCCGGCCGCACCCCTCAATGGCGTCACGATCTACTTCCAGCCGACCGCCGAGCAGCAGGCGCAGCTCGACGCGCTGGTCAAGGCGCAGCAAACGCCAGGTTCCCCCGAGTACCACGCGTGGCTCACGCCCGCGCAGTATGCCACCCGCTTCGGCCTCAGCGACGGCGACCTCGCCAAAATCCAGATCTGGCTCGAGTCTGAGGGCTTCAACATCGAGCGCGTCGCCAACAGCCGCACCAGCATCGCCTTCTCCGGAACCTCCGCTCAGATCGAGAACGCCTTCCAGACTGAGATGCACCGCTACCAGATCGGAGCCGAAACCCACTTCGCCAACGCAACCGATCTCTCCATCCCTTCAGCGCTGCTTGGCGTGGTTCGCTCCGTCCGCAATCTCGACGACTTCCGCCCGCGCCCCCAGTTCCGTCCGTCGCCCGCTTTCACGTCGGCTCAGACCGGCGCGCACTTCCTCACCCCTAAAGACGTCGCCACCATCTACGACATCAACGCCGCGTATAACTCCGGCTACACCGGCTCCGGCCAGTCCATCGCCGTCGTCGGCCAGTCCGAAATTCTCGTCTCCGATATCGAAGCCTTTCAGACCGCGGCCGGCCTCACCGTTGCCGCGCCCAATATCATCCTCGTGCCCAACTCCGGGACCGCCGCCATCTCCGCCGGTGACGAAGCCGAGTCCGACCTCGACCTCGAATACTCCAGTGGCATCGCCCGCGGCGCTACCATCGACTTCGTCTACGTCGGCAATAACCAGAGCTACAGCGTTTTCGATTCGCTGCAGTACGCTGTCGACGAGAAAACCGCGCCCATCATTAACATTAGTTACGGTATCTGCGAACCCAGCCTGACCTCCACTGACTACTCCACACTGGAAGGGATCATGGAGCAGGGCGCCAGCCAGGGGCAGACCGTCGTCGCCGCCTCCGGTGACACCGGCTCAACCGCCTGCTACGATCCGACCTCGAAGAGCGGCGTAACTGCGGCCATGGAAGTCCTCGCCGTCAATTATCCCGCCAGCAGCGCCTATGCTGTCGGTGTTGGTGGAACCGAGTTTCCAGCGGCCGACGTAGCCGCCTCCAACACCACCTACTGGGAATCCGCCAGCGGCAGCGACGTCATCAGCTCCGCACTCTCCTACATTCCCGAGCAGGCATGGAACGATGACAGCGCCGCCATCGGTTCGCAATACGGAGCCCTCTTTGCGCTCTCCTCCGGCGGAGGAGGCGTCAGCACGCTCACCCCGCGCCCCAGCTGGCAAAAAGGCGTCAGCGGCATCTCCTCCGGCAGCTTTCGTCTCGTGCCGGATGTCTCGCTCGACTCCTCGCCGGATAACGCGCCCTACCTTTTTTGCACCAGCGATACCTCCTCCTGGAACAGCGGGCAAAAGGCCAGTTGCAATTCCGGCTTCCGCGACTCTGCCACGCAGGACCTCACCGCCTCACCGCCGCCGGAGGCACCAGCTTCGCCACGCCGATCTTTGCCGGCATGATCGCCATCATCAACCAGAAAGAGAATTCCAGCGGTCAGGGCGTTGCCAGCAGCACCCTCTACTCGCTCGCCTCCAACTCCTCCACCTATGCCTCTGCCTTCCACGACATCACCAGCGGCGGAAATGAATGCACCGCGGGGTCAAGCTACTGCGCCTCCCCGGCAACCACCGAGTATCTGGCAGGCACCGGCTACGACGAGGCCACCGGCCTCGGATCGGTCGATTTCAATAATCTGATGAGCGCGTGGACCGGCAGCTCTGGAGGCGGTGGTGGTGGCGGCTCTTCCGGCGGATCCTTCACGATCTCCGCAACAAATGTAACCGTCACCCAGGGGAATTCCGGCACCTCCACCGTCAGCGTCGTCTCCGTGAATTCGTACGCCGGGACCGTGAGCTTCGCGCTCACTTCGACCAGCACTTCGCTCAATACCTACGGCTGCTACACGATCAACAACGCTGGGGTCACGGCGGGAGCGACAGCCACCGCTACGCTTACCATCTACACCTCGCAGAGCGCATGCAGCGGCGTCTCGGGCGCGCACTCCTTCGCTCGCGGCAGCGCCACCCGCGCGGCTTCTTCTCCCGACAATCAACCGCCGTTGCGCAAATCCATCCCCATCAGCGCCGCGGCCCTGGCCGGCATTCTGTTCCTCGGGTTCAGAAAATCGAGGAAAGCCTGGTCGGTCCTGAGCTGCCTCGTCCTCGTCGCAATGCTCGGCTTCTCCGCCGGATGCGGCAGCAGTAGCGGCACCGCCGGCTCCGGTTCCACAACCAATCCGACCAGCACCGAAGTCGCCACGGGCGCCTATTCCATCACGCTCGTCGGCACTGACACGACGACCGCTAGCCTCACAGCCGGCACCACGTTAACCCTCACCGTGAACTAAATCCGAACGGGAGGACCGAAAGGGCAAGGAAGGCCTGCACTTACTTCGCTGATTCCTGCAGCAGCTCCGCCAGGTAACCCTGCCAGATCGCCGCCATCGTGTGCGTCCCGTGTCCGCGCGTCTGCTCGGTAATCGGCAGCAGCACATATTTGCCGCGCGGCACTCTCCTGATCATCTCCGGCATGATGTTCAGCTCCGGCGGATTGATGAAGTCGTCCGCCGAATTCACCGCCATCACCGGAACTGTGATCGTCTCCAGCTTCGCCGAAGGGTCGTAGTTGCGCGATGAATTGAACGCGTAGAGAAAATCGTTCGCATCCGTCGTCGAAAAATGCGAGTTAAGAAAATTCTCCAGATACGCGTCGGCCTCGTCCCGCGTCGGCTGGTGCTCCTGCATCTGCAGCGGGCTCGACGACATGATCATCAGCATCTCCAGCGCTGTCCGCAGTCCTGGCGGCTGCGCAGTATAGTCGCCGCCCTTCCACGCCGGATCCCCGGTGATGCCATCCATCGCCATCTTCCGCATCATCCGATTTCGCCCCGCAAGCTGCACCGGCAGGCACGCCAGCGGCATCAGCGCATCGCTGAAATCCGGATATGTCTCGCCCCATACCCAGGAGTGCATGCACCCCATCGACGTCCCCAAAATCAGTCGCAGATGATCGACGTGCAACCCTTCCGTCAGCAGCAGATGCTCCGCCGCCACCATGTCGTCGTAGTCGTACTTGGGAAAATGCGCATGCATCCCGTCGCTCGGCTTCGCCGACCCGCCATGCCCAATGTCGTCCGGCAGCACAATGTAGTGCTTCGTCGCATCCAGCAGCTGCCCCGGTCCAAACAGCACCCCCGCAAAATACGGCGCCAGGAACTGCGCACCCGTTCCACCCGTCCCATGCATGATCAGCACGGCGTTGTCCACGTGCCCCTGCG
Organism: Acidobacteriaceae bacterium; assembly: GCA_050011735.1. Taxonomy (GTDB): domain Bacteria; phylum Acidobacteriota; class Terriglobia; order Terriglobales; family Acidobacteriaceae; genus Palsa-343. Next base: position 4,884 of record JBEKIN010000246.1, on the reverse strand, counting down.
CATCGCGATGCAGCGCGCCCAGCGTACGGTAGTGCAGCTTCATTTCCGCCAGCGACTCGCCCGACCCGAAATGAAAATCGTGAGCGACATAGTCGCCTTGCTGCACCGCGGGACCCGCCTGCGCAACGCCCCATCCCGCACCCATCGTCAAAGCCGCAATCGCGACCACCCGCAGCATTCTCGTCATCATCCCTCCTGAAACCGGCGCCGCATCAGCATAAATCAGAGCCGCTCATCCTCGTTCGCCCCCAGAAATGGTGCCCCTAAAAAAACTGTTAACCAATCCCCCCTCATCTCCGTATTACTCGGTGCAATGGAAATTCTGAGAAAGAGGTAAGACCATGCAGACCGACGTAGTTGCTCTCATCGCCGTCTTCGGCACCATCAGCTTCATCACCTGGACGATCTTCTCGTCGGTGCGCAAGCTCAGAATGGCCCGTGTACAGGCCGATGTGCAAACCATCCTCCTCTCCCGTTTCGACTCCGCGCAAAACATGGCCGCCTATGCCCAAACCGAAGCCGGAAAGCAGTTCCTCACCGGTATCCGCTTCGAACAGGAGACGCCCTTTGGCCCCATGCTCGCCTGCGTCCGCTGGGGTATTGTGATCATCTTCCTGGGATCTGCCCTCTGTATCCTGCGCGCCATGGGCGCGGTCGATTCCGACACCATCGTTCCCGGCGTCCTCGCTCTCGCGCTTGGCATCGCCTTTGAAGTCGCCGCCTTCGTCTCGTGGTACCTCTATCGCGCGCTGGGGTTGACAGAACCGGCTGCCCGCTCCTGATCCGGTTCTGCTGCAGAAGAAAGGGAACCCGGAGCGGCGTGAAAGCGTACGTCAAGGCATGGAAAGAACTCCTGGCATCGCGAGCCTCATGTTCGACGCGCAGGCTGGCGCCCTCGACGAGGCGGACTTCCGTGCTCTCTACGACGCAACCTCTCCGCCGCTCCGCGCCTACCTCCTCCATGTCTGCCGTCGTCCCGACGTCGCTGACGACCTTCTTCAGGAGACCTATTGCCGCTACCTCATGCGCAGGCGCCCCGTGATGGATGAATCGCAAACTCGCTCCTGGCTCTTCCGCATCGCGACCAATCTCATCCACGATCGCGGCCGCAGCCGCATCGACGCAATGGTCCCCGATGTTCCCGAACGCTCCTGCGCCCCCAACCTCGAAACCTGCCTCGACGTCCGTTCCACGCTCCGCCAGCTCAAGCCGCGCGAGCGCGAGTTGTTATGGCTCGCCTACGTCGAAGGCATGAACCACGAGGAAATCGCCGCCGCCACCGGCCTCCGTCCCCTCAGCATAAAAATCCTGCTCTTCCGCGCGCGCCGTAAGGCCGCTCATCTGCTGGCGCCGGATGGCCCTGCGCAACACCTCCCGCAAAAGAGGTTCGTATGACCGCTCTCCGCTGTGAACACGAATCCGGCGTCTCCCGCGCCGTGCGCACCGGCTTCTGGCCTTCTGCTCTCGAGCATCATGCGGAATCCTGCCCGGCCTGCTCTGAAACCCGTGCGGTCACCGCGGCTCTCCTCGAAGATTCCTCTCGCATGAACGCCGCCAACCGCCCTCCCGATGCTGCCCATGTGTGGCTTGAAGCCCGCCGCCGCGCTCGCCTGCACCTGCGCAGCCGCGCTGCTTTCTGGTTCCGCGCTCTGCGAGCGCTCACCTGCGTGTACGTGCCGGCCGTTCTGTTCTGGTCCCTCTCGCACCGCGCCCTGCCCGCGTCCGTAAACTGGAAGCCTTCCTTCCACGCCGATTTTGCTCCGCTCCTCACCGGATCCGCCGAGACCTTTGCCGTCACCGGCGCGCTTCTCGCCGCGCTCTGCATCGCCATGGGTTCCTGGTATCTCCTGCGCGAAGCCCGCACTCCAATGCAGCACAGCCCCAGCCGATAGCCCGCGGACAACAAAATCCCCCGATTCGCGTCAAATCGGGTTACGGGGCCAGAATCCCGCTCCGCACTGCATCTAACTCCGGAGACCCTCATGCGAATCGCACCGATTCATCCGTCCTTCTTCCTTCTGACCGCCGTACTTGCCGCGACCCTCGCCCCCAGCGTCGCTCTTGCCCAAACCAGCATCTCCCTCAGCGCCTACGGCGCCTTCAGCGGAACCACCACCGGCGACGGAACCCAGCAGAGCCCCGCCAATCAGGCCGGCGGCCTCGTCGAAGTGCGCCACATCTCCAACCCCATCCTCGGCTTCGAAGCCACCTATTCCTTCAACCGCGCCAACCAGACCTACGTCACCAAGCCCGGCGGCTGTCCCGCTTTCGGCTGCGACATCTCCACGGAGTCCGTCAGCGCCAACGCCCACGAAGTTACCGCCGACTGGACCCCTTCTGTCCACATCGCCAACCTCCGCCCCTTCGGCGTCCTCGGCGTCGGCCTTCTCCTCGATGTGCCTGCCAACGGCCAGGCCACGGTCTACACCACGAGTCCCTGCGGCGCGACCACCTGCCCGGCGAGCCCCGGCACCGTAACCACTTCCACCTCACCCACCTCTACCTCCTACAAACCCGTCTACGTCTACGGTGCCGGCCTCGACTGGGGTCTCCTCCCCCACATCGGCCTCCGCCTCCAATACCGCGGCAACCTCTATTCCGCCCCGAATGTGACGAAGATCTTCACCTCCACCGACACCTTCACTCACACCGCCGAACCCATGATCGGCCTCTATTTCCGCCTCTAAACCGACACCTCGCCAGCCTTCCCAGCACAAAAATAAAGGGCTTCTCCTTTTATGCCCTGTATTCCCCACCCCCACGCAGGCATCCTTTTTGGCTGCCTTTTGATTCACAAAGCCGCATACTATTGGCACGACCGGGTCTCCCCCAGCCCCCGAGGTAGCGGATGAAATTTCTTTCCACGGCCCTCCTGATCGCCATATCTCCCTCGATCGCCATGGCGCAGGCGCAGCGTCCCATCTGCTCCCCCCCTCCGCCCCGATCCTCCTCGCCCCTGGTCGAATCAGAATTCGCCGCCGTCCGCGGTGATCTCCTCAACGGCAACCGCCAGCAGGCCCTAAGCGGGGCTGAAGCCATCCTCAACGCCCATCCCGGCAATGCCGAAGCCAGCTTCATGATCGGCACGCTTCTGCTCGACTATGGCAAGCCCGACGAGGCCCTTGTCTGTTTCCGCAACGCCCAGGCTGCCTGGCCCGGCAGCACCGATGTCCATGCCGGCCTGCTCGAGGCCTACGCCGAAACCGGTGATCGCCGGTCTCGTGACATCGAGCGCTCCATCCTCCGCGGATACCACGCCGACGGCCATCATCCCTCCGCCGCCAAAACCAACGGCATTGTCATCGAACGATTCCACGCCGGTGACAAAACCATCGATGCCATCGAATACTTCGATCCCCAGGGCCCCAATCACATCTTTTACCGCTTTAACGAATTCGACGACAAAGGCGCGCTTCTCGGCTCCTACGCCTTCGCCGCCGACGATCAGGATCAGGCCGCCTATCACCAGCAGCATCCCGACGTCGTCGGCTCAACCCTGCACCGCTTTGCCCTCGTAAGCTACTTCGGCGGGAACGCGGCCACCCTTGGCGCCATTGACGGCGCTCCCACCTACGACGATTTCCGCACCCGCATTGTCAGTGTCCTCCAGTCCGAGAACTCCACTGCCAGCGTCTCCGCCCCTGCCAAACAGCGCTGATCCCCGTCCCCCTTCCACTACACCGACATCCTTGCCACTCTGCCCTGTCCCCTGTACGCTGTCCCCTGCACCCTCACGAAAGACCCTATGGACCCGAGCGAAGCCAGCGAACTCCAGGAGCAGCACGAACATGCCGCAGGTGAACCCAGCCTGCACCCCGTCAGTTTCACCATCAGCGTACTGGCGGTGGTTGTCGCCATCGTCACTGTCCTCGGCCACCGCTCGCACACCGAGGCTGTGCTCTTCCAGGCCCGCGCCACAGACGAATGGAACCTCTACCAGGCGCACAAAATCCGCCAGTACGATACCCAGCTGATCTCCGACATGCTCGCCACGCTGCCCATCCGCGATCAGGCCTCCGCCGACAAGATCACCGACGGTTACAAGGCCCACCTGCAGAAGTGGAACCAGGACCTCGCCGACACCGAAGTCGCCGCCCGCGAGCAGGAAGAAGAAGTCCACAAGGCCGAGTACCGCGCCGACCGCTTCGACCTCGGCGAAGCTCTCCTCGAAATCGGCCTCGTCATCACCTCCATCACCCTGCTCACCCGCCAGCGCGGTTACTGGTATATGGGGATGGTCTTCGGCCTCGCCGGCGTCGTCGCCACCGCCCTCGGCTTCCTCCACTTCGGCTGACGAATCCGTCATCCCTGGCAAAGTATCCGCACGGCAGCCCGCCGCTTATCTGTTCGCTATCCGCTATCCGCTGTCCGCTTTTTGAACCCGCGGTCTATGATGTCTCGGTCGAGAAATCTCGCCCCTCGGAGCCTTCTATGAAGTCTGCGCTGCCCTTCACGCGCCCCCTCGCCCTCTTCGCCTGCCTGCTCCTCGCCTCCTCAGCCACCCTCCGCGCCCAGCGCCCCACAGGCGACTTGAAGATCTTCTTCATCGACGTCGAAGGCGGCCAGTCCACTCTCTTCGTCACCCCCGACCACCACTCCCTCCTCATCGATACCGGTTGGCCCGACTATCAGGGCCGCGACGCCGACCGCATCGTCGCCGCCGCCAAACGCGCCGGCCTTGACCACATCGACTACGTCCTCCTCACCCACTACCACGTCGACCACACCGGAGGCGTCCCGCAGCTCGTCGACCGCATCCCCGTCGGCACTTTCATCGACCACGGCCCGCTACGCGAACCCGGCGACAAACCCACCGCCGATGCCTTCGCCGGCTATCAAAAAGTCCTCGCTACCGGAAAATACGGCCACATCGTCGCCAAGCCC